>DVNN01000368.1 GCA_018714325.1 Candidatus Pelethocola excrementipullorum
TGACCCCATGATACCTACGTATTGCTACGCACTTTGTGCTCTCGCAATACTAAAAACATTCGAAATCCGCCCTGTTCGGGCTACTTTCTCATGTTTTGCGGGTCCCAAATTCATGCTTTTTCATGCAAGCATGAAACGCATGACCTTTTGACCCTGGTATCAATTAAAATATACCATTTCCGATTCCGGCGGGTTGCAGGGCTTAATTTCCTGGGCATACAGAACCGGACCTTCTTCATGATAAACATCCATATATTCCCAACCTACCTTAGCTGTGACAGTAACCCATTGACCCATCACCAGCTTTTTGGCTTTCGGACTCTTGCATACATAACCGATAAATGTGGTATCATCCGCACAACAAGTCATAGCCATACGGCCGGGCACAAAGAACTCGGCTCCCACGTCCTTGCTCTTGAGGACAATCCCCTTAAATTTCACGGTTTTCCCCTCATAACGGTCCGGGTGGTCCCCGATATCCACATAAAAGATACCATAATCCACGTCCTCAACCACAATCTCATCTGCATTCAGATCATATGGCACGGAGTCTTCGAAAATATCGGTCAATTCTCCTGTCTGATCCTCGAACAGTATCTCTGCCGCCGGATTTACAACCTTGATGCTTCTTCTGAAATTAGCCAGAGGAAGTTCCGGGGTGCATCGGTTAAACATCACCATATCCGCGTTCATCACCATCTCCATAAAGATAGATTTCATATTGTTCATATAAATCTGGAAACAGCTGCCGTCCACCGTCACGATGTGCTGCACGATCCCCCAGCCCTTGGGCATCTTCATCTCTTCTAGCTTCTTCACGCTCCACAGGGGATTATACTCCAGGATGATCCTATCCGGACGGTACTTCTTCTGATATGATTTCAAAAGCTCAAAAGTAAAGTCTTCCGGCTCTTCCACCACTTCCAGCACAGTGTTATGCTTTTTTAGCAGCTCTAAATCGTATTCTTCCTCACCTTCCTCGCAGGCAATCAGAAGGGTCGGTTCCTCAATCTGAAAATACTCCTGCTGTACGGTAAAATTAATAAATGAAGTCTTTCCACCCTCCAAAAAGCCGGTGATCAGATAAATTGGAATATCAATTTCATTCTCTAACATCATGGACCTCTTTCTATTTCATATTTATGACATCTCTCTTAGATGCCGAATGCATCCTGCAGCTTGTCCTCTACAAGTTTGGAGCCAATAACACAGATTCTGCCTGTATACTCTGGAGAGCCTTCTCTGACATCCGCCTCACCCGGAACCATATCGAAATAAATCCAATGGCCGTCCTTTCCCTCTACCATACCTTTTGCACGAAGTACGATACCGAAAGAATCGTCTTCTGATAAATGATTCAGGATAGACTCTATCTGACCCTTATCAAACTTCTTAATGGTCTCACGTCCCCAACTTGTAAAGACTTCGTCAGCGTGATGATGGTCGTGGCCGTGATGCTCGTGATCGTGGTCATGGCAGCCGCAGCTGCAGTTCTCATCATGTTCATGATGGTGGTCGTGGTCATGATGATCGTGGCACCCACAGCTGCAGTCCTCGTCATGCTCATGATGGTGGTCGTGGTCATGGTCATGGCACCCACAGCTGCAGTTTTCATCATGCTCATGATGATGATCATGTTCCTCTTCCACATGAGAAAGATCAATTTTCACACCTTCCATGGTTTCCAGAACCTTTTTACCATCCAACTCTTCCACCGGTGTTGTAATAATGGTCGCATTCGGATTCAATTCTCTCAGCAGCTCCAGTGCTGCTTCTATTTTTTCTTCGGTCGCCTTCTCCGTATCCGTACGGCTTAATATAATGGTGCTCGCAGCTTCCACCTGATTCTTGAAGAATTCACCGAAGTTTCTCAGGTACATCTTGCATTTCATCACATCCACAACCGTGGTGGCACAATTCAACACAACGTCCACATCGGTCTTGATTCCTTCCACCGCATGAATGACATCGGAAAGCTTGCCCACGCCTGAAGGTTCGATGATGATGCGGTCGGGGTGGTATTTATCAATTACCTCTGTCAAGGCCGTGCCGAAGTCTCCAACCAGAGAACAGCAGATACAGCCCGAGTTCATCTCTCGGATCTCAATGCCTGCCTCTTTCAGGAATCCGCCGTCAATGCCGATTTCCCCAAATTCATTTTCGATCAGAACTACCTGCTGTCCTTTCAAAGCATCTGACAGTAGTTTCTTAATCAAGGTTGTTTTGCCGGCTCCTAGAAAGCCGGATATAATGTCTATCTTGGTCATGATTTTAAGTCTCCCTTCAAATAAATAAGAAAATAAATTTATAGTGATAATTCAGTACATTTTCAAGGAAATGCATAGCACCTTAAGGGACGGAAGTCCGACTCCCGCCCCACACATTGATTATTATACCCCCATTTTACGGGACTGTAAACACGATTGGAAAGAATTAGATAAAATATCTATGCAAAGTATAAATAGTTACAAATGAATAATAAAAAGGCATTCAGTTTTTTCACTGAACGCCTTTTGACCCCAACATCTATATATTGATCTTTCAATGGCTTTCCTAGTGTATTGAGTCTTCTCTAAACCCGGATAATATAATTCTCCTTCCTAGGTTTTGCCTTACCCTCCTGGTCTGCATATCCCAGAATACAGTTTCCCACTCCGATATACTGTTCCGGATCCAGTCCCCAGCCAGCCAAAATCTTCTTTCCTTCTTCGGTTTCAAAAACTTCCCTTGCGCGGTGTACCCAGCAGGATCCGATACCTAAGGAAGAGGCCGCGTTCATCAGATTCCCCATCACCAGACTGCCATCCTCCACGCCGGTGTGTATGGTTTTATCGGCCAGAACCACAACAAGGGTGGGTGCCCCATAGAAAGGATCTGAGTCGGTGTTCATAACCGCAGCATTCATCTTTGACAGTTTCCCTATCATCTCCCGCTCCTGCACCACCACCATGACCGGTGACTGCCGCCCCATACCAGTCGGTGCATAGGTTCCGGCTTCCAGAATCTGATCCAGAATCTCATCAGGGACCTGGTCCTCTTTATAGGCACGAATACTTCTACGGGTTTCCAGCGTTCTCAACGTTTCATTCATGATACTCTCTCCTTTTCATTTAATATATTTTTCATACAACTTGTATTTCTTTTGCCATAAAAATGATGTTGTCCTAGTATCATTCTATATCAAATGATACCATAATGCTTCATCGCATGGTATATGCCATCCTCTTCCACAGACCGCGTTATGAACTCTGTATACGGATCCAGCATCGGATCATGGTGCTCCATTGCAATCGTATGTTTTGCATATTGGAACATACTTAAATCATTGCTGCTGTCACCAAAAACATAGGTCTCTTCCGGATTCAGATGAAAATACTCCAATATGTATTCGATGGCAGTGGCCTTTGAATATCCCTTTGGCACAACTTCATACACACCTCCATGCCGGTCCATAATATCCATGTCCTCTTCCAACCCTTGCATCAGGCGCGGCCGGTCCGTGTTTTCATCCATACAGACGATAAATTTATCAAACCTGAAATCTCCATCTTCTATATAAGTTGTATTTCCCAATCCCACGTTCTTAAAATAATCTCTAAGTTTTTCAATTTTTTCAAATCGGGACCTGTCTCTGGTCAGATAGCAATCCTCTCTGCCTTCCAGAAGCATATCCCCATCGCAATCTCTTATCAGCTGGATGATTTCCTCACCTCTCTTAGAAGGAATGCTACGGGCAGAGAGAACCTCTTCCTCATGCTGGATATAAGTTCCGCAGCCACAGAGAAACCCATCAAAGGGCATTGTTTTAAATATCGCCGGCAGGGTAGTGATTGTCCTGCCTGTATTAACAAATGTCATGTGCCCCTGATCTCTGGCTAATGCCAGAGCCGTCACAGCACTCTCGGGCACCTCACCTGTATTCTTACTTAACAACGTTTCATCTATATCAAAAAACAAAGCTTTCCTGTCCATTTTTCTCTCTTTCATCAAAACAGGACTGAGGGATTGGATTTCTTTTGAAACCCTTACCTTCAGTCCATGTAGTTTATGCCTGCTTCTCCGGTAATCAGCCGTTCATCATAAAGTTCAGTAGTCTATCAACGTCTTCCTTTTCAGAAGCTATGATTTCCAATTCTGGAATCTCGCCGCTGGAAAAAATGTTCGCCAGAGATACATACTGGCTTAATTTGGATTTCAGATTCAATCTGTCACCTTCACCGGTAACTAACTCAACCCGGCCTACACAACTATCTACAACTTGAAAAAATTTGTCAATATCTTTGATATTCGATACCTTCATCGGGCAATCCTCCTTCGTAATAATTCAACTGCCTTCATTATAACCCATTCCCTTACAAATGAAAAGCATTTACCGACCTTTCATACTCACAGAGGTTTAATTTCCACATTCAATACTAATTTCATTGAACTTTTCCAGAATATGATCAATCTGAATAGTACTCTTTTCCGCTCCTGCAGAATCGATAACCGCCTTACCCTGATGCATCATCACCAAACGGTTTCCGTATTCCACCGCATAACGGAGATTGTGGGTAACCATGATGGTTGTGAGGTTTTTCTCTCTTACGATCTTATCAGTCAATTCCATGATCAGTTCTGCCGTCTTGGGGTCCAGAGCTGCGGTGTGCTCATCCAGAATTAAGAACCGGATCGGTGTCATCGTCGACATCAGAAGTGCCATGGCCTGCCGCTGTCCCCCGGATAACACGCCCACCTTCACATTCATCTTGTCTTCCAGTCCCAGCCCCAGCTGTTTGAGGCTTTCCCGGTAAAACTCCATACGGGCCTTATTCTTACCAGGGCGCAGTCCGTACATCTTACCTTTATTATCTGCCAATGACATATTCTCAGCGATGGTCATATTGGGGCAGGTACCCATGGCAGGGTTCTGATACACCCTTCCAATGTACTGGTTCCTTTTAAATTCTTTCTCTCTGCCGATGTCTTTTCCATCAATCAACACGCTTCCGGAATCCAGGTCAATGCTTCCACAGATCAGGTTCAACAGGGTGGTTTTGCCAGATCCGTTGCTTCCCACAACCGCTACAAACTGCCCATCTTCGATGTTCATATTAAAATCATCGAATAGGCACATCTCGTTGATGGTGCCTGAATTATAGTATTTATGAATATGTTTTAACTCAAGCATTGATTTTCACCTTCTTCTTTCTATCCAGGCTGACAACCAGAATCACCAGGAACAATACAGCTGTAATTAACTTTGTGGCTTCGGCACCGGCGACCTTAAGAGCAAGGGCGACACAGGCCTTATAGAAAATCGAACCCACAATCACCGCTGTGGTGGTTTTTACAAAAGATAACTTCTTAAAGAAGCTAAATCCAATAATTACGCTGGCCAAGCCGATAACAAGTGCTCCCGTACCCATGGATATATCAAACACTCTGGATTGCTGTGCAAACACAGAACCGCTCAACGCTACCAGACCATTAGCGATGGCCAATCCTAGTATCTTAACATTCCCCTTATCCTTGGCGAGGGAAGTAACGATCATATCATTATCACCCACGGCCCGGAGCAGATAACCTGACTGGGTCTTCAGGTAGAGATCCAAAAGGAGCTTGCAGATTATCACAATAACTAAAATAACAACGATATCCACCCACTGGGGAATTTTATCTCCGAAAATACCGGTAAGCATATCATTTCTAAAGATTGTATTCACGGAAAATAGAGGCACGTTATTGGTTCCCGCAATATACATATTAATGGTATAAAGACCTGTCATTACAATAATACCGGAAAGCAGGTCCCTCACCTTGAATTTTACATGAATCAATCCAGTACAGATACCAGCCACCAATCCGGCCGCAAAGGAAATCAAAAGTGTCAGGTATGGATTCACTCCAAACTTGAGTAAGGTGGCAGTCACCGCTGCACCAAAGGGGAATGTACCATCCACGCTCAAATCCGGGAAATCCAGAATTTTATAGGTTATATACACTCCCAGAGCCATGATGCCATATATCAGCCCCTGCTCCAATACCGTTATCAAAAAATCCATACCATCCACTCCTTCTACCCTATCTCTGGAATATTATTTTTTCTCTACTATCTGGTCAAATGACTCAACCGCACGCTCTTTCATGGTGTCCGGTACAGTGATTCCCAGGTTTTCAGCCACCTTATCATTGACATATAAACTGCTTTCGGTAACTAATTCATACTTCATATCGGAAGCCTTGGCTTCTCCCTTTAACACCTTAGCCGCCATCTTCCCAGTTTCAATGCCAAGCTGCACATACTCGATTCCTTCTGCCGCCAGACAACCGATTCTCACCTGCTCGATTTCGCTTCCAAACACCGGAATTCCCTTTTCATCGGCCATTCCCAGAACGGTAGGCAGGGCACTTACCACGGTGTTATCCGTCAGGTTTGTCAGACAGTCCACTTTTCCCAAAAGATCTGCTGCTGCAAGCTGAATCTCAGAGGTATTGGTGATTCCTGCTTTTTCGATCTTAAATCCGTACTTATCCGCCAGCTCCTCATATTTCTCGATGCTGTATACCGAGTTGGCCTCACTGGTTGTATACAGGATACCGATGGTCTTGGCATCTGGAAGAATCTCACGAATCATTTTCAGCTGAGCTTCAACCGGAAGTTCATCACTGGTTCCAGTTACTTCGCCAACTGGTTTCCCATCCTCTGTTGCCAGTTCTGCCTCCACCGGATTGGTAACTGCGGTATAGATGACCGGAATATTCTTTTCCATAGCTGCATTAAAAGCGGTCTGAGCGCTGGGTGTTGCAATTGCACAGATCAAATCAACCTTATCAGCAGCCAGGTTGGATGCAATCTGATTTGCTGTACTCATATCCGCATCCGCATTATTCAACTTGATGGTCAGGTTCTTTCCTTCTTCAAGCCCTTCTTCCTTGAGCCCTTGAATAAATCCTTCACGACAGTTATCTAAAGATCCATGCTCTGCAAACTGACTGATTCCAATGGTATACATCTCTTTTTCTTTGCCTGATGCCACACCGGAGTCTCCACCTTTTCCACATCCTGCCAATGTTGCTGCCATCATGCTCATACCTAAAACTACTGCCATCACTTTTTTCTTCATCCTTATTCTCTCCTTTTCTTTTCATAAAATGAACTGATATTACGTATTACCTTCATACGTTTTGGAACAAGCATTCCCATGTTTCCGAATAGAAATGTGATTGTTCTTTACCTTTTGGAAAGATTTAAGATGGTTTCGCATTCAGCATAAGCGTCTCTGGAATAATATTCCATGATATTATGATATAAAAAAGCGCCTCAAGCAACAGTTGCTTGAGACGCTAATAATAGACACTATCATTACCGCGGTACCACTCAAATTGACGAATCGTCCACTTTCCACGTACAGTCATACGCTCCTCATTGATAACGGGTTTGGTTCCCGACAGCGCCTACTCTCATGATTTCAGGCTGCCCTCAAAAGTCCATTCAGCAATAACCTCCATACAGCAATCCCACCACCTGCTGCTCTCTGTGATCTCGTTCAAAGCTTACTCGTCTTTCTCAACGGTTTGTTATTTATAGTATCACAATATTACAGATCTATAATTTTGTCAATAGTTTTTGACAATTTCTTATTAATAACTTTTCATAGCCACTCTTACCGTTTGCCTGATGTATACCTTCTCTTCAACATACACCAGTTCAATCACTTCAACCTGATTAACGATGATAACTATGAGTTTTTATTGCTCTCTCATCCAAACCAACATCTCTCCCTTACTACGGTTATTCCAACAACAATAAGGGATTGCCTTGAATGTATCCTCGATATATTCAGGTCCATGTTCACAGTAGAGTTCCTCTTCCACTTTCTGATAGTTTATCCTCTTGCCCTTCAGTTCTGCACACATGGTGCCTCCCAGGAGCTGCGGATCCTCTTTCTTCACCGGAGCCGAGGCGGTATCAATCATGATGGAAGACAGATAAGTTCCATTGTCCTCTTCCTCCAGGCAATAAACCCAGGGGCCTTTCATCAGACTAACCCGTCCAATATTATCCCGAACCTTAGGGTTGCTATATACAAAACGGAAGGATACATCCAACTGGACTTCTATCACATCCCCAGATTTCCATTCCCGCTCCAGGTATAGATACCCTTTTTCCAAACAATATTCAACCACTTCTCCATTGACTGTTACCACTGCATTTTTGCTAAACCCAGGTTTCCGGACTGCCACTTCAAACACCTGTCCGTCCCTCTCGGGAGTAACCTTTAGTTTGATATCTCCATGTTCCGGATAATTGGCCTGAAGTTCCAATGTGGTTTTTCCAGATTTTAATCCGGCCTCAATCCGGCTGCTCACAAACAAGTTTACATAAATCTCATTATCTCCTACCGCATATGCATAGTCACCCAGAGAGGCCAACGTCCTCGCAATATTCGGAGGGCAGCAAGCCACACCAAACCAAAGCTGACGGGTGGTTTTCACATGACGCATGGTAGGATTCTTTTCTGCAATTTCCGGAACTACTTCCAATGGGTTTACATAAAAGAAATGTTTTCCATCTTGTGCTATGCCGGACAACAATGTATTATACAACGCCTGCTCCACCACATCGGCATATTTTCCATCTTTTGTAATCTGGAACATCCGGTTAGAGAACATCGCAAGGCCGATAGTGGCACAGGATTCGGAATAGTTGGTATTGTTGGGGAGATCGTAATCGGTGGTAAACCGCTCTCCATAGGATGCAGAACCGATACTCCCTGTGATATACATCCTTTTATCCACGATATTATTCCAAATCACATCACATTGTTTCAACAACGCTTCATCCTGATATTCATAGGCCAGATCAGCCATGGCACTGTACAGATATACCGCACGGACCGCATGGCCTTCCGCAGTCACCTGCTCCTTCATCGGCAAGTGGGCCTGGGTATAATCCATATCAAAATCCTTAAATTCAGGGAAGATGAAGTTCTGATTCTTTATACAATCTTCACTAAGGAAATAGCAAGGTTTTTCTCCGCGCATCCGGACAAAATCATTGGCAAGATTCAGATATTTCTTCTTTCCGGTGACACGGTAGAGCTTAACCAAAGCCAGTTCCACTTCTGGATGCCCCGGATATCCGTGGATTTTCCCTTCATCTGCGCCAAATACCTGGCACATATAATCTGCAAACCTGCACACCACATCCAGGATTTTCCTCTTTCCTGTAGCCTGATAATATGCCACTGCCGCTTCAATCATATGCCCGGCCGTGTAAAGCTCATGTCCTTCAAACAAATTGGACCATCTTGGCTCTCCGGTAATCGTATAGTATGTATTCAGATAACCGTCCTCACACTGTGCCCTTGCAATCAGATCAATTGCCTCATCAGCAATTGCTTCCAGCTTGGAATTTGGCTTTTTCGCCAGGGAGAACCCTACCGCTTCCAGCCACTTAGCAACATCGGTATCCTGAAATACCATGCCTTGATGTTTTCCTTCTATATCGCCACAGGCAATGCGGAAGTTCTGGATGCAATAACTCTTTTCTGCGCCCTCCACATTATCATTAATCAATTCCCATTGGAACGGAAGAATCACATCGTCCACCAAATCCGTATATTTATTCCAAAAATCATCGTTAATCTTTATATTTCCTAATGCCACATTATTCAGCTTATTCTGCTTCATACTTTCCTCCAATCCGTACCTCCCATCTGCCTCTGACACAGAGTTCTCAAAGGTAGATCAGCTACGGTCTTTTACCGACTCCCCTTCAACTATACTGCAGGGAAGCGTAATATTGACATCACCAACATTGATGCCATGAATCATATTCAACAACAGTTCCATGGAGCGATATCCCATCTCCTGAAGAGGCCGGTCCACAGTGGTCAATTTCGGTGATACATACTGGGCGATTTCTGCATTATCGAATCCAGTTACCGATACCTCCTCCGGTATTTTAATCCCCAGCTCCTCGGCCGCATGATATACACCCACTGCCATCTCATCATTCATCGCTACAATTGCATCTGGGTGATCCTTGCGTGAAAGAAGTTCTCTGGCCACTTCTTTGCCCTTCTGATAGCTCCAGTTACCGCGCACTATATGTTCCGGCTTAACCTCTATACCGGCTTCGTTTATTGCCTTAGTAAATCCCCTGTACCGCAGTCTGGCCGGCTCCGAACCTTCCAGACCATTGATAACCCCAAAGTTCCTGTGTCCTTTGTCAATCAGGTCCTGGGTTAACTGGTATGCTGTCTTTTCATTGCTATATCGAACGGAAGAACCTTCCCCATCCGTATAGCAGTAACAGTAAACCACTGGTTTTTGTATATCATGGAGCACATGCCCGATCTTACGGTCGTGCATGCCTACATAGATGACTCCATCCACCTGCATGCCGATCAGAACATCCAGCGCCTTATCAATATCTTTCTGAAATATGGATATGTGCTCAAACTGTGATTCAATCTTACTGAGAAGACGAAGATTACTCAAAATCGTATTATATCCCCGTATTTCGGCAATTTCATTGATTCCATCAATAATAGGGGCAGTATGCCAGACCGTGACATCCTCCACGATAACTCCAATCAGAAACGTTTCATTCTTACGAAGGCTCTTCGCCAACATATTGGATCTATATCCTGTTTCCTTGATAATTTTCTCTACTTTTTGTCTCGTCTCTTCGCTCACCTGTGCAGTGTTATTCAATACATATGATACGGTGGCCACCGAAACACCCGCTATCGCCGCAATCTCTTTTAATGTCACAGTCTCCTACCTCTTTCCTTCGTGATTACCCCTTTAATCCTGATGTTTTAATTCCTTCTACCAGGAAGCGTGAACCACACAAGTAAAGTATCATCGGAGGTATAATCATCAGTGTGCACGCAGCCATAATGGAAGGCCAGTTAATAACAAATGCGTTACCTGAAGTATACATAAATGTGGTCATCAACGCAATAGTCAACGTACGCCACTGGTCACTGTTAATGTAGAATACCGGTTGTGTCAGCTCATTCCACCAGAATACACAAGACAGAACTCCTATGGTTGCAAATGTTGGTTTCGAAAGGGGAACCAACACCTTAAAAAACACTCCCATCTTTGAGCACCCGTCAATGTAGGCCGATTCATCCAGTTCCTTCGGTATGGATCGGAAGAACTGCCGGAACAAGAACACATTGTAGGGATATGCAAAGCAGGCAGGTATGATCATGGGAAGCAGAGAATCCAGCCAGCCGATCTTACCAAACATAATATACTGCGGGATAATAAGCGCGATATTGGGAATCATCATGGTACCTACGATAATTGCGAATATCACATTCTTTCCGGCAAATTCCATCCTTGCCAGAGGATAGGCCACCAGGGAGGATGAAATTAAGGTCCCCAATGTAGCACCACCCATCAGCAGCACCGTATTTCGAACATATAAGAAATAGTTGGAATTGTTGAAGATATATCTAAAGTTCTCCCAGGTAAAATTCTTCGGAATGATATTGGAAGAGGTTGTAAATTCGGTCAAAGTCTTAAAGGATCCTGAAAACACCCAGATAATAGGGGAAAACATGATGAATGCAACTATGATCTTTAATATTAATATACTGATTCTTCCTGCTCTCTTTTTTGCTTTTGCAGAATACATCGTCTTACCCCCTTTTAATTCTCATAGTAAACAGTTTTCTTGGAAACAGCAAAGATGCCGATTCCAAAAACACAGGCTACAATAAACAAGATTACTGATAATGCGCTGGCATATCCAACCTTCATGTTGCTAAATGCTTCCTTATAGATCAGAAGGCTCAATACCTGGGTCATGCCATTGGGATCTCCGCTTTCACCGGTCAATGGATATAGCAAAGCAAAGGATCCGTTCAAAGCACTGACACATCCCATCACCGCATTAAACAGCACGATTGGTGAAATCATGGGGAGTGTGACGCTGAAAAACTTACGGAGGGCACTTGCCCCATCCAGATCACAGGCTTCATATAGCTCCCGCGGCACATCATTGAGTCCGGAACGGAAGGTCAGCATCATCTGCCCCGTATTATATATGAACAGGGTGATGAAAAATACCGCAAAATACACGGTGCGTGTATCATACAACCAGTTAATACTGGTATTTTTCCCTGTAAATATCGAGATAACAGCGTTTAATAAACCGGCTTCCTTACCGAAAATAGTACGGAAGGCATATGCCAGTGCAACCGTCGGAATAACCGAAGGAAGAAAATAACAAAACTGAAAGATACCGTTGAATCTTTGCTTATGATTCAATAGCATGGCCAAAATAACAGCCCAGATAGTGGTCACCACCATCATGATAATCGTAAACATTATAGTTACTTTCAATGAGTTCCAGAATGTAGGGCTGGAAAACATATTCTTATAATTTAACAAACCAACAAATTTTGAAAGTCCATTCAGTTTTCTGTCTGTAAGACTTACCACAAACATAAATCCGATTGGAAACAGGGTGAAACAAATAAATCCAATAAACCAAGGCGCACAAAACGCATATGCTGTAAGATTATTCTTTATTCTTTTATCCTTTGCAGGCTTTGAACCCTTATTATTTGCCATAATAATCCTCCTATTACTCCTGAATTAATTCTAAACTTAGACCTTCGCCTGCCAATTGTGACTGCCTTTACAGGTCTTCTAGCCGATCCTTATAATTCTGGAAAAATCAGGAGCTGCTGCAGACTTCATGCAGCAGCCCCCTTGCAAATTAATATCCGATGGTCTCCTTCGCGTACTGAGAAGCCGCATCAACTGCTTCCTTCGGCGTCTTTTGACCTAGTACAGCATTGTTAAATTCACTGATTGCATTATTCGTAACTCCGGATGGAAGGCAGGTATATCCAAATACACCAGCCTGCAGGGAGTCAGTCATTGCATCCCAGTTTTCGATGGTGGTTGCGGATTCAACCTTCCATGCACCCTTTTCAGCAATGGACTTGATTGCGGATGGATTACCGCTGGCTTTGGAGTTGATTTCCTGACCTTCTTCACCCATCAGGTACTCAATTACCTTAAACGCATCATCTTGATTCTTGCTGTTGGCATTGATACTGTAAAATCCAGTATGCAGAGTGTTATACTTAATCTCGTCGGTTGGAAGTGTGGCGATCTCCCAGTTAAAGTCCAGGTCTCCGCCATAAGTTCCGATACTCCAGCTTCCCTGCCAGCTCATTGCAGCTTTTCCTGCCGCAAACAGATCTGCCGTATCAGAGGATGGAGCCGGTATGTTTCCATTTTCCACCATAGTAGCCATATCAGTAACAAAAGATTCGGCACCATCACCGATTACCATCTCACCGGTGGAAGGATCATATACCTGGTCGCCTGCAGCACCAATTCCTGCCCACCAGGTCTGAGTATTGGGAAGTGTGGAACCATATACAGTAGTGGAGCCATCATCACCCTTCTGGGTCAACTTCTCGGCCGCTGCTTTATAGTCATCATAGGACCAGTTATTATCTGGATATTCGATCCCTGCTGCATCAAACATATCCTGGTTATAATATAAAATCTCTGTGGCTGCGCACCATGGAAGTCCATATGTACCACCCAGACCTTCTGAAAGTTTTCCTACAGCATCGATGAACTCATCTGTCTTGATACTGGAGTCTTTCAGATAATCATCCATACTGAGAATGCCGCCTACCTGGGCAAAATTCGCAATATCATTTTCCCAGATAACATAAATATCGATGGAACTATCCTTTGTGGAAACCATCTGGTTTAATTTTGAGGAGTAGTCACTCTCAGGAATAACCGTAACATCCACTTTAATGCCAGTAGCCTCTTCACACTTCTTGTACATATTCAAAGCATCATCCTGAGGCGGCTCGTTCCAAACTGCAAGTGTTACTTTACCACCTCCTGATGAGTCTTCGCCAGAAGAGGCCGCTGAGGAGCCTTCACTTGTACTCTTGGATGTGTCACCACCGGATCCACAACCTGCCAACATTCCTCCCACCATTGTGGCAGCCAACATAACTGCAAAAATTTGTTTCTTCTTCATAAGTAATACCTCCTTAAAATAGCAGTTTAAACGATTAAACTAAGTTCAAAAGAATAACTGACCGTTTTTCTCTTTTCTATTAAGTCAGCTTTCATTTAATCGTTTAAATTATTTATTTTTATACCTTTATTATAGGTATATTTTATTTGTTTGTCAATATGTATTATAAAAAAAGATATTTTTGTTTTCTATTATGCACTTTTTATATTTAATCCTTTAAGGAGAATGGCCGGATAAGGCAAGATTATAATTCCCAAATTATACGTTAAATCCTATTTTGACAATCATACTTTATTGACGTATGATATAAGTAACAGATGGTTTAGCAACGATTTTCACTCTCCTTAAGTTGATGAACTAAACCTATAAATCAGATGCATTTTATGACGATTGGAAACTGAAAACGGACTTCAAACCATCAGAAATTGGAGGAGAACGGTATGAGAAAATTTTCAACGCGTCAAAAGATAAGTATATTATTGTTTTTGGTATGGATGTTCCTTGGAGTCTTATTTTTGATTTTTGTATATACTACGGATGAACAGGACATCGCCACTCAGCAATCGATAATGACATTGCTTAGAGTCTATATCCTGTCAGGACCTTGGTTTATAACGGCTATGGCCATTATCCGACGTAAGCAGATTTTAATTACTTCTATAGTCTGCGGTTTTACCTTTTTGTTGCAATTATACATATATTACACGTTCTAGAATTCCAACCACAACAAAAATCAGGCTGTTTTCCACGAGACAGCCTGATTTTATTATTTCTTAAACCACAATCAAAATTGTAAATCCCGAAAAAATATGCTAAACTTTCACTTAAACCAGAATTGTGTTTTTCCCAACTCATGAATATAATGAATCCATGAATATAATAAAGACTAGAACATTACAGTGTTCTAATTCAACCGGACCATTTGAAAGGTCTGTATCACAGCTTCGCAGAAAGGAATCACTATGTCCAACCAATATCCAGCCAACGAAAAACCTCTGTTTGGAATCTCAGGAAGTACGGTGAAATTAATAGCCATGGTTTGTATGCTCCTTGACCATTTGGCCGCTATCATGATTGAGCAGCCCTTATACCAAAATGCACTGATATCCGCCAATTCCCAATCCGAATTAGATCATTTTCTGGCCTCCCATAATACCCTTGTCATGGCAGGCTCCTTTTTGCGTTCTGTGGGCCGAATTGCCTTTCCTTTGTTCGCTTTTTTGCTGGTGGAGGGCTTTCTCCACACACGCAGCAAACTCAAATACTGCCGGAACCTGTTTATCATGGCACTCCTGGCAGAAATTCCTTTCGATCTGGCCTTTTCCAATTCCGCTTGGAACTTTACCAACCAAAATACCCTGTTCACCCTTACGCTGGGGCTTTTGACCATCTGGGCTCTTTCCCAGATGGAACAAGCCTGTCACTCCAGTTGGCTGACCTTGTTTTACACGCTTCTGGTCACTGCAGCGGGCTGTGGTGCAGCCTATCTCTTGCATACGGACTACACCCTGTACGGAATCCTGGCAATTGTACTTTTCTATCTCTTTAGAACCCAACGGACCACGGCAGCTATCCTGGCTTGTGGGGCACTCTCCATGTTGGGACCGGAACAATGGTTCTGCTTCCTTGCCCTCATACCAATTCTCAAGTACAACGGCAGCCGGGGATTGAGGTTAAAATACACGTTTTACCTCTTTTATCCCCTACATCTTCTGGTTCTCTATGGAGCCGCACATATCATGGGCCTGTAATCTTCAGGCCTCTTGCACACGTCAGGCTAAAAGCTAAACACTGCCACTCCGTAGCCCGGCAGATCATAACCGATGGAAAACGCTCTTCCATCACACTCCTTTTGAACCGCCCGGTAGAGGACCTGGCGGTCTTTTGATTCTCCGCCATACTCGATACTGGAACTGTCCAATATCAATTTATACTGCTTTTGCTTCGGCACTCCCACCCTGTAATCAGGTCTTGCCACGGGGGTGAAGTTACAGACAAACAGCAGATTCCCCTTGCCCGTAGGCGAATTCCGAACAAAACTATAGATGCTCCTGTCACTGTCATCGGCATTGATCCATTGGAATCCTTCGGGTCTGTCGTTCCCATACAGGGCAGGATATTTGGTATAAAGATGCAACAAATCCCGCACAAAAGCCTGCAGATGTTCATGTGGTTTCTCCGCCAGCAGATACCAGTCTAGTTCCCGTTCTTCAGACCATTCCTGCAACTGTCCGAAATCTTGTCCCATAAACAACAGTTTCTTCCCAGGATGGCCAATCATAAAGCTATATCCCGCCATCAGATTCTTGTATTTATCCTCCGCCACTCCCGGCATCTTGCTGAGCATGGAACACTTCAGATGCACCACTTCATCATGAGAAAGTACCAACACATAATTCTCGCTAAAAGCATAAGTCATCGAAAATGTCATCTTGTTGTGGTTATACTTCCTGAAGTAGGGATCCAGCTTCATATACTCCAGAAAATCATGCATCCACCCCATATTCCACTTTAAGGTGAAGCCCAGTCCCCCGTCATTGACATCCCCTGTTACCATCGGCCAGGTGGTGGATTCCTCCGCAATCATGGCGACCCCCTTATTCCTGCCAGTGACTAGCGAATTCAGATGTTTAAAGAATTCAATGGCCTCCAGATTCTGGTTCCCGCCATACTGATTCGGAATCCACTGACCGTCTGTCTTACCATAATCCAGATACAACATGGAAGCCACAGCATCCACCCTCAGACCGTCGATATGGTATTCTTCCACCCAATATAAGGCATTGGCCAGTAGAAAGTTCTTGACCTCCAAACGACCATAGTTGAAGATCTTAGTACCCCAGTCGGGATGTTCTCCCTGGCGGGGATCTTCATACTCGTATACCGCAGTCCCGTCAAACAGAGCCAATCCATGGGCGTCCTTTGGGAAATGTGCCGGCACCCAGTCCAGAATCACTCCAATTTTATTCTTATGAAGATAATCCACCAGATATTTAAACTGTTTTGGCGTTCCATATCGTGAGGTAGGCGCATAATATCCGGTCACCTGATATCCCCAGGAACCATCAAAGGGGTGTTCCGCAATCCCCATCAGTTCCACATGGGTATATCCCATATCCTTCACATAATCCACCAATGATTTCGCCAGATATTCATAGTCATAGAAGCCTTCCGGATTCTCCTCGCTGTAAGGATGCTTCTTCCATGATCCAGGATGTACCTCATAGATGGACATGGCAGAAGTTTCAGGATCAAAGTCTTCACGCTTCTTCAGCCAGGCGGCATCTCCCCACTGATATCCCTCAATATCAGCCACCCTGGATGCATTCCCCGGCCGTTTCTCCGAAGAAAATGCATAAGGATCCGCTTTATATAGCAGCTCTCCCTGCTGACTCCTGATACAGTATTTATATAGATCTCCTTCCCTAGCCTCAGGGATAAACATTTCATAGACTCCGCCTTCGGTCACTTTTTCCATCGGATTGGCCTGCTCATTCCATCCATTGAATTCTCCAATTACAGAGACCGCCTCGGCGTTTGGTGCCCAGACCGTAAACCAAACCCCATCTTTCCCCCCCATCTTTTCCGGATGGGCTCCCATCTTTCGATACAAATCATAATGGGTTGATTGACCAAACAGATATTGATCCAGTTCACTAAAGCGTGGCGTTTTGGTATCCTGTATTTGTTTCTTGGATATTTTCCGTATGCTCTTCTTGGTTTTTCCCTTTTCTGTAGCCATACACCTGTCTCCTTTTCCTAATCCCCTTTTATTATGTCAATTTCCAGGATGGATTTATACCCATCCCCTTCTTTATGAATAAATACCGTACATAAATTGCTGCACTATGGCAGTTGTCTGTTGATCAGAGATCTTGAGCCTGGATAAATCATCCATATCCCTGGCCGCCATCATGATATGGTGATTCAGAATCCCTGAAAATCCTACAGCAAACTGTTCCTGCCGTCCATACATATTACCCAACTCTTCCGAAGCATGATCGAAGATGGATACATAGAGGCGGTAATACCGTTCAATCAATGGATACACCACCTGAAAGCCCTCGCTTTTGCGCCCGGAATAAAAGAGGGACAACATCAGCAGAAAAAATTGGGGATCTCCTGTGGCTCCGTCGAAGAAAGCCTTTGCCACCCGGTGTAACACCTCTGGCAACCTGGCATTGTGCTCACAAGCCAGCTTCAATCTTTCCTCCATCACCACAAAATGTTCATTCAACATGCTTTCCAAAAGTCCCCTTTTACTTCCAAAATAATAATAAAGGGTCGGCTTTGTGACCCCCGCCTTCTCAACTATTTCCTGAACGCCTACAGCATCATAGCCCCGCTCATAAAACAGCTCCATGGCGCAGTCCAATATCTTCTCACGATTGTCCATAAACGCCTCCGTTCTTCTCTCCTTATGACAATTATACCAATCGGTATATAGACCTGTCAAGGAGCTGAATCCCTGAAAAACCGACATGATTTTACGTGTTTTGCAAGACAAGAAAGAGTCTGACTTATCAAATTCTGGCGCTGACGCGTGTCACTTTAGTGATAACTTCTGCCAAAGCGTCATGCGCATCCTCCCGGAGGGTTTTTATATCAGAGGAAAGAGGATTTTCCTATGATATAAAAAACCGGCTTATTCAGTTTGACTATCTTCCTGAATAAGCCGGTATTCTCATACTATTTAGTTTTGTACATATACATCTGCATATTGAACGCCAAATTCATTGGCTTCTTCATGACTGTTCATGTAGATATCGATATGGCCGTATGGCGTTCCCCTGTCTTCTACGGTAAACACCTGGCCGCCAATGTTCAGCCTGGTTCCGAAATCAATACCACCCATGGCTACCGTGGTGCCCTGTGTCGGCATAGTTCCACTAGCTGTCGGACCGCCGGACCAGTGGCCACAGCAAATCTCACAATTACAGTATGCGGTCAGTTTAAATCTTCCCAGATACTCACCGGAGGGACGTACATCTCCACTATTGGACAGCTTTTCAACGAGTGTATCATGTTCATCATCCACAACTCTGACTGCCCATGGTACCTTACTGTAATCCACATCTGAGATCACGATACCGGTATTGGTGCTCTGTGCGTTGATTGCCTTTCCATTACCCATGTAAATCAGTACATGGTAGATGGTGCCGTCTGGTCTTGCATAGAATATTAAGTCACCTGGCTGTGCGTCTGCGGCAGGAATCTTGGTTCCATAATGTGCCTGCTCTCCAGAGGTACGAGGTAAGGAATATCCAAACTCTCTGAAGATCTGCAGAACATATCCGGAACAGTCAGCTCCATTGGTAAGGCTCACACCTCCCCATACATAAGGATTTCCCAAGAACTGCTGTGAAAACTGCAGGATTGACTGACGCAGCTCGCTGCTGGTCTCCACATCCCTTACGGTATCCATAGAATAGGTATAGGCCTTGTTGTCCCATGAGGTAATCAGGCACTCGGCCAATGAAAACTTATCTTCTCCAATAGCTTCCACCTGTGCCAGAGCCTCTTCATCCATGATCAGATAATCACGGGATATGAATCCTCTGACATCACCGGATTCTACATAAATCCATTCCTGATCCTTGTCGGCAATGATATAACAGATGCCTCCACGATACAGCTTACCTACAATTCTGGAGCTGCCACTTTTCTCTTCACGAATATTCACAAAAGAATCTACTTTTGCCAATGCGTAATCCTTAGAAATCGTATGAAATAAGATTGGCTGAGTGTAACTGCCAATATCCAGTCTTATCGGGGTACGGTCGGAATTATCAACCGGTGTTTCTGTCCCAGGTGTAGTCTCCGGTTCCGGAGTTGGCGTGGTCTCTGGGGTTGGACCCGGAGTTGGTTCCGGGGTTGGTTCTGGTGATGGATCCGGCGTTGGTTCCGGTGATGGGGTTGGATCCGGCGTTGGTTCTGGTGTAGGATCCGGGGTTGGTTCTGGAGTTGGTTCCGGCGTTGGATCAGGGGTAGATGGTGTCTCAGATCCCTGACCTTCCTCCCCTGCTGCACCACCCTCATCCTGAGGTTGCATTTCCGAAGAACTATCATATGTAGCATCGGGTGAAGCCAATACGGTAAGTGGTGTACCCATGGTAACCATAACACTTAGCATCAAAGATGTAACCAGAATTTTTTGTCTGGAAATCCTCTTTCTTACATCTTTTCTAATCATAAATTCTCTCCTATAAATAATTTTTCTGCATTTTTCTCAGTTACTGCAATGACCTCCTCGTAATCAATTTCCTTAATTTCAGAAATCATCTGCGCGATATATGGCAAATTCAAAGAAGAGTTCCTTTTGCCGCGATAAGGAACCGGCGACAGATACGGGCTGTCTGTCTCCAGAAGTATCCTGTCCAGCGGTGCATAAGCAACCACTTCTTTCAATTTTTTTGCATTATTAAATGTAACCACGCCTCCGATGCCCAAATAAAATCCCATATTTATATATTCTCTGGCGATCTCTTTCGGGTACGAAAAGCAATGACATACGCCACCGATTTCCTCCGCATGCACTCTTTTCATGGTATCCAGCGTATCCGCTGCTGCATCTCTGCTGTGCACGATTATCGGTAGTTTCTCTTCTCTTGCCAGTTCCATCTGGCGTTCAAACCAATAAATCTGTCTTTTATGCTGCTCTTTATCCCAGTAATAGTCCAGTCCAATCTCACCCACTGCAACGGCTTTTTCTTCCCTGCAGAGCAGACGAATCCGGTTCATTACATCCTCATCCAAATCTCCTGTTTCATCTGGATGCAGGCCAAAAGCACCATAAATAAAAGGAAAACTTTCCATCAACTTCTTTGTTTTCTCCAGGCTTTCCAGACTGGCACACACATTGATGATACGTCCGACCCCATTTTCTTTTATGGATTTCAACAGAGTCTCCCTGTCGCTTTCAAATGCCTCATCATCATAATGTGCATGTGTTTCAAAAATCATAATTTACCTCACTACAGTATTCCTAATATTACCATTATAGGACTAGTCACCTTCGACGTCAACAACTCAATAGGAAAATTCGCATATTATTCACAATTTGGTTACTTTTACTTAACCATTTTAGTGTAGTTAGTCCAATAATAATTAATTTAATAAAGAGTGCCCAGAAAACACTCCTATACGGTACATGTTTCCTGGGCATCCCAGTTTTATATCATAGTTTAACTATCACTTTTTGATTGGACTTTTAGCAGATTTCCGCGCCAGACGGCATATCTTTTTCAGTTGTCATCAAGGACAGGTTTCCATCTCCGTCTTCCGCACAGAGCAACATGCCTTCTGACAATACTCCTGCAAGTTTAGCAGGCTTCAGGTTCACCAGAACCATCACTTTCTTGCCCACCATCTCTTCCGGTGTATAATCTGCCTTGATTCCTGATACAATCTGCTTCACCTGACTTCCGATCTTCACCTGTGAACAAAGCAGTTTTCTGGACTTCTTCACCGCCTCGCAGGCAATGATCTCGCCAACCTGGAACTGCATCCTTCCAAATTCCTCAAAGGTGATTTCATCCTTGGGTTCCAGGTCAATGACATTCTCTTCCTCTGCAGGCGCTTCTTCTACAGCAGGCATCATCGCCTCAACCTTCTCCAGAATCTCACCGATATCCAGTCTCTGGAACAGTATCTCCGGATGATCCGTCACCTTATTCTCAGATGGATACAGACCAAATGTAGCCAGTTCGTCATACTCCCGGCGGGAGGCGTTCAACTGGGTCAATATACGGTCAGTGGTCTCCGGCATAAAGGACTCCAACAGATTGGCCCCGATACAGATACCTTCCACAAGGTTATAAAGAACCGTGGACAGGCGATCCTGTTTGGATTCATCCTTGGCCAAAGCCCAAGGCATGGTTTCATCGATATACTTGTTGCAACGCTTAAACAGGTTAAAGATCTCTGTCAACGCATCTGAAACACGCAGACCTTCCATCTTTACAGCAACCTTATCACGGGTTCCTGTTATCACCGCCTTAAACTCATCATCCACTTCTTCTTTCACATTCCGGTCAGCCACAATACCTTCGAAATACTTATTGGACATGGAGATGGTACGGTTAACCAGATTGCCCAAAGTATTGGCCAATTCGGAGTTCATTCTCTCCACCATCAGTTCCCAGGTAATGACACCATCGTTGTCAAACGGCATCTCGTGGAGCACGAAATAACGTACTGCATCCACCCCGAACAAAGCAACTAAATCATCGGCATAGATTACATTGCCTTTGGATTTACTCATCTTTCCATCACCCTGAAGAAGCCACGGATGACCAAAGATCTGCTTCGGAAGCGGAAGATCCAATGCCATCAGGAAAATCGGCCAATAGATGGTATGGAAACGGATGATATCCTTTCCAATCAAATGAAGATCTGCAGGCCAAAGCTCCTGGAATTGTTCTGTGCTGTTTCCATCACAGTCATATCCGACACCTGTGATATAGTTAGTCAGCGCATCCAGCCATACATAAGTCACATGCTTCGGATCAAAGCTTACGGGTATCCCCCAGGTAAATGAGGTACGGGACACGCAGAGATCCTGCAGACCCGGAAGCAGGAAGTTATTCATCATCTCATTCTTCCTGGATACCGGCTGAATGAATTCCGGATGTTCATTGATATGGTCAATCAGTCTCTGAGCATATTTACCCATCTTGAAGAAATAAGCCTCCTCCTTGGCAGGCGTCACCTCACGGCCACAGTCCGGGCACTTGCCGTCCACCAGCTGGGACTCTGTGAAGAAAGACTCGCAAGGTGTGCAATACATTCCTTCATAATAACCTTTATAGATGTCTCCCTGATCATAAAGTCTTTTAAATATTTTCTGAACCTGTAATTCATGATCCTCATCTGTGGTACGGATAAATTTATCATAAGAGGTATTCATCATATCCCAGATGCGTCTGATATCACCGGCCACCTCGTCAACCAGCTCCTTAGGAGTAACTCCCAGCTCTCCGGCCTTCAGTTCGATTTTCTGTCCATGCTCGTCCGTTCCTGTCTGGAAGAATACATCATATCCCTGTAATCTCTTAAATCTTGCAATACTATCGGCTAGAACAACTTCATAGGTATTGCCAATATGCGGTTTACCAGATGTATATGCAATTGCGGTCGTCATATAATACTTTTGCTTTTCCACGTCTCTTGTCTCCTTAAATTTTCAGAATATTCCCAAAGTGTGCTTGTAAATACCTTATCTTAAAACACACATTAATATAGTAATGATAGCATAATCGTTCTTATTTGGAAAGACTGTCCATATAATTTTTCTTGACAGAAACATAAATCTATTATATCATAATGTTAATAACCATTATTGTTATTAGAAAGGAGGCCACATGCAAGCATTAAAATATAGCAGACAGCGTGAATCCATTAAGGAATTGCTGATGACTCGTAGAGATCATCCCACCGCCGATATGATTTATACAGATATCCGCGCGATCTTTCCAAACATCAGCCTCGGCACGGTGTACCGGAATCTTTCTCTTCTGTCTGAAATAGGCGAAATAAAAAAAGTCTCAACCGGTGATGGCGTGGATCGTTACGACGCTGATACCTCACCGCATAACCACTTTGTCTGCAGACAATGTAATGCCGTCATGGACCTGGATATGGACGATATTGGTTCCATTAAATCAGCCGCATCCAAAAATTTTGACGGTATCATAGAAGACTATTCCGTCAATTTCTATGGCATTTGTGGTTCATGCAAAGATAATAAGGAAAACTAATAATATATTCAAAAAACTACTTGACAAAATGGTGATTTGCGCGTATGATTAAATCAGTAACAATTACTAATATTGTTTTACACTAAAGAACTCCTGGATGTCAATAATTGGTCCAGGAATAAAATCAACAAAACAAAATAATGATAAAAAAGAAAGGAAGTAAAAAAGCATGAAAAAATTTGTATGTAGTGTATGTGGATACGTTTATGAAGGAGAGACAGCACCAGAGCAATGTCCAATCTGTAAGGCACCGGCTTCTAAGTTCATCGAGCAGAGTGGTGATATGACATGGGCTTCTGAGCATGTTGTTGGCGTAGCAGCTGATGTTCCGGAAGATATCAAAGCAGACTTAAGAGCAAACTTCGAAGGAGAATGTTCCGAGGTTGGTATGTATCTGGCTATGTCTCGTGTAGCACATAGAGAAGGATATCCGGAAATCGGATTATACTGGGAGAAAGCAGCTTTTGAAGAGGCTGAGCATGCATCAAAATTCGCTGAGTTGTTAGGTGAAGTTCTCACTGACAGCACAAAGAAAAACCTGGAAATGCGTGTAGAAGCTGAGAACGGTGCTACTGCTGGTAAAACCGATCTTGCAAAACGTGCAAAAGCAGCTAACCTGGATGCAATCCATGATACCGTTCATGAGATGGCCAGAGATGAAGCTCGTCACGGAAAAGCTTTCGCTGGTTTACTGAAACGTTACTTCGGTTAATTAATACATTTTTTAGCTTTATAAAAACTTTCATTTGGGGCAGAATCTATCTGCCCCTGTATAATTGATTTATATTATTACGAGGAGGATTTCATGTCAAAATACGCTGGAACTAAAACAGAGAAGAATTTACAGGAAGCTTTTTCAGGAGAATCTCAAGCCCGTAACAAATATACATTCTATGCTTCTGCTGCTAAGAAAGCTGGTTATGAACAGCTTGCAGCCCTGTATCTGGAAACTGCAGACCAGGAAAAGGAGCACGCTAAGATGTGGTTCAAAGAGTTTCATGGTATCGGTGATATTGATGCCAACCTGGAAGATGCCGCTGCCGGTGAGAATTACGAGTGGACCGAGATGTACGCTCAGATGGCAAAGGATGCCCGTGAAGAAGGATTCGAAGAACTGGCTTTCAAGTTTGAAGGCGTTGCTAAAGTTGAAGCAGCCCACGAAAAACGTTATAATAAGCTGTTAAAATCTTATAAGGAAGGCAAAACCTTTAAAGATGATGCACCTCTTGGCTGGAAATGCCGTAACTGTGGTTACATCTATGAAGGTGATGAGGCTCCTGAAGTATGCCCGGTATGCGCCCATCCTAAGGCTTACTTCGAACGTAAAGTAGAAAATTACTAATTTGTTTTGTGAATAATTAGGTATCCTATATAATCCCTCTTAATTTATAATATCAATCCGCCTGGATGTTTCCTACATCCAGGCGGATTTTGTTAAAACTATTTTTCTACTTTTTGTTGCTCAAACCGATAATAGCATTTATACTATTTAGTATGTCGTTTTGGTGTGGATGAAGGTCTGAAGCCTTTATCGTAAAGAAGGAAAGGGAGAAAATCAATGGATAAGCAAACAGGATTTATACATATTTACTGCGGTGACGGCAAGGGTAAAACCACATGTGGAATGGGGCTTTGTACCAGAGCTGCCGGCTACGGCTACAAGGTGTTAATCTATCAGTTCATGAAGGATAATAAGACCAGCGAACGGAAAGTGCTGGAAGCACTTGATAATGTTACCTTTATCGATGGATTGGAATCGGAAAAGTTCAGCTTTCAGATGAGTTCTGAAGAAAAGGAACAGCGAAAAGTCTATTATGAGTCACAATTCAGACAGATAACAGAACTGGCCAAAACAGAGAATTACGATGTCCTCTTCCTGGATGAAATTATCTACACCATCCGAGCCGGGCTTTTTGATGAGATTCTGTTACTGAACTATCTTTGCCAAAAACCTGCCCACCTGGAAGTAATTCTGACCGGACAGGGTCCAAGTCAGGCACTTATTGATGCCGCAGACTATGTCTCCAACATCCAAAAACAAAAACATCCCTTTGACAAAGGACTTCCCGCCCGCAAGGGAATCGAGCGTTAATCTTCCTGTATCATGAGGGATAACATGAGGAGTGCCCAGGTATCTTGCATACCTGGGCAATTATTATGAAAAATTTTATGTGTAATGAAACTTACAACACATTGCTTTTTAACTGGTTCATCTCTGAACTAGATATATCATAGCAATGTTTTATGAACATAGTATGAACAAAACATGACTTCTCTGTTAATTTAGCCCAATTGTTTTCACTTTATCACTCTTTTTTTGTGCACTATACACCATCATTTGTATCACTCTATTCAAACCATGATTTGATTTGTTCCCAAATACCACTAAACCAGTTCCCAATTTGTGCAAGAACTCCATCCACATCCTCTTTACTGATATTCAAGTCCACATCCAGATCGCTTAACTTATCATACAGACCCTTTGCCTGTTCTTTCAGACTATTAATATCCAGATCCAGGCTGGCAATCTTCTCCATCAACTGACGAATCTGGAGAACCTGCTCATCGGTCAGGGTAATTTCAAGCTTTGTCGCAGTATCTTTGATCGTCTCTTCAATCTTCTCCGGATCCTTTATCTCCTCTGCTACGATCACATCCTTGACTGCACCAATCAGTTCTTCTGCCTTATCCTGATCACCGATTTCCTCAGCAATCTGACTTGTGGTAACCAGTTCCTCAGTGGCTGTTTCCACATTATCGGCCTCCAAAGATTCTCCTGTCATCTTAGAGTAGGCTTCCATGGCTCCTACCAGAGCGGCCGTTCCTGAGATATTGAATGGACCTGCCACCGTAATATCCGCATCCTCAACCCCTGCTGTAGCCAATGCATTCTGGTACATAATCTGGGTACAATAGGTTATATTCTTGGTTGTTACCTTAAGGCCATTGCCCTTTTCCTTGTCCACTACTTTTACGGACGAAAGCGCACGGCTTCCTATCACACTGGCACTTAAATATGAGTCAAGATACTTGTGCTCATCTGCATTGGTAACAGTCACCACGGTATAATTATCCAAATCCTCTTCTTTAATATCCAGTAATTCAAGCACCTTGGCTTTTTCATCTTCCTTCAAATCCGCGCCCAATGCCAGATATGGTTTGTTTGTAACACTATCCGCCATTGCCGGAAAAGAGAGTGCTGACAGTACTGTGACCGCGGCCATAAATGCTGACAGTCCTTTTCTTAATTTCTTCTTTAACATCTTTAATAACCCCTTTCTATGAACGTTCCATAGCTATCGCTCTGATTATAGCATATTCTTCCTACCCTGTCTTAGATTTCATGAAAAAGCAAGAATTCTAAATAAAATATTAATGCTTAAACCCTTTATTTTCCAACCCTACAACGACATAAATATTTATGATTTTGTTCATGATTTCTTTACAGGATGAACATGAAAATAACACAATTATCCCGTATACTAAGACCATAAGATAAATCAAAGCAAAACCTCGCATTTGATTATTTTATAAATTTTCTTTTTCATACGCCGATTGTAATAATCGGCACTCCTTCCTTTAGTAAATATATTAAAAGCCAATTCCGCGCTGGGAATTGGCTTTTAACTTTTTATACCACTTGTTGCCCGATAACTGGATTGGGCACGGTTCTTCTTTTGTTATTCTCATTCCTGCAATGCATCCGAAAGCATTGCAAACTGTTTCAGTTCCAGGGTCTCACCACGCACTGCCGGTGGGAATCCGCATTTCTCGATTGCCTGAGCAACCTCTTCCTTTGTATACTGCAGTTCTGCCGAATTGGTGATTCCATTTACCAGGGTTTTTCTTCTCTGATTAAAAGAAGCACGTATCAGCCGAAACATCAACTTCTCATCCTTCACCTGTATTGGTGTGTCGGTATGCAAAGTCAGACGGATTACCGCACTTCCCACCTTAGGGCGGGGCATAAAGCAGTTAGGCGGAACATTGGCCACAATATAGGGCTCCGCATAATACTGGACGGCCAATGACAAAGCACCGTAATCTTTGGTTCCCGGTCCTACCTGCATCCGTTCGGCCACCTCTTTTTGTACCATGACGGTCACAGACTCCAGAGGGACGTGATTTTCAAATAAACCCATAACGATTGGAGTTGTGATGTAGTAAGGGAGATTCGCAACCACTTTGATAGGACGACCGCCATTCTTCTCCTGAGCCAGAGCGTTCAGGTCTACTTTCAGGATGTCTTTATTTAAGACAGTCACATTGTCATACCCACTTAATGTATCTTCCAATATTGGTATCAAATTATGATCGATCTCAACTGCGCAGACTTCTCTTGCAGCATAGGCCAAATACTGGGTCATGGTTCCGATTCCCGGACCAATCTCCACCACAAAATCATCAGGCCCTATGTTGGCGGCGGCAATTATTTTATCTAATACATGGGTATCTATCAAGAAATTCTGTCCGAATTTCTTCTGAAAATTAAAACCGTACTTCTGTAGTACGGCTATGGTGTTCTGGGGATTCCCTAGTGTTGGGAGGGGTCTATCCATATGCGTTCTCCTCACAGATTTTTCTTATCCAAGCATTATAACATATTGTTGGGGGAATTCCAACGGGGAATACGGACGATCGAGAGGGCGGCGGTTGCCTTGCTGGTTTCCGCGACGTGCTCTCTTCCCCTCAGCCTGAGGTCTTCGGGCGCGTTCCCACATGTCTTAGAAACCAGAAAGGCAACCGCCGTCCTCTCGATCTGGCTGTGACTCGCTCTGGCTGTGTCTCGGTCTGCTGTGGCTTACTCTGGCTGTGGCTCGCTCGGTTGTGATTTTTGGGGTTGGTATTCTCACATGGGGAGGTGGGGTGGTTTATGGAGGGTGGTTTTGGGGTATTCTTTTGGGTTCAGCAGGTGGCTAACTATGCCAGAACCGCTACGATAGTTATCAAGCCTTTCGTCGATAACTATGACTACAATACAGGGAAAACATTTACTGACGATGAGACCTATATCAAAGGTTGTGTCTCTGGTTCATCATGGCCTTCCGTTATTTGAAAGAATTGCCGCAAAGTTTTCAATTTATCAGTTGGTTACAGTGCCTATCTATTGGCTGTACAGTACAATCGATATCAGGTGCTTAACAAAGTGGATCTGCTGGAAGGTGCCAACAACATGCCTGGTAAATGGTGGATGGTCAGCAGACCAGCAAATGCAGATAGCTCAAGCCGAAGGTTCTATTTGTTCTTAGATTCCAAGCCAGAGGTTACAACCCAGCCATCCCGAAGGGTTTTACCCTTGATGGCACCCAAAAGCAATGCTACAATGCGGTGAATCAGACGGAGTAAACTATCTGTTCTTGAGTTCTTCGCCGTCGGTTAGACGTTTCGTGTATTGATTTTGGGTGTTGTCAAGGGTGGCGTAAGCCTTCAAAATCTATCGTATCTACAGTTTTAGAGATTCTATTAGAGTTTATCTTTAAACTCCTTTACACTGCCTATTTCTTTTTCACGGGATGGCATACTTCTGTCACCCATTCCTGAGGATTGATTGTTTCATTGGGGCCTGCGTGGTAGATGCAGAAGGATTTTCCATTGAACTCGTATCCATTGGAGTGTATCCAGCTGGCTACTGCCTCGTTGACTTTTGCTATCTGGTCGTATCCTCCTTTGTAGGTAACTGATGCATATTGTACTGGAGGATCTAGCTTGAACTTCACATGTTTTGTATCCTCGTGTTTCCCGGTCACGGCCACTTGAATTTCTACATCCACATCTTGTTCTTTGTAGCCTTCATCGTGGAAGATAGCCCTTCCGTACCGGGGGGAGGCTTCTTGTACTTTTGTATTGGCCATTTCCTCGCATAGTATATTCCAGAGCCTGCCTTCTTCATTGTAGGCCGGGATTATTTGTCTTACACTTGCCACATATCTTTCGGGCATTGTTTTTAAAGTTACATTATAATTCATAACATTTCCATCCTTTCTTAACCATCTCATGGTGTTGTCCAGGATGTTTAACTGCTCTGCTGTTTCATTCAGATGACTTTCAAGTTCCTTTTTGCGGATGGTCAGAAACCGTTCCAGCTCATCCGGATTTTCCAGGCTGTTCATGATTTCACGGATGACGCTTAAGGAAAATCCCATATATTTCAGACTCTGGATCTGGCCGGCTTCCGCCAATTGTTCTTCGTCATAATAACGATAACCTGAATATTCATCTACCTGTCTGGGTATCAGCAGGCCTATGTCATCGTAATGCCGCAGCATGCGGATTGTGATTCTGGACAACTTCGAGAAATCTCCTATTTTTAACATTTAACTACACCTCACATATATGTGTTTTTTTGAGCTCTACTTCACTATAAAACATACCATTGTGTGAGAGTCAATAGCAATCAGGAAATAGTTCGCCCCTTTTTCTAAAGGAATTATAAACCGCTTTATAATTCTTTTACTCAAACTACACAAATTGTTAAATTTTCCATCACAGTTTTCTCACATTTCTCCGATATACTATGATTATAAGTTAATTAAATTAATTGCGAGGCGGTAGCTGTTGAAAGTCAGAGGTAAGTCAGAGATAGATAGCTGCTGATCTCAACTAATTATTAATTATATATACATAGATTTTCTTTTTCATACATGCCGGGGACTTTGCCCCGGCTCTCCTTCTTTATATAAGGAAAGCGTTTGACTTGTCGGACTCTCCCGCTCTTATGATATAAAAAACCCGAAAGGAACGGTTAGTTAATAACCAGATGTTCCTCTCGGGTTTTATTTTTGTTATAAAATTCAAACTATCTCTTCAATTCAGCTGGGGTATTCTATGCATTTGTCAGCATCCTGAAGAAAAACTCCTTTGCTACAGGATTATCACTGACCCGTCCTGCCAGTTTCAGCTGGCATAGGTAAATCAATCCTTTTTCCATCCGCCCCTCACCAACTGCGGCGGCAGCATTCCATTCTCCGTCTTCATTGGTGTTCCCGCTTAAAAGCACGGGGGTGAAACGAGTGCCTGTAAAGGTTTTATCCAGAATCGGTGCGATTCTATCCTCATTCTTATCATACCAGTTCCAAAAAGAAAATTGGGTGAACCCTTTTACCAGCGGGTGGCCGGTATTCCTGGAAGCAAAGTTCATAGGGAGCATGCCACTGTTTTTGACCGAAACTTCCATTTCCCCAATCTGGTACTCACCTGGATCCAGTTCCAAAAAGATGGCCTTGGCGCCGCGGGAAATCTTCTCGTCGATGAAGCATTTATGTTCTTCATAACTGCTCCAGTCATCCACCAGAAACACATCCCCTGCTTCCATTTCTTCCATACACTTTTGACTTATACCTAATTCTTCTACCACAGCGGCCGCTTTTCCACAATTCCCAATCACACATACATACACAGGTGTGGATAACCTGGAGTCTTTTCTCACACTCAGTGCATAACTGTTGTGGTGCAGATAAGAACCTTCCTCCCCCTGGATTCCGGCTGTCACGATAAGGGTCTGCTCCACCTCAGGCACAATGAATTCTATGGTGCCAAGATAGACGGAACCACAGGCCGGAAGGTCAACGGTTTTTTCGCCCGTTCCCAGAATTGGGCCGGATTCATTGGCAGTAGGTATACTTTCATCCCTATCTTTTTCAGAACCTCTTATCTCATAGTGTACTTTAAGACCCTGATAGGCCCTGCTTTCATCATTACATCCCCATACCTCAACAGAAGCGGTTTCTCCGGGATGATAGCTATTTCTGTCTCCACGTAGGCTGAGCATAACAGGTGTGAGGGCATCCCGATAGGCGAAGTAGGCCGGTTTGGGATTCCTGTCGCAATCCATGATGGCCTTCATCCAACCCGCCGGAAATGCATCGATAAAAAGGTGAATGGCAATAGTAACCATCCTTTTATTCCGTCTGAAGGACTCCGTCATCCATTTAGCGGCCCAGGCTTGATGTATTTGCGAGGACTCTATCCACCCCTGAAGTGAATCCGGGGTGTCATAGAAAAAGTAATGAAAATTCCCGGTCTGAGAAGCAATAATCCTGGCTGGGCTCCAATTCTTCTCTTCCGTTTCATCTTTCGGCAGCCATTCCAACGGATAATACTTTCTCATGGTCTCAATTGGATCCAGCCCTTCTGCACCGAATTCCCCGCATCCATAATTCCAGTCCGGCTTCACAGGAAACCAGTATCCCTTGTCAAGCGCCCCTGCATCCACACCGTGGCCATTGTACCAAAGGGTGTAACAGTGGTTATCCGGCAGGGTATTGCTCGGTGGATCGTAATCCCCATCCACGTGCTTGGTAACCCGCTCCGGATTATTCATCTTCACAACGGCATCCGCGCATTCGAAAAAGTGCTGCAGATTCGCTCTGGAAAGATGGCGGTGAGGCTGGTTGTTGGCATTTGGGAATGGTTCATTGATATAGGATACCATGATATTACAAGGATGCTTACGAATCAATTTTTCCATCTCACCGGTTTGTCTAAGGGCCTCCGTAAACTGAGGGATTCTCAGCACACCAAACAGGGGAAGATCCGTCTGGGTCAGCATTCCCAGCATGTCACAGTATTCGTAAATCTCTTCTTGTACGGGGCGTTGTGTCAGCCTGAGAAAGTTCATATGACAGATTCTAGCCAACAGGATATCCTCTATCAGCTGCTCCATATCTCCCTTTATCACGCACTGCTGCTCATGTCCCATGGTGTTGGCACCACGGAGTCTTAACACTTCTCCATTCAGATAAAAATTCCCCTTGGGAGCTTCCTTAGTATCCATAGTAAAGCTACGCATGCCAAAGCTCTGGGATTTCCGGTGAATGACCTGGCCATCACCATCTATAAGTTCTACCTGAAGTTCATACAAATAGGGGGTATCCGGGGTCCAGTGGCGAAATGCATCCATGGGCCAGGGGATCTTCAGTTCATTTTCCCCTTTTTCCATCAAAAGAGGAACCGGCCTTTCGATGGCTCCGGAGGCGGTCAGATTAGCCTCTGTAAAACTGTCCCCAAGCCCGATGGTACACTCCGTTTCCGGTATGTATTCCATGTTTTCGAATATGGTTTCCTCGAAATTACGGCCATATAAAGATAGGTTTACCTTTACCTCCTGGAAGCCCGGATCGCACTTATAGATATCCAGCCATGCTTCTGCCCTGCCTTCCTCCGGAAGGGGCCTTACATAGACATCCTGGATGAAGCAGCGGCTTTTCACTTCCACATAAACCTGCTGCCAGATTCCCATCCCCGGAGGGCAATGATGCCATCCCATCTGAGGATCATCAAATCCGGGGCCAGTGGCGGCATAGATCTTATCTCCTCCATACATGGTTCCGTGGAGCTCTTTTTCATTTCTCTTGTGGATGAAGTCATTTTCCACCTGTACTACCAGGGTATTTTCCCCCTGCCTTGCATACTTTGAGATGTCGATTCTAAATGGTGCGAAGAATCCCTCATGGGAACCCGCATAGGAACCATTGACATATACCTTGGCGATATAGTCCACTCCTTTAAAGTATAGAAAGACAGCTTCATTCGCTTCCCAGTTCACCTGAAAGTTGGTCCGATAATAGGTGACAGCCATCCCCAAGGGGCCGCCATAATGGGGAACCTCCACGGTTTCCCAGCTGCCAGCTCCCTCCAGGACATTTCTGAAATCGTTCTGGTCTTCTCTGGTCTCTTCTCTCCACAGGAAAGTCTTAAGTTCCTGGACCTTTTCCAGTTTTTCCTGCTTAGGAGCTAACTTCTTCATATATGGACGATAGGCTTCTTTCCACCGTTCCAGCTCCTCATACAGCTCCTCTTTGGTGTTCATCTTAGGAGGGAACCCATAGTCTTCTCCCCCCTGATTAACCGCCCAGGTTTTCTTGTCCAGTTGCTCCGGCGTTGGAGCCTCCAGCCCTTTTCCTGCCGTGAGAACACCTCCTGCAGCTATATTGGCGAATTGATCATTCTTCATATTTCTACATACCTTTCCACTCGTTCTTCAGACTTATTCTAGTGAAAGCTTCTCGCTGTCAGGTTGAATACCGCATTCTTCCAAGTCAAAATTCTTATTCCATGTATTCACCCATTTTGCCCCATAGCCACTTACCTTCTTCAGAGGGGATTTACCACTGAACTGGCCACTGCTAAGATCAAGTCCCAACTCCTCCGCACTGGACGCACGATATTGATTCTCATTAAAGAACTCATCTTGGAATGTTTCCACCTGGTTCTTGGTTATTAAACCTTCTCCGGCGCCCACAACAATCGTCCGCTTTAAAGACTGGTAAGCCGGAACAAAAAGAGAATCTGGATTTGTGGCCTGTACCTCATCTTCATAGCCTGGGAAGTAACGATCTCTAAGATAAGGATAATCAGCCTGATAATGTTCATACCAGTTCTCAATATTCTCCTGAGTATTCGTATAGTCCGCTCCATCTCCCGGGCGCAATACGGAATAGTAACGATATTCCAGTACCTTTTCATTGGCAATAGGCCGCCTTCCAACGCCTGTGGTATAGCCCCAATATTCCACTGCCGGCTTATCCGATATGACAATATTATCCTCAATAATCTGTCCATATCCACAGTTGGAGAAGAGGGCACTTCCGGAGATATCTTCGAAGATATTGTTTCTAATAATCAACCCGGACATCCCGTCATCCATATAA
>DVNN01000369.1 GCA_018714325.1 Candidatus Pelethocola excrementipullorum
CTTTCTTAGATAATAGATAATAATTAAAATCAAAGCCCAGAAAATTACCATTGGCATACCCAATGTGTAAAACCAGTAGTAAGGCTTGGGAAGATAGTATTTATTCACAACACTTTCTATCAGCTTCAAATAAGGAAATAGTAATACAATCAGGCTTAGGAATGCCTTTTCCAGTTTCGCCCTTTTTCCATACACCCCTATGTAGTAGGGAATCAGCGCCACCGCAATACCGCCTATCACAATTGGTGACCAGGTCAGTCCTCTGTCAATCGCCAGGTTTACAATCAGGCAGACCAGTATTCCTAACAGACCAGATACATATAAGGCAGTGGATAATATCTGCATTTTCTTATATTTCAAAAAGCCTTTAAACTCCTTCGCTTCTTTCTTGTTTTTTACAGCAAACGTCGTTATCTCCTGCTTCATCTCCTGCAATTCTTCTGTACAGTCCTCACACCCTTCCAAATGCTCTCTGATGCTTTCATTGGTCTTCTCAGAAGTCAGATGCTCTACGTAATTTGGAAGTAAATCCCGAACAATATCACAACTTAATTTTTCCCCCATGTCTCTCTTCCTTTCACTATTTTTTGTTTTCCACGATAAAATGTCACTCTCGCCCAGTTTTCTGTCTTTCCCAAAATATCCCCTATTTCGGCAAAGCTCAACTCACCTGTCAACCTTAAGTACATAACCTCTTTTGTAACCGGTTCAAATTGATGCAGCTGCCGGAACAGCTCAACTTTCTCCACATTCTTCCAATAATCGTCTATGTCATCCTGGGATATTATCTCCTCTGTAATATCATTTATGGATAAGTTCACATTTTTGCGCTTCTCCAGCTCTTTATACCACAGCCTTTTGGCTATCTGGCAGAGCCATACAGAAACTTTGCACTCTCCTCTGAACTTCTTTATTCCTTTGATTGCTTGATAGAATGTCTCCTGAGTTAACTCCTCTGAAATATCGGGGTCATGGGTCAGACAGAAGAGGTATTTATAAACTGCCGCTGCATTTTCTTCATAAATGTATTCCATATGCTGTTGATCCACTCTTTTATACCTCCTATCCTATAAGTGCGCAAATATCTGGTTTCGTTACAGATTATTTTAAAATATTTATTTGCAATTTTTATGCCGTACTAAATTTTAGTCGCCCTCAGAAGTTACATCGGCAAAATCCTTCCTTGAAATCAGGCAATTAACCACTATTATATCATATCTCAAGGATGGTGACTGACATATCTGCCACAGGGAAGAGAACCCAGAATTTATGACAGAATTAAAAAACAAGGAAGAAATCAACTGATAGGATTTCTTCCCTGTTTTTTCTATAATAAGCAATACTCCCGTACTCCGCTCACCCCTTTAATCCTGAGGTACTGATTCCTTCTACCAAATATTTCTGGAAGAATATAAAAATCAGTACCGAGGGGAGTATGGAGAGGGTGGCCATCGCAAACATAGCCCCATAATCGGATGAGGAGCCAGGATCGCAGAAAAGTTTTAAGGCCAGACTGACCGGATATTTTTTGGATTCACTCACATATAACAGTGCGGACAGGAAATCATCCCATCTCCACATAAATGAAAAGATACCGCCGGTCACTATGGCGGGCTTCATAAGTGGAATCATGATATGCCGGAATATTCCAAAATAAGAGCAGCCATCAATTTTAGCGGCCTCATCCAGTTCCCTTGGTATCCCCTCTATGAAGTTGGTCATCAAATAGACAAAGAATCCCTGTATCGCAAAGAAGTAGGGCAAAATCAGAGGGGTGTATTTTCCAACCCAGCCCAACTTCTGATACCACAGATACTGGGGAATCATCAGTACCTGAGCCGGAAGCATCATGGAAACCAACATTGCTCCAAACAATATCTTTCTTCCACGGAATCTGCATCTGGCAAATCCATAAGCCACAATTGCGGAGGAAATCAGGGTTCCAACCGTTGCCGTAGAGGATATCAGCAACGAATTCTTAAAGAACGTTCCAAATCTAATCTTGGCAAACCCTCTCCATCCGTTGATATAATTCTCCATCTTTAACTGTTCCGGAAAAAGGTTGCCGGCCGTGGTAAAAATCGTATTTGTATCCTTAAAGGAGCTCATGATCATCCAGATCAGAGGGTACACCATGATTAGACCAAACCCTGCTACCAGGATATGATATAAAACCGTACCCATTCTTTTTTTCATTACCATATTATCACAGCCCCCCTTCATATACCCATAATCGTTTGGTTGCGAACAAAAGAGCCGTGATTCCTCCGACAATCAATAACATGACCCAGGCCAAAGCAGCTCCATATCCGGTATTATAGAACTCAAATGATTGCTGATACACATAGACGGTATAAAACAGAGTGGAATTTAGAGGTTTTCCCTGTGTTATGATAAAGGATTGTGTAAATGCTAAAAATCCATTGATCATCTGCATCACCAGGTTAAAGAAGATGGTCGGCGTCAGTAATGGAAGGGTAATCCTGAAGAATTGTGAACTTTTATTGGCACCATCTACTTTCGCCGAATCATAAAGGGTAGAGGGTATCTGCTTCAGCGCCGATAAAAAGATTAGCATGGAAGATCCAAATTGCCAGATGGACAATAGCATCAAAACCCAAATTGCCGTCTTTTCACTCCCCAGCCAGGAAAACTTCATGTCTGGAATCAGATGTCCAAGCAGCGCATTCACCACACCGTCAACTGCAAATATTCTCTTCCATAGAATCGCCACCGCAACAGAACCTCCAATAATCGATGGAAGATAATATACTGCGCGGTAAAATCCTGTCACCTTGGTGGTTTTCAATAAAACCATCGCCACGATCAACGCGAATATCAATCGAAGAGGTACCGAAACAAGTGCAAAATAAAATGTAACCCCGATTGTTTTCAAAAATATAGCATCAGCCGTAAACATCTTGATAAAATTATCAAGACCTATGAATTCCGGCGGCGAAAGAATATTATATTTGCAAAAGGAATAATACAGCGAAATTCCCATGGGCACAATCATAAACACCAGAAACCCTATGGTAAAGGGTAATGTAAAGATAACTCCGGCCGTACTCTCCCGCCTCATTGCCTTTCGAAGCCATCCAAGAGCTCCAGCTTCTATGCGCTTATCAGTCCTTCGTGTTCCCTCCATGTTACCACCTCTCTTTTTCTCCACTCCATCGTTCATCGGCTAGTGACGCACATCTTCCCCATCATTCTCAAAAGGATTGCCCCCTTATAAAAGCAGCAATCCTTTTGTATCGGTTTTATTTGGAACCCATTATCGCATTTCCCTGTTCAAATAGTTCCTGAGCCGCCTGTTCCGCAGTTATTTCTCTATAGCACACACGCTCCTCCAATTTAGTCAACAGGGAGATTACTTCACTGGCCCCTTCCGGCGGTGCGGGATTTACTTGTGAACTATTGGGGATTACCACTTCATTAACATATTTTATCGCTTCCTGATCCTTTTCTCCCAATTTGGGCATAATAGCCTCGCCTACCACCGTATTTGTCTGAATCCCCCTTTCGCAGAGAATTATCTCATTACACTCCACGGAGTTCACCAGAAAATCTATAAACTTAGCAGATTCGTCCTGATTTTTGCTGTCCACGGTTATGGAAAACAATTGGCTGGGCTTTAAAAAGTTAGACTTAACCGGGTCTGGTGAAGGATAGGTGACGATGGCGACATCCATGCCTTCAGGAGCCGCATTCTGCATGGCCGTCAGCTGATTTCCCCACATAAAACTACACCATGACTTATTATCCGGAGATGTACCGTAAACAAGGGGATCTTGTTCTATGGATCCCAACGTCCTCTCCGCAAAGGCACTTGGCTCCAGATGCCATCCCTCATCTAGTCCCAACTCATAGATCTCAAAAAAAGGCTCCAGGCTTGCCGGCGATGACGCTCCCAGTCTTCCTTTTTCAAACAGGACCTCTCCGTTTGCACGCATCAGATATTCAAGATAAACCTCGCTTCCATAATTAATATTTGTCTTATACCCGGTTTTTTCATAGACCTCTCGACACACATCATAAAACTCTTCCAACGTCATATTATCTTTTACGGTAATCCCATTGTCATCCAGCAGATTTTTGTTATACATCAAGGCTGGGGGAGCCACGGTAAGGCAAATCCCGTAAATCCCCTCTCCCACCCTGCCTATATTCAGATTATTCTCATCGATATTACTGACATCGATGGTGCCGTCCTCAATATATGGTGTCAGATCCAACAGCAGTTTATTATTGGCATACTGCTCGAGATATTTATAATCCATCTGAACCAAATCAGGTAACGTATGACCGGCTGATGCTGTGGCCAGCTTATTCCAGTAATCGGCCCACTCCGCAAACTGCCCGTCTATTTCCACATTCGGATTATTTTCCATAAATAAATTGATAACTTCCTGGGTCATCTCATTTCTGGTCTGATTCCCCCACCAGGCAAATGTTAATTCTACGGTCGCATTTTTATCCGAGCCTTGACTTTTGTCCGGCTCATCCATGTCTGTCCCCTGTGCTCCACATCCGCCCAATAATAGGGCGACTATAATTCCTGCTATCAATATAACTCTTTTCTTCTTCATATCTCATACCTCTCCTTTCGTTATCTGTAGATTCCCTTCTCTCTTACAACCTCCAATGCTTTCAAATAATTATCCGTTCTGGCACCATACTGTACCGAATTCGTGGAACCAAACAAAAAACCTCCTCCCGGCATCAGAATATCCAGATTCTTCAGCACCTCGTCCTCTGTCTCCTCCATGGTTCCTGCGACCAACGTCTCGCATTGAATACCTGTCCAAAGAGTCAACCTATCACCATAGAGTTCCTTCACCCTCCTGTTGTCCATGGTAGCAGTTTCCTGAATGGACTGATAGCCTTGATAACCACATGCCACATAATCATCCATAAGTTTCCATATGTTCCCGCAGCAATGAAAAAAGGGAAGCATCCCGTACGCTACCGTATCATCATTGATTTTTTTCATCAAGGGGGCAAACAGCGTCCTAAAAGTTTCCATGTTAAACATAGGGCCGGTGCTTATTCCAAAGTCCTGTGGCTGCATCATGATCGTTACACCTTTTTTCCTGCAATGTTCCACAAGTGCCTGATTATATAAGAGGCAAGCCTCATGCATCCTCAGTATTTCTTCCGGTGCCATGGCCGTCAGCATGAGCTGGTGCTGAAAATCTCCCCCGAAGGGCTCAAACAAAAATGAATAGACATCCACGCTTCGAAAAACAATGGCCCTCTCTTTCCCATATCTGTCACAAAAATAGTCCAGCACTTCAAATACAGAATCATCGATATGTAAGGCACGTTCCATGGCCCTGTCGATATCTGCCTCCGTTAACTCATCTTTCTCCAGTGCCCTATGAACACACTGGATGGAATCATTGCTGGCTGCATATCTGTAAATTTCCCCCTTCCTGTTCTCCCAAATATTCTCGCTTGTTTTTATAGGCACATCTTCCACCAGAAACCCCTTTGGCGGTACAAGTTCCACTGCGATAAGATCAAAGTCCAGCTTCTCGACCAGTTCTGCATAGTCCTCCTTCATGCTTTCCACCACTTCGTCTCGTCTGCCATCCCAGAAAGCCAAAGTGGTATCTTTTCGGTTTCGCCAATAGGTATGATGCCCCAGAATCCGGCTCACATGATCGTGATCAATTCCCATCTCCCCCACAGGTACACGGTCGGGCCGCTTATGCTCTACTGCAACCATCACCCTTTCTTTCGAATTCATCCCTTCCCTCCTCCATCACCTTTTCTTTAATTATAGGTTTTTTAAACCATGGCAACAATAAAAAATACCGACTCCTGCTTCTACTTTTCCGTGCTTCTTTTAATTTTCTCCCCCGAGACGGCGTCTTTAAGGAATAATGTATCTTGCTGGATGATTTAGCCAAGTATACAGCCAATTACCATAAGGATTAACTAGTAAAGGACCAGTATACTCAGCCGATTATTTGGCCTGGTATACTGGTCCCTTATTTTAAAATCTCATTTATACTTTTTATAATTTGTAGTTGTCTTTTTTATCCTTTAAGCCCAGAGGTGCTGATGCCTTCCACAATATATTTCTGTAGAAATATAAATATCAGTATAATTGGCAGAATTGATAACGTGGCCATCGCAAACATTGCACCATAATCCGAAGATGAGCCAGGGTCACTGAACAATTTCAGAGCAAGGCTGACCGGATACTTGGCGGAATCATTGATATAAAGCAAAGCGGAAAGGAAATCGTCCCATCTCCACATAAAGGAGAAGATACCGGATGTAATCAGTACCGGAACCATCAAAGGAAAGATGATTCTTCGAAAGATTCCATAGTAGGAACATCCATCGATTTTAGCCGCTTCATCTAATTCCCGTGGAATTCCCTGGATAAAATTCATCATCAAATAAGTAAAGAACCCCTGGATAGCAAAACAATATGGAATGATTAGGGGAAGATAAGAATTCACCCATCCCAGTTTCTGGTACCACAGATACTGAGGAATCATCAGAACCTGGGCAGGAAGCATCATGGAGAGTAGCATTGCCACAATCAAAATTCTCTTTCCTCTAAATTTACACCTTGCCAGTCCATACGCCACAATCGAGGAAGAAAACACGGTTCCTATGGTTGCCACGATAGAGATAAACAGCGAATTCTTGAAAAAAGTCCCAAATCCAATTCCTGCAAACCCCTTCCAACCATTGATATAGTTTTCCAGGGTAAATGTCTCCGGTATCAGCCTGCCGGCTGTTGTAAAGATCGTGCCTGTCTCCTTAAAGGAGCTCATGATCATCCAGACTAGTGGATATATCATAATCAGTCCAAATATGGCAACTAATATATGATAGATTATTTTTCGTTCTGTTCTCTTCTTTTTCATGCACTTAGTTCCCTTCGTCATATACCCAGAATCTCTTTGTCGCAAATAATATCAATGTTATCAATCCAATCAAAAGCAGCATAACCCATGCAAGGGCTGCACCATATCCTGTATTGTAGAATTTGAAGGACTGAAAGTATGTATATACGGTATAGAACAAAGTAGAATCCAAAGGTTTTCCCTGTGTAATGATAAAACACTGGGTAAAGGCCAGGAATCCATTAATCATCTGCATCACAAGATTAAAGAAAATGGTTGGCGTTAAAAGGGGGAGGGTTATTTTGAAAAACTTTTTAAATTTATTTGCTCCATCCACATCCGACGCCTCATATAGTTCGGACGGAATCTGTTTTAATGCGGACAGGAAGATTAACATAGACGATCCAAACTGCCAGATTGCCAATATGATCAATGTCCAAATAGCGGTTTTCGTACTTCCCAGCCAGGAAAAATCCGCCGGGAAACCAAAAACAGCCAAGATTTTATTAATCACTCCATCCGCAGCAAACATCCGCTTCCACAGGATTGCCACAGCAACCGAACCGCCGATAATAGACGGCAGATAATACACAGCTCTGTAAAAGGCAGATGCCTTGCTTGACTTTACTAATATCATAGCGACAATTAAGGCAAATATCAGCCGCAAAGGCACTGACACCAGGGCAAAATAAAAAGTAACCCCAATCGATTTCCAGAATTTCGGATCATCTGTAAACATTTTTACATAGTTATCAATCCCGGTCCACACCGGGGCGGATAATATATCATAATTACAGAAAGAATAATACAGGGAAATCCCCATGGGTACTACCATAAACATCAGGAAACCGATGATAAAAGGCATGGTACAAATAACACCGGCCACACTCTCTGTATTCAGCTTCTGCCGCAAAGTCATAGGTTTTCTATTCTTCATATCATGCTCCTCATCTTATCTTCTCTCTACTCCTGACCAGAAGCTATAAATACATTCCCCTCCTCAAAAAGCCGAACCGCCGCTTCTTTTGCTGTAATCTGACCATACAATACCTGCTCTTCCAGATTTTTCAGCAAATCAAAAACTTCACTTGCTCCTTTTGGCGCCACTGGACTGATGGTACTGCATGTCGGTGTCACCACATCATTAACGTAGGTTATAATCTTTTGATTTGTCTCATCCAATTTCGGTGTAATGACATCGGCCACAGACTTGGAGATGGGAACCCCACGCTCGCCCAGTAGCACTTCATTGCATTCGACTGAATTGGTAATATAGTCTAGCACCTTTACCGCCTCCTCTGGATTTTTACAGTCGGATGTGACCGCAAAAAACTGACTTGGCTTCAGGTAGTTGGATTTCTCCAGATCATCCGTCGGCCAGGTGGTTATCCCAATTTCTACCCCTTCTGGTGCCGCCTCCTGTACTGCAGCAAGCTGGTTGGAATACGCAAACATACACCAGGACATGCTCCCTGCACTGCTGCCATAGATCATCGGATCTTGTTCGGCCGAGCCAATGGTAATCTCTGTAAATACACTTGGATCCACATGCCAGCCCTCTTTCACCGCCTGTTCTTCCAGGTCAAATATCGTTTGTAAATCTTGGGCACTGTTTACTCCCAGTTTCCCTTGTCCAAAGAATGCCAGATCTTTTGCCCTCAGCCAATACTCCGGAAGGGTTTCGTGATGATATCCTATATTCGTACGCAAACCGGTCTTCTCCTGAATCTCTTTGGACAGTTCCACAAACTCATCCATGGTCATACCATCCTTTACTTCTATACCCGCTTTCTCTAACTCCGTCTTATTGTATAGAAGAGCCGGTGCATTGACCCCATTGCAGACCGCATAAGTTTTCCCATCTATTTTGGCCGCTTCCAGAATACTTTCATCTGCATCTTCCAGATTCAGTGTGCCATCCTCAATATAAGGGGTCAGATCAAGCAACAGATCGTTTTTCACATATTGGTCATAGTACTGTAAATCCATCTGGACAATATCTGGCAGCGTATGTCCCGCTGAAGCTGTCGCCAGCTTATTCCAATAATCACTCCATTCTGAAAACTGCCCATCGAAGGTCACTCCCGGATTTTTCTCTGAGTACATATCCAGAATCTGGCTTGTCCTCTCATTTCTCACCTGGTTTCCCCACCATGAGAAGGTCAGCTTATTGGAAGTTTCCTCTGAACTCTTCGATGTTTCCTTTTTACCGCCGTCCTCATTCCCTCCGCACGCCGCCATTGAGGCAACCATTGCCGCTGTAAGAAGTAATACTATTAACTTTCTTTTCATATCCTCTTCCTCTCTTCCTGATAATGATTCTTATTATATGACATCCGCTCTTTGGAATAAATAAACAAAACCTATTTCTTTTTAGACAAAACCTTGGTTTTATTGACCGATAATTGGTTTTCCTTCCTATTCTTGCTATAATATCTATCAAAAACAGGTGTTAAGGAGAAGATTATGTTCCATAAATTTACTGATAGAATAAGAAATGCACCACTTTCAAAAAAGTTCCTCATTCTACTTCTTCCCGGTATCTTTTTGCTTTCTTTTTTTATATTTATAGGTTTTTTATTAATTATACGTTCCAGTAACCATATCCTTTACCAAACAACCGGAGAACTACTTTCCTATTCTTCCAGAGATATTTCCGGTGACTTGAACTCCATTCAGGATATGGCCGACTTTATTCTGGAAGACTCCCTCATTCAAACTGCTTTAAGTAATACAAAAGACTCCAAGGATGGGGGCACCCCTTCCAATGCTTATTCGGCAATTCAAAACGTACTGAATGCCCATTACCAAAGATACAAATCCAACTATGTTGACTACATTCAAGTATTAAACAACAACTTCTCTGTTCTTGCAGCTGGGATTGATTCCCATGTCATGCCGCCGGAGCTTCAAGAAGAATTGATCGAGACTGCTCGTAAACAAGATGGACGGCTCTGTTGGATCACTGATTACTCTGATACCTATGGTATTTTTCTTGTCAGAAGTCTGCGGCGTATAGATAACTTGAAGTTGGACGAATTGGGAGTGCTTATTATTAATGTGAACATTAATCAGATGTTAGAAGATATCTCTATTACACAATCTAATAACAACGCGATCTCTTACATTCTATGCGATGGAAATCAGACACTTTATGTACCAAATGAACTAAAAACGTTTCATAAGAGTGACTTAACAGAAGTTACAACAACCTCTTATGAAATTAAAAATATTGCAGGCAAACAATATTTTATGGTAAAAGGAACCATCCCGGCTACTGACTGGGATTATTTCTGCTTGTCTCCCTATGACAGCATGTACAATAATATCCGCTTTTTTCAGAAATTATTTATTATCATCTTAATCGCCAGTCTGTGCCTATGCATTCTGCTGACAAAGCTACTTATGAGACCTCTGATGGTACACTTCGAAACACTGATGAGAAAAATCAAAGCATTTGGAAATCATAACTTCGAACTCATAAGTATTCCTTATCCATATGACAAACGTTATGATGAAATAGGCCTTCTCCATCAACAGTTCGATTCCATGGCGCATAAGATTCAGACATTGATCAAGGAAAACTATGAAACCAAACTTCTGGCAAAGGAGTCTCAGTTAAGAGCATTGGAAATGCAGATAAATCCTCACTTTCTCTATAATACCCTGCAATCCATCGATTGGCGGGCAAAGATGCTGAAAGATCTGCAGATATCAAGTATGACAGAATCCCTCGGAAAACTGCTTCGTATTACTCTGAGCCGCAAAAATAAGCATTCCTACCTGGGACAGGAATTAGAGCTTGTAAGACACTATATGAATATCCAGGAAATACGCTTTGAAGACAGCCTTTCTTACGAAGTGGAAGTATCTGAAGAACTTCTGGGAGTATATCTGCCGAAATTCACCTTACAGCCATTAGTGGAAAATGCCATACATTATACGCTGGAAGAAGATAGTGATGAGTGCTTGATCCGAATACACGCCACTGTAGAAGATTCCGCCATCACCATTACTGTGGCAAATACAGAATCTTCATTTGAGGAAAACCTTCTGGAGAAACTTCTATCCAAAAAGATTCTCCCTCAAGGATTCGGGATCGGTATTTTAAATGTAAACAAAAGACTGGAACTGGCATTTGGATCTTCTTATTGTCTTGACTTTTTTAATAAAGATCATTTCGCAACTGCTAAAATCACCATTCCATATAAGCTAGAAGGGAGATATAATGATACGACTATTGATTGCTGATGATGAAAAAATCATCCGGGAAACGATATGTACTATTATAGATTGGAAGAGTTTGAATATAGAGGTTGTTGGTGTCTGTAAGAATGGATTGGAGGCCTATGACGCTATTCTGGATGAATATCCCGATATTGTTCTCACCGATATCAGAATGCCCAAATTATCGGGGTTGGAACTAATTCAGAAAATCACGCAGAACCATGATAACATCCAGTTTATTATTCTTTCCGGATACAACGAATTTTCCTACGCAAAAGAAGCGATGCGCTATGGAATCAAACATTACATTACAAAACCTTGCAATGAATCTGAAATTATGGAAGCTGTTAAGGATGCGATTAAGGAGCATTACAAAAAACTCTCAGTCCGGAATTTGGAAACGGGCATGAATACTGGGAATTCCCGTCTGTTAAAAAATTTAATGTACGATATGCTTCTTCAGCTCTTATCTTCTGACCAAGAGTTGGAGGAACTTCCCGCCATATATGAAACACATTTGGATTTCCATCATACTGCTTATCAGGTGTGCTTCCTATATTTTTTGGAAGAGCATCTGGTTACCTCCTGTATTGAACAAATCCAAAACTTATTAAAAACGAACGAAATCCCCTGCTCATTCACTTACATATATGTAAAGAACACCTTAACGTTCTTCTTTGTGGCTGCACAGAAAAACTATGACAGGTTTGATGAACTGATGGAAAATTTAGAATTTCAGGAACTGACAATACCTTATTTGTACCAGAGAGAATCCTATTCCTGCCTGCTGTCTCTTTTGGATAAGTTGAGCAGAAAAGTGAAACGATATGAAATTATCTATCTCTATTCCGGTTCCCAGCCCGTAACCATCTGCAACTATGACTCCTTATTTCAACAGGTATTGTATCTTGCTGATTCCCTGATGAAAGAAACAAGTGAAGTTCTGCATAAAGAACTTCTGGAGGAATTAAAAAACCTGTTATCCACTGTGAAAAATCTAGAGCTGCTGCGTTCCCTGATTAACAGCCTGCTCCTGAAAGCCATACAGACCTCTTCCGCCTATAAGGCCACGGATATTACCGAGTTTATGCTTTTCATAGGCACTATTACATCCAACACGGAAATCTGCAGTTTTATATTTGAAAAGCTGGATACGATATATCCCACACCGATGCTTGGTACAGGAAAATATAAGCCCTTTATACAGGAGATTCTCAATTATACCAAGGAACATATCAGTGATCCTGAATTGACATTGAAATGGATTGTGGAAAACCATCTTTTTATGAATGTGGATTACGTAAGCCGTCAGTTTGTTCTGCAGACGGGAATCAAATTCTCCACTTATTTGAACAGTATCCGCATTAAAAAGGCAAAGCATCTACTGATCAACTGTGACAGTGAAAAGATTTATTATGTTGCCGAACAGGTTGGCTGCGGTAATAATCCACAATACTTCAGCCATTTATTTAAGAAATACACAAAAATGACGCCTAAAGAATATATTCAGAAGATGAAACATCTAAATCCAGAAACTCAAGTTCTGTAAATCTAAGCCATCGTATTAAGGCCTTTGATTAACTAATAAAAGGACCAGTATACTCAGCCGATTATTTGGCTTGGTACACTGGTCCCTTATTGAAAGTTTTATTTAAAGTCTTTTTAAAATATCATTTACACTTTTTCTTAATCCACCACAACACCTTTTTGCAGCATGATATTGGCATATAACGCACTTTCGCCTGTAGCTATGATTGCATATGCTTTTTTAGCTTCTTCGTAAAATGCGAAGCGCTCAATATTGCCAATCACTCCAGCACCTCTGGTTTCATGTTTCTCGACAATCTTTCCGTATACATCCCAAATCGGTGTTTCAACATCGTCTCCCGGCATAACCTCCATCAGGTTGACCGGATGCTCCACATAGGAATCCAGGGGGAACAGCTGCAGAATCGCATCCAACAGTTCCGGCACTCCATGGCCATCACAGCGGATGACCTTTGCATCTTTTCCCATGCTCTCAGCCGGGAAGTTGCCGTCTGCAATCACGATCCTGTCACTATGTCCCATCTCGGACAGTACTTTTAATAATTCAGGTGATAAAATCTTGGGTATCCCTTTCAGCATTCTCTAGTCCTCCTTAGAATATTTCTTATATCCTGGATGTCTGCCGGTTACGCCATATCCCTCGCGCATGGAGATCAACCGATCGATATTCTCTCTGGAAATCTCCTGAGCACCACCCAACAGCTGAGCATTCAGGCTAATCTGAGCGAATAACTCCAGAGTCTCCATCCGGTAATAAGCGGTTATTACATCGGAACCCACCGTCAGGGCACCATGGTTTTGAAGCAGTACCGCATCGTGTTCACCCAGATAAGGTGCGATGGCCTCGGGCACCTCATAAGTAGAAGGTGTTCCATAAGGTGTCACCGGAATAGATCCAAGTGCTATTACGGTCTCAATCATTGAATACTGGTCCAGAGGTTTATTGGCCACCGCATATCCAGTTGCCACCGGAGGATGAGCATGAAGAACAGCTCCCACATCTTCCCGCTCCTCATAGCATCTCAGATGCATCTTAATCTCCGAAGAAGGACGGTATCCAGGCTCTCCTTCGATGATGTTGCCATCCTTATCGATATGTACCAGCTTCTCAGGTGTGATAAAGCTCTTGCTCATACCGGTCGGTGTTGCAAGAAAGGTTCCATCCTCCAGCTTAACAGATACATTCCCGTCATTGGCCGCAACCCATCCCTTCTGCCACATCTTATGGCAGACATCACAAATCTGTTCTCTCAATTCCATATAACTTAATTCCATAATAAACTCCTTCCTGTCGAGACCCTATTCATCCTTTTTACCGTCTCGTATACGTTATCATTCGCTTTACAATGTTTACAGGGGTCCTTGCTTCATCAGTTTCTATCCTTCTATGATGTCCCGGCAACGCTCGTAGGCTTCCTGCCACATTCCCGTATCCTGAGGTTCATAGATCTTCACCTCTTCGGAATTACAGATCAGGCTGCGGATTTCTCCCAGGTTCCCCAACTCACCGGATGCCATCAGCTGTATGGCCAGATTTCCATACACCGTGGCCTCTACAGGGCCGGCAAACACAGGAATCTGGCAGGCATTCGCCGTCATCTGACAAAGCAATGCACTCTGTGCTCCGCCGCCCACCAGATGTATGGCATGATACTTCTTACCTGTACAGGCCTGTATTTCATCCAGGCTCATCCGATATTTCATGGCCAGGCTCTCATCAATACATCTCACGATGGAACCCACGCTCTCCGGGATCGGCTGCCCGCTCTTCTGACAGAAGTTACGGATTCTTTCCGGAATGTTTCCAGAAGGAACAAATTCAGGGGCATCGGGATTGATAAAGGAGCGAAATGGCGTAGAATCCATGGCCATGGTCTCCAGATGCCCGAATCCATATTCACGCCCCTCCCTGATCCACTGTCTGCGGCTTTCCTGAATCAGCCATAGGCCGATAATATTCTTGAGGAATGAGGTCTTTTGGCCGCATCCACCTTCGTTGGTGATATTGCACGCATAAGACTGAGCGCTGATTACCGGCTCATCCAACTCCGTACCAAATAGTGACCAGGTGCCGCAGCTAAGGAAAATAAAGCTGTCTTCACTGGCCGGAACCGCTGCCAGAGCACTCTGGGTATCGTGTCCTGCCACTGCAATCACCTCTGCCGGTCCACATTCCAATTCCTGTTGTATTTCCTTCCGCAGACTTCCGATTCTGTTTCCAGGCATTATCACAGGTGCCAGGATTGCTTCCGGAATTCCCAGACGATTCAATACCTCACTAGACCAACGCTTCTCCCTTGCATCCAACATCTGAGTGGTGGATGCTATGGTATATTCACTGACCATTTCACCGGAAAGGTAATAGTTAAACAGATCTGGCATCAGAAGCATCCGGTCCGCCTGACGGAACAGCTCCTGCCTCTGCTCCATATCGGTCATCAGCTGAAATGCCGTGTTGATTTCCATGAACTGATTGCCGGTAATCTCATATAACCGTTCCTTTTCCATCCGTAGAAAAGCCTTTTCCAGCATCCCTTCCGTTCTCCGATCCCGATAATGGATGGGATTTCCCAAAAGACATCCACTTTTGTCCAAAAGCCCGTAATCCACGCCCCAGGTATCCACTCCGATGCTCTCCGCCTGACCAAAGGCTCTGGATTTTATAATCCCGGTCTTAAGCTCGTGAAACAGCCGTAGAAAATCCCAGTACATCGTACTGCTGCTCTTTTGGCTGAGCGTCACAGGATCGTTGGAAAACCGATGGAGTTCTTCCATAGACAGCTTATTCCCGTCATACTTTCCCAACATCACCCTTCCGCTGGATGCTCCATAATCCGCAGCCAGCAATAATTTCTCAGGCATACTCTCTCCTTTCCGTGCAATCTTTTTTTCATATGGGCCCTTGTGCTATTCATTGATGCGCACAATTCCAGAAACAAAAAGTCCCATCTTTCGACTTTTTTACTAACTAAAATCACCCTATTTCAAAATTGCACAAAATCATTTTTCAATTTAAAAAAATTTTGTTGACACTTTTCACCCCAAATAGGGTATAAATAAATTACCCCCAATACATTATATAGTTTTTGCTACACCCCATAAGAAGAAATACCTTCTCCAAAAAGACCAGCCCCCCCGGCTGGTCTTTTTCCTATTCCAGGACTTTTACTTGTAAAGTGGTCCATATGTCTTACAAGCACGATAGTCCTGTCCTTCTTTATCCATACCAAATGCGTTCCAGGCTGCCGGTCTGAAAACCTTCTCTTCCGGAACATTATGCATAGCTACAGGAATTCGAAGCATAGAACACATCGTAATCAAATCTGCTCCGATATGTCCGTAACTGATTGCACCGTGGTTGGCACCCCAGTTGTTCATCACTTCATAAGCAGTTTTGAATGCTCCCTCTCCGGTAACTCTTGGCGCAAACCAGGTACAGGGCCATGTATAGTCAGTTCTCTTCCAGATAATATCAGAAACCTCAGAAGGAAGTTTTACGGTCCATCCCTCTGCAATCTGAAGTACCGGTCCCAGTCCTTTTACCAGATTCAGACGAATCATGGTCACAGGCATCTCAGCCTCTGTCAGGAATCTGGAGGAATATCCGCCTCCTCTGAAATATCCGAAATCAGCTTCGTTCCAGGTTGTGGCTTTCATGATTGCATCCTGATCGGCTTCACTGACCTCATACCATGGTTTGATTACAGAATCACCATTCTCATCCTTTGCTTCTCCATTGGCATCCAGGCAAGCGGCTCCTGAGTTAATCAGATGGATGAATCCTCCCGCTTCTGCTGCCTTTCCTTCCAACTTATGTCCCGTAGCTTCCTGAACTGCTTCAGGGCTCCAGTATGTACGAACATCTGCAAATATCTGAGCACGGTTTGTCAATAGTTTCATGAACATCATGCCCAATCCGTTGAGCACATCATTTTCAGTAGCCAGAATATAAGGTTCACGAGCTCCATTCCAGTCAAATGACGTATTCAGCATAGCCTCAGCAAAATCTGCATTAGGATAGAAATCCGTCCACTGACGCTGTCCCTGGAAGCCTGCCGCAATAGCATTGTGTCCTACCATCTCTTCTTCACAGCCCTTGGGCAGGTTCTGATTGCCATTCATGAGGTCTTTGATGATGCACATCATCTTCACGACGAACTCCCAATCCTCATCTTTTTGCTCTCTTGTCTTCTGAATCTCTTCCGGATTCTTATCAAATCCTTCGATACAATGCTCTTTTGCCCATGCCAGAGCTTTCTGGAATTCTTCCTCATCATAGATGCCTTCGCTCATACGACGAATCAGTTCCACCTCATCCACAGACTCCACTCTCATACCCAGGTAAGATTCGATAAAGTCTGGATCAATGATAGAGCCTCCGATACCCATGGTCACGGAACCAATCTGAAGATAAGATTTTCCTCTCATGGTTGCAGCCGCCACAGACGCACGTCCGAAACGCAGTAATTTTTCCCTGACATCCTCTGGAATCTCAGTGGAATCCGCCGCCTGTACATCATGTCCATAGATGCCAAATGCAGGCAGGCCTTTCTGTGCATGTGTTGCCAGAACGCTGGCCAGATATACGGCGCCGGGACGCTCTGTTCCGTTGAATCCCCAAACTGCCTTAATGGTCTGCGGATCCATATCCATGGTCTCCGCCCCATAACACCAGCATGGAGTCACTGTTAATGTGATGTCTACGCCTTCTCTTCTGAACTTATCCGCACATGCTGCAGCCTCTGCCACACGTCCGATGGTTGTGTCGGCGATGACCACCTTCACAGGCTCTCCATTGGAATATCTGAGATTTTCTTCAAACAGCTTAACTGCTGATTTCGCCATATTCATGGTCTGCTCTTCCAAGGATCCGCGCACATTCAGGTAGCCTCTACGTCCATCGATGGTAGGACGGATACCAATCACCGGGTATTCACCAATCAATCTACTTTCTGCCATTTCCCATACCTCCTAAAACTTTCTTATATTCTCATCATATCCTTGTATCTATCAGTTTTCTTGTGATATAATAGCAAATAATAGGATAATATTCACTTTTTAGCCTGAGCATCGGAATTTTGCTTCATGAGCACGGATTTTTATGGAGGTGTCTATGCATTATCTGGATTATAATGAAAAAAAACAACACGGTACCGAGGACTTTCCCTTGGAATATTATGACATCGATGAACGTCATCCCCGGTATCGTATGCCCTTTCACTGGCATAAAGAGACGGAACTGGTCCATGTTTTAGAAGGTCAGATTCATCTCTATCTGGACGACCGTGAATATCTGGCTTCCGCCGGGGATCTGCTCTATATCACCGAAGGAGTCATCCATGGCGGAGAGCCTGAAAACTGTATCTATGAGTGTCTGGTCTTCGACCCCAAGCCACTGCTTATGCATACACATGCCACCCGTAGTTTTCTAAGAAAAATTGAACATAAGCAGATCATCGTACAGGAGTATTTTACAAAATCACATTCCCGGCTGCTCAGACGTTCCGAACAGCTCTTCACATCGGTACGAAAAAAAGCTCCCGGATGGGAACTTACCACCTTGGGAACTCTCTTTGAACTCTATGGAATTATATTTCAAAAGGAATATTATCAGCCGGCCGAGACAGATCATATGGATCACGGAAAGATGAATCAGCTGAAACCAGTGCTGGAATACATCGAAACCTATTATCATACTCCTGTAACCCTGAAGGATCTGGCTCATATGGCGGGTATGTCTCCTAAGTACTTCTGCCGTTTCTTTCAGGCAGTCATCCATCGGACTCCGATAGACTACCTGAACTATTACCGTATTGAGCGCGCCTGCTATCTGATGGAGACTGAGGATATCTCCGTTACGGATGCGGCCTACCGCTGCGGCTTTAACGACAGCAGTTACTTCGTGCGAAGTTTCAAGAAATACAAGCAGATAACCCCAAAGCAATATATGAAGCGGTTGAACAACCCATCTCAATAGTTCAAGCTCTAAATTGGAAGGAATCCCTTTACAATAAACCATAAGATAGGAATAAGTAGGGATGGCAACAGGTTTAGGGCCTTACAATCCTTAATCCCCAGTATGGATAGTCCCGAACTAAAGATCAAAATACCGCCGACAATGGATATTTCACACATCAGTTCCGGTGAGATGAATGCTGAAAGGGCTCCCGCGCAGAGATAGATACTCCCCTGCCATAAAAACAGTACCCCCGCCGCAAGTGCCATGCCGATGCCATAAGTGGAAGCCAGTACCATCGAAGTGACAAAGTCCAGTGTGGCATTGGTAAACAGGAAGGTATTGTCGTTATTCAGTGCACTTTGTATGGGCCCTAAGATGGACAAACTCCCGATACAATAGAGCAGGATTCCGGTGGATAAGCCCTGTCCCAGATTAGACTTTGAGAACTTGCCCACCAAATTCTGAAACCTTCCGTCCACATTTAACATCGTACCCAGCAAACCGCCTGCCGCCAGACTTAAGATGAAGAGAACCGGGTATTGGCTGTTCGGCATATTCCCGACCACGGTGTTGATTCCCAATACTGTGGCCGCCAGCCCCATAGCCGTATACAAAGCGCCTTGATATTCCTCTTTGATTCCCTTTTTCACAACACTTCCAAGCACACTGCCCGCTAATATGGTACTTGTGTTCACTATTGTTCCAATCATGTCTTTCTCCCTTGTCTTCTTATTTGTAATAATCCCCAACACTTCTTCTCGCTAACACGGGAAATCATAATACTCTCATAAGATGTTGGGGTCAAAAGGTATTTTGACCCTTGATACCTACGAATTGCTACGCACTTTGTGCTCTCGCACTTCTAAAAACA
>DVNN01000370.1 GCA_018714325.1 Candidatus Pelethocola excrementipullorum
AACAAAAAGATATAACCATTGCTGCTGATCTCGGCTTCGCCAAGTAAATTTCTGAAATATTCCCCTTTGAAATTAACCACCAAAGTTCCCGTGTGCACCTTTTTACTATTTTCATAGGGGATGACCAAGGAGATTACCTCTCTTGGAATCTTAGTGGAGAACACCTCATCCATATGAGCATTTACCCAGTATGGTTTCTCATTCGCACTCCCGTTAAAGCTATTGTATCCAAGCTCTGAATAGTCGTATACCATGTCATAATATACATTCAGCCTGTTACCATAGCTGGTTTGAAATGCTATGGAATCGATGACTCCATTACTGTCATTATAAAGGCTTTGTAAATACTTGTGAACCTCAATCATATCCTGATATTCGCTGGATGTTTTGGATTCTTCATAAGGATGATTCACCATGCGCCACAGCGCCAGTGTCTTGCTGAGTTCACTGCATTTCCCCAGGGTCAGTTCCAGCTTGTCATCGATGATGTTAGCGGTCTGCCTCGTGGTACTGGCGATGAGGAATTTGGCGTTTTTCTTCACCTGGCCGGACCCCTGAATGTACATCATGATTCCGGAAAATAAGATAACCAATATGGTGGCAGGTAAAAATGCCATGATAACCTGCTTTTGAAATGTCCGTTTCTGTTTTTCGTACATCTTTCCTGCCCCATTTCTATTCACTAATAGGGGCACTCTAAAGTGCCCCTCTGGTTTACTGCTTTACTGATTCATTATAATCTTGATATGCTTCTTCCAAAGCTGCTGCCCAGATATCCAGAAGTTCCTGTGGTGTCATCTCCTTGGACATTACTGCCTGGATGTTGGACTCCATATCGGATTGGATATTGGAATAAGTCGGAAGATAATAAGGTGTATCATTGAATTTTACATTATCACTTGTCTCGATGTCAACTCCTACGCTCATATAAGGAGAATCCTTAAAGAATGGATCCTGAACGGAATCCAGGTTTGCAGGAATCTCACCATATAACTGGCAGTACTTTGTATTAACTTCCTCGCTTAAGTACAAGGACATTACTTTCCATGCGGCCTCTTTGTTCTTGGACTCTGAATTCATGGAAAGTCCCAGTGGCATCAGGCCGGCATGTACCACATAACCTTCTTCGCTGGCAGGGAATTTTGCTGCCTGGAATTTGCTGTAATCTTCATCGAATGCCTGTACCATGGAGGCAGCTGATCCTAGGTTATGAACCACGATTCCGGCTTTTCCTGACTGGAAGGAGTTGGCAAGGTCTGCCCAACCCTTTGTCAGGTCATCCTGAGCGGTATATACATTATAGCTGTCCACCAGATACTTCTGAACAAACTCTGCATTTTTCGGATCGTTGATTGTTGACTTTCCGTCTTCGGTAAAGTAATTGGTAATACCTGAGTATGCATACATCAGCATTTCCAAGGTGTTGGCACTTCCGGCACCACCTCTGATGCTCAGACCGTACTTGTCACTGCCGGCATCGGTCATCTTTTCAACTGCCGTAAAGAAATCCGGCCAGTTCACAGGCACGTCCATGCCAGCCTCCTTAAGCCAGTCAGGTCTTACCCACATATTCCATGTCTGTGAGCTATAAGGAAGGGCATATAAGCCTTCGCCTGTTGGGTCATATGTCTTGTTAGACTTAATCAGCTCTTCATTGATTTTATCCTTATCTTCCCAGCTATCGAAGTAAGAATTCAGGTTTTCATAATATCCGTTGAGCACAAGCTCCGGACGGAAGTCATTGGTGATATCAGGTGCTGTTCCTGCCTGAATCGCTACGTCCAGCTTCTGTCTGTAATCGCTTAAGTCACCAGGAACTCCCAACATATCCACTTTGATATCCGGATAAACTTCTGTCACATAATCCGCGAACCAATCGAAAAATCCCTGACGCTCCTCGGTTACCGCAGCTGCCCAAAAGGTAACTGTGGTTTGTCCGTCGCTGTTGGTTGACTGCTCATTGGATGTTCCCTGAGAGGTACCTGAAGATGTATCATTTCCGCATCCTGCCAGCAGGCTTCCTGCAGCAAGCACGGTTGCCAGCGTAGCCGCCATCAATTTCTTTCTTCTCATGTTAAAATCCTCCTAAATAATTATATAATATTTTTGTGTAACCGTAAATCAACCCTTGACCGCTCCTGCGCTGAGTCCTGCCACCAGATGTTTCTGGATGATGGCAAACAAGATGACCGGGGGAATCAGGGCTATGATACTACCTGCCGCCAGAGCGGGATAGTTGATGGAGTATTCACCAATCATGGTCTTCAGTCCTACAGGTATTGTGAATTTGACCTGTGTCTGAATAAAGGTAAATGCCACCAGGAACTCATTCCAGCATCCGATAAATGTAAACGCACTCACCGCTACAATTCCAGGTTTCAGCATGGGCAGAAGTATCTTCCACATAATCGTGAACTTCGTGGCACCATCCACCATGGCCGCCTCGTCCATCTCTTTTGGAACGCCATTGACAAAGCTTCGCATCAATAAGGTGTTAAAAGGTGTCTGTAATATAATGTTGAAAATTACCAATGCGATTGGGCTGTCAATCAGCTTAATACTCTTAAATACGGAAAACAGTGGAACCAGGTAAAGGATAACCGGCATCATCTGAGTTCCTAACAGTAACAGGGTGATAAAGGATTTCCCTTTAAATTTGTATCTGCTGAGCGCATATGCATTACAGATACAAAGGACGATTACGATAATCACCGATACGCTTGAAACCAACACACTGTTGATAAAATAGGTCGAGAATCCACTCTTGCTCCACACATAGCTATAGTTGCTGAAATTCAGATGTTGTGGCAGATAGTGGAGCGTCTCTGACTGGAATTCCGGTATGGTCTTGAAGGATGTGGACAACGCCCACAAAAACGGAACCAATACCACTATGAGGACAATCAACAAGGGGACATACAGCACCGCCACCCTTGCTGCTGCTTTCTTCTGTTTCTTATTCATTGTCTTCACCTCCAAAACCGCTGAGTTTAATATAGCAAAGGGCAAACACCAGTAGCAGGATGAATGCTACGACTCCAATGGCGGAACCATATCCATAATTTCCTTTAATGATGGCCGTCTTCATCATGTAGATTGGAAGAGTGGTCGTTTTATCCATAGGACCACCATTGGTCATGGTAAAGATCATATCGATGGAGTTAAACTCCCATATTCCTCTCAATAATGTAGCGAAGATAATGCTTTCTTTCAAATAAGGTAATGTGATGTATACAAAATTCTTAACAGGTCCGCATCCGTCGATGGAACTGGACTCATATACCTCCCCAGGAATGGACTGAAGAGCCGCCAGGATATTGATGGCGAAGAAGGGAACACCCCTCCATAACTCTGCAACATTCACGGCCGGGAAAAAGGTTCTGGAGTCTGCCAGCCATGCGATCTTCTTTGAGATAATGCCTGTTTTCATCAGAATATCGTTGATCAGTCCGGAGCTCTGGTCATACATCAAGGTCCATAACATGGTGACAAGCACGCCAGACACCGCCCACGGAACCAGAGAAATAGCTCTGGCCGCTCCTCTTCCCCTAAATTTCTGATTCAAGAGAAGGGCTACTATAGTACCCAGAATCAGCTGACCGATCACCTGGGTGAATACCCACTTAAAGGTAATAACCAGGGAACTATAGAACTTTCCATCCTGAAACAGCTTTGTAAAGTTACTAATACCCGCAAATCCATCCTTCCAGGACTGGGTCAGATCGTAATTTTGAAAACTGAGATAAAACACCCTGGCAACAGGGAACACGAGGAAAGCCAGTATCAGTATGACAGTTGGGGCTATCAATAAATAGGGGAAAATCTGCATACTTGAGGAGTTGGCATTTTTCAGTTTCCTCCGAGCCCGTATCCCCCCCTCATTGGTATTTTTCATTTTATTATTTCCTCCTATCCTTATTTTAATGTCATATTTGCGCATTAATCTGGGGTTATCCTTGCATATTTTGTGCAACTTGATATGTACATCTTAATATTAATGAGGGGAAATTAAAATAAAGGATTTTCAGAAGTTTGTTTGTTATTTTCCAATCATAGTATTATTATCTTTTTTATCATAGAAAAGAGGATTATCCTAAGATATAAAAAAAGTTGTGACAGCATCGATATACCGTCACAACTTCTATTCTCTAAATGTATTTGTTACCAACTTCTTAGAAGAACGCAAGAATCTTCTTATCTAAAAAGTCAAAATCTCCAGATGCTCCAACAGAATATTCAGCCCGATTAAGATTAGGATGATTCCTCCGCCAAACTCGGCCTTTGACTTAAGTTTGCTTCCAAATGCATGTCCGATATACATACCAGCCGTTGAACAGACCAGTGTCACGATACCAATAAAAGATACCGCAGG
>DVNN01000371.1 GCA_018714325.1 Candidatus Pelethocola excrementipullorum
AGCAAACTGAATTCGTGGCAGCTGCCTCTCATGAGCTGCGCTCTCCCCTGGCTGTGATTCAAACCTGTGCGATGGCCATCACTACAATGCCGGAACAGGCTCCCCAGATGGCTTTATCCATTCAAAAAGAATCCAAACGGGCTGGAAATCTGATCAAAAATCTGCTGCTACTTGCTTCCGCCGATTCGGGCACTCTTCAGACTCAGATGGAAAGTGTCGAGGCGGATACCCTGCTGTTGCAGCTATATGAAGCTTACGAACCTTTGTGCCAAGATAAAGGAATTAAACTCAAATTAAAACTTCCGGAAGATATCCTGCCGGAAGTCCATGGGGCTAAACATTGGATTTATCAGATTATCAGCATCTTTGTGGATAATGCCATCACTTATGGATGTATGTTGTCCGATGAAACTAAAAGTGAAATCATAATCAATGCAAAGTTCACAAAAAGAGAAGTGCTTCTGTCCGTTGCCGACCATGGCCCCGGAATCCCCACCGAGTATAGATCTCAAGTGTTCAACAGATTTTATCAAATGGATCCTTCCCGCAAGGATAAAGAGCATTTCGGTCTGGGATTAAGCATAGCTAACACCTTGGCAAAACAGATGAAAGCTCATCTTACCGTCGAAGAAACAGCCGGAGGGGGAACTACCTTTATTCTGCATCTTTTGCGATATTCCGAATAGAAAAACCGTAGCTGTAAGTCACTTGTGACCTATAAGCTACGGTTTTTAAGATTCTTCTATCTTTGCCCTGGGTTTCCAAATTCCCGGATTCTCTCTTCACCTCTGCCAAGATGCTTCCGCAATTCTTCCGATTCCCCCAGGACCATGGAAAATGCCCGGTATTCATCCTGTATTCCAACACCGTGAGGAACCATAAAAGCTCCGGCATCGCTTCCCAGTGCCATCTGTACTCCTACATTCCAGGCCATCCTAAGCCCTTCCTGCTGCGAGGTCCAAATCTTTTTTAATATTACATCGGAAAATCTGCCGCAGCCAATCAGGTTCCGGACGGTGACCACCGTAGGCACCCAGACCACATCGCGCTCTTTCATACAGCAGATACTCTCCATGTTTTGATAATTTCCATGCTCAATGGAGTCCACTCCTGCCTCCGCGGCATCGATGACTGCCTGAGCCGTATTCGTATGACTCATTACACGAAAACCTTCTTCATGGGCTATGTGGACCATTTCCCTTACTTCTTGTGGGGGAAGGGGTTCTCCCGTGACATGGCCGTCGGTATCAAAATCCATAATACCCGTGGTCATTATTTTCACAAAATCCCCGCCGTCGGCCCTTAGTCTTTTTACCAATTCTGCATATTCCTTTAGATTTGAATAGGGTTCTCCCACTACTTTGCCATAGCATCCTTCCCTGTGGATTGCAAATCCTGGAGTGATGTAGGTAATCCCGTATTCCGGTGCAATTTCCCTGGCCAGAAGGGATGCTCCAAAACGATCGCCCCCATCCCGGACAAAGGTAACACCTGCCTTTTGGTATGCGCTCAGATGTTGTCGAATTAGGTCTTCGTTCGGCTTTTTTTCATGAGCTTTTACTGCTCCCTGATAATCAAATCCGTTCATGAATATATGAGCATGACATTCTCCGAACATATGATATCCCTTCACTCCCTGACAATTTTACCGTCCACCACCAGTTCCCGGCGGCCAAGTTTCCAATCTTCCATCTTCATACGGATCTTATACCCTTCCGCATTTTTCACCTGCCAATCGAAGTAACCGGCACTTGGAAATCCATAGGAATCCAAGATGCTCATGATGGTGCCTCCGTGGACAACCATGGCAACATTCTCATATTCCTGCCGAAGGCAATGATCAAGCATCTGATCAAATGCCTTCAGGCTTCTCCCCTTGAATTCCACCATGGTTTCCCCGCCCGGAAATCCAAGGGTACCATCGCTGTCAATCCACCTTTGATAGGCTTCATTTTCCGATAGTTCCTGATAATTCTTGTTCTCAAACTCTCCGAAATCACACTCCCGGAACCCATCAATTACCACGTGTTCCTGTCCCGGGAATAAAAGTTGGGCAGTCTCCCTGCATCGAATCATCGGGCTTACAAAAACACATTCCACAGGTTCTGGCCGTAATTGAATTAACTCCTCGGACTCCGTATCCAACAAGTGCTCATCCGTTATACCAATATATCTTCCCAGGGTATTCCCATAGGTCTTGCCATGTCTGATCATCAGCATTTTAAGCATTCTTAATCACCATCCCAATTCCACATACTACTCGGTGCACTTCCCCTGCATTCGATGCAAGTCTGGTACAAAGCCGTCCGGTTTTTTCCCGCCAGGCCCTGTCCCCGGCCACAACAGGGACCACACCATATCCCAGTTCATCCGTAACAATCACAATCTGAGGATTACTCCGAACCAAACGTTCTGGCAGCCGGTCCAACTCATCCTCTTTCAGAAATCTACGTACAAATTGATGAAAATGTACAATTCCACCGCAGGAGAATATCTCCTCAAACCCACAGATCTCTCCATCGATCCAAGAACCCACTCCATCAAAATGTTCCTTTGCATATGCACTCTTCCCCTGAAAAGCACCTCCGATTACCAGTATCATAAAAACTTCTCCATTCCATATTGAGTTATAACCACCATAATCAGCATCCAGAGTTCACATAGACTGAGGAAATACCCTGCCAGATCCCCGGTGATTCCTCCGAAATATTTGCCGCTTTTCAAGCGGTAAAAGCAGAACACTGCTACTGCTGTAGCGATACACACCAACCCCAGAACCAGATTCAGCCAACACAAGGCTGCA
>DVNN01000030.1 GCA_018714325.1 Candidatus Pelethocola excrementipullorum
GAGAAAGTAGCCCGAATAGGGCGGATTTCGAATGTTTTAGAATTGTGGGAGCACTTTTGTGCGGAACAATCCGTAGTATCATGGGGGCAAAATACCTTTTGACCCCTACATCATATTATACAACTTCTAAGCATTTCTGTTATAATTTTATACTTTCATAGGCCATTTTTCAAGAATTTTCTTGTGATTCGACTCCTACCTCACCTTAATGGCCTTATAGGGACACATCTCCTGACAGCAGAAACACCGGATACATTTTTTATAATCATAGACCGGCGCATCTTTTCTACCATTGGTAAAGTTGACCGCCTTTCCTTCCACCGGACAGCTTTCCACGCACACCCCGCATCTTTTACATGCGTCTTTATCGATATACGGCTTTTTCTGAAACACCCGCAGAAATCCGATTTTCCCCAGGATTCCTCTTCCTTTAGACCGGCTTCGGTCCACCTTGAAATCAGGTCTTCCGAATCTGGAAAACACATCCTCCATGGAAATCTCACCTTCCGGTGTCAGGATCTCAATCTCTTCTTCCTTCCAGGTGCCAAGCCCCATCTTCTGACCATGGATATTGGTGGGAACGTATTCGGGATTCAGATCCACCAGGTGGCAGAATACGCTGTCCAGAGCAATGGGATCTGTGGACATCAGAACCACCCCCATGGAGACCGGATCTCCCGATGTGGGGCCGTTTCCCTCCATTGCAGTGATTCCATCCATGATATACAGCCTTGGTTTTATACACTGATTCAGGTGTATGAGCATGCGGGCAAAACTGTCGGCATTGGGATAGCGAGTGTGCCCTTTAGCCTTGTTGAATCCGCAGATACAGCCGTATTGGTTTTTGACCGCGCCGGTGATGTGCTCAAGGGCATGGGTTTTCATCTTGCTGACGCTTATAAGGGCATCGGCTTCCAAGACATCTTTCGCAATCATAAAGGTATGAGCACGGCCTTCCTGTTCACTGCGTACACGCTCACCTTCACCAAACTCTTTGAGCACCACACCATAGGGTTCCATCCCCTTTGCCATGCCACTGCCCTTCATGATCTTATTGGCTGATCCAGCTCCACAGGAGTCCCCGCAGGCCAGATGCTTATATCCTGCTTCCGACAGACACCGGGCCACGGATTCCATAACGGCAGGATGGGTGATAACAGCCCGATCCACCTCGGCATCCCTGACCAGATTTGGCTTTAGCAGCACCTTCTCTTCTTTCTTAATTATGGACGAAACACCTCCCAGAAGGTCCATTCCTGTTTTTATGGCTGGATAAAGGATTTCCGTATCATACGCGTTGATTGGTAATAAGATTACTTTGGATTTCATATTGAGGGCTCCATCTAATTTAATAAAGCCTGGATGACAATCCGCGCACTGGCTCAGGGCACTCGGTACCGTGAGCCAGTCCTTAAGATTGTCTCCAAGCTTCTGTCTTTTAAATCGTTACATTAGACACGGGCAACGCCTGTATCTCTTGCTGCTTTCGCTACAGCCTCTGCTACAGCCTTTGCCACTCTCTTATCGAATGGGTTAGGGATAATGTAATCAGCTGTAAGATCTTTTTCATCAATCAGTCCTGCGATTGCATAAGCAGCTGCCACTTTCATCTCGTCATTGATGTCTTTTGCACGTACATCCAGTGCTCCACGGAAGATTCCCGGGAATGCAAGCACGTTATTGATCTGGTTCGGGAAATCACTTCTTCCGGTTCCAACCACTGCTGCGCCTGCTGCTTTAGCCAGGTCAGGCATAATTTCAGGTGTCGGGTTAGCCATCGGGAAGAGAATTGGATTCGGAGCCATGCTCTTTACCATTTCCTCTGTTACTGTACCCGGAGCAGATACACCGATAAATACATCAGCACCTACCAGCATCTCAGCCAGACTTCCTTTTTTCTTATTTAAGTTGGAGATCTTAGCCATCTCCTCTTTCTCCGAATTCAGTCCGTCTCTACCTTCATAGATAGCGCCTTTACGGTCACACATAATAACTTCTTTCAGTCCCAGGCTTACCAGAAGCTTGATAATTGCGATACCAGCAGCGCCTGCTCCAGAAGTTACCACTCTGATTTGGCTGATGTCTTTGCCAACCAGTTTAAGCGCATTGATCATAGCAGATGCTGTTACCACTGCAGTACCATGCTGATCATCATGGAAAATCGGAATATCACAACGTTCTTTTAGTTTTTTCTCAATTTCAAAACATCTCGGCGCGCCGATATCCTCCAGATTCACACCGCCAAAGCTGCCAGCCAGCAGAGCGACCGTGTTGACAATCTCATCCACATCTTTGGTTCTTAAGCAGAGTGGGAATGCATCCACATCACCAAATTCCTTAAACAGAACACATTTGCCTTCCATAACCGGCATTCCTGCTTCCGGTCCGATATCCCCAAGACCCAGTACTGCAGTTCCGTCAGTTATTACAGCTACCATATTGCCGCGGCGTGTATATTTGTAAGAAAGATCCACATCTTCAGAGATGCGCAGACAAGGTTCTGCTACCCCTGGTGTGTAGGCAATAGCTAAATCCTCAGGTGTTTCCAATTTAGCCCTGCTGATAACTTCAATCTTTCCTTTCCATTGCTCATGCTGTTGTAATGCCTTTTCCTTAACGTCCATTGTAAAGCTCCTTTCTGGTTCGTCAGTACAAGTATGTTTATTGTACCTACTTTCGTTGTATCTATCTTTATCAGAAGTCTGCCGAAAACTTAGAATCCCTTTAAAACAAAGGTTTAACAGGATGTTCAGAGTCCCGCTTTGTTCTTGATAAATGCAAAATTTTTCCCAATTATTATCATACCTCTTTCATCCAAAAATTGCAATGTGTAATTATATTTTGTAACCATAATCGACGAATCTTCTCATTTCAACCTAAGTGTATGTCTCTTTTTGGTTATATCGTATGACTCCCATTAACATCTATCGTTAGATTGCCAGTCAATTACAATAGATTGTATAAACCAGTTTGTTCAGATATGATGTATGCTCAGGGGGGCTGGCTTCCATCGATGAACAAAGGCGGACATAAAATACAATGGAAAGAATGGGGCAGACAAGATGAGAGATACCGATGTTATTGAGCATATCACAGCTCTCTGTAAAGAGCGTGGCTGGACGTACTACCGATTGGCAAAGGAATCGGAACTTCCTTACTCCACCATCAACAACATGATTCACAGAACCAATATTCCAACAATCCCAACATTACAGAAGATGTGCGATGCATTTGGAATAACCTTATCCGACTTCTTTCTGGACGAAGTGGGCGATTTTAAACTGACGAAAGGCCAACAGGAATTATTGGAAGTTTATAAGCGACTTACAAAAGATGATAAGAAAATCTTAATGGCTTATGGAAAAGGACTGGCAAAAATGATGGATTAATAATCCAACTACATAAAACCGAAATCCAATATCTGGGATCAGAAGCCTTCATTATCCCGATACCAGGATTCCGGTTTTTTACAATTTTTATGATACCAGGGTCAAAAGGTCATGCTTTTCATGCAAGCATGAAAAAGCATGAGTTTGGGACCCGCAAAACATGAGAAAGTAGCCCGAATAGGGCGGATTTCGAATGTTTTTAGAAGTGCGAGAGCACAAAGTGCGTAGCAATTCGTAGGTATCAAGGGGCAAAATACCTTTTGACCCCAACATCATCATTTTTATAACAGAATCATTCATTTAGAAAGAGGTACCGTATGAATCTTATAAAAACCGAAAACTTATTATCATTTTACAAATCCTATGAGGAGAAAATCAGCGCTTATAATATCGCCATATCAACGATGTATTTTGATGCAACAACAGTAGCTCCCAGAAATGGTGGACCATTTCGTAATAAGATGATGGCTCTCTTGTCCGGGGAGCTATTCGCCTATCAAAACGATCCGGAAAACATAAGGAAATTAGAGGCTCTAAGTCAAGTCGATGACCTGGATCCGGTATATAAAGAATCCTTAGCTCAGAGATTGGATGAGATACATAAATTAAGCTGCATTCCCAGCGATGAATACGTGGCCTACTGTCAATTGGTGAACGACAGCGAGGATACCTGGCACAGAGCAAAAGAAGAAGACAACTATCCGATGTTCAAACCATATTTGGACAAGGTGATTCAAGGGAAAAAGAAACAGGTAGGCTACCGTAACAAAGACATTTCCATCTATGATTCTTTGCTGGATGACTTCGAGCCTGGTATGAGCAGTCAAAAATACGACGAGTTCTTTCAATTGATTAAGGAACGTTTGATCCCTTTTATTCAAAAAATCCAAAAAGAGGGAAGAGCGGTAGACGATCATGAGTTCAAACAGTTCTACAGCGCCAAAAAGCAGGCCGAATTCGCGGATATATTAAAGTCCTTCTTCAAGGTAAATGAGAACGAATGTTATATGGGTGAAACAGAGCATCCTTACACCATGAAGTTATCTACCCTAGATGCACGTATTACTACGAAATACGAGGAAAATGATCTCATGGCCAGCATCTTCTCCGTGATACATGAATATGGTCATGCCCTGTACGGCTTACAGGTTGATTCCAAGTATGACGGGACTCCCCTGTCCGACGGAATGAGCATGGGAATCCATGAATCTCAATCCCGGCTGCTGGAAAACCATATTGGAAAGCATCCCGCTTTATGGAGTGTGTTGTTTCCTAAGTTAAAGGAAATTTTCCCCAACGAACTGAATGGAATGGATTTCGATACTTTTATCTTAAAGATGAACGTATCCTACCCTTCCCTCATTCGTATTAATGCAGATGAATTGACCTATCCTTTGCATATATTAATCCGGTACGAGTTAGAGAAAGAATTCATAGACGGCTCATTGTCCATCGATCAGTTAGAGGAAGCATGGAATAATAAATACAAAGAATACCTGGGGCTGGATGTTCCTAGTCCCAAATACGGAATCCTCCAGGATACCCACTGGAGCGGGGCCAGTTTTGGCTACTTCCCGACCTACGCATTGGGAAGTGCATACGCTGCTCAATTCTACCATCAGATGGAAAAGGAACTAGATGTGGATTCCATATTGCGCAACGGTGAATTCGAGAAAATAGCGGCTTGGTTAAGAGAAAATATACACCAATATGGTTCTTCTCTAAGAAGTGAAGCCATATTAGAGAAGGTGACAGGAGAATCCTTTCATCCGAATTACTATATTGACTATCTGATTGAAAAATTCTCAAAAGTTTATTTCTAAACAGCAATCCCCCGGAAGACCTTTTCATGGACCTTCCGGGGGATATTAATTTCATATAACATTTCCAGGACAATCTACTCTTCAAACAATCCTGCGTTTTTTTCCTCTAAAACTTTAATTCCCTGATAATACATCCAGGCTACAGGTGTTGGTATTCCCAATTCTTTTCCCAGCCTGACAACCGTTCCGGCAAACATCTCAACCTCAGTCTTTTTATGGCTGTCCAAATCCTGAAGCGTTGAGGGTCTGTTATAAAATGCGATACGATTGATGGTTTGGTTTTGTCTTTCCATATCTTCATCCGTAAGCTGGATTCCCTTTGCATTTGCAATAGCCTGTACCTCTTTCATCCCCGCAATTCGAATTTCATTTGCATGGGAACTCTTTCGGAATGCCCCATAACAGATTCCCAAAAGAGCACAGGTCAGGTTCTCACCTACATTACACATGAATTTGTACCAAAGTCCCCGTACCATATCCTCTTGAATGTTGTAGGGAATCTTACAATATTCCATCAAATCCTTTATTGCCCGAACCCGCTTTGTCAATGTTTCATTCTTCTTCTCTCCGAAATAGATTTTTCCTCCATCCGGATCAAAGTCTGCTTTTCCATCCCTTAATGCTATGGATATCCGCATATAAGAATATAGCACATGATCCCAGCCATACACAGCCGCTACCCTTTCCTCACTTTCCACTCCGTTCATCACGCAGAGGATTTGGGTGTTGGGGCCTACAAAATTCTTAATATCCGCAATCGCCTGATCCAGTGCCATATCCTTGACCGCCATTATGATCAGATCGGTTTCCCTTCCTTTTGCCGGTGAACAGATTGGGAACTTGTAGTTCACGCCATTAACCGTGACGCCTATGGTCTCAAGGCGTTCCTTTCTCTTCCCATCTGCAATCACACAGAATCTATCCCGTCCCAGATGCTCTTCCATACGAGGTGCGAAAAAGACTCCCATGGCACCGAGCCCGATGAGGGCAACGTTATTTATTTTCATAGTGTATCTCCTCGAAATTAAAGAAGTATAGATAATTATACCTACTATACCAGTTTCTTCCTTCTTCTACATTGTCGCCCAGAATCAGTGAAGCGTCAACCCGTAGAACTTATGATATAAAAATTCCCCGGAAACACTGGTTTCCCGGGGATGTCTTATGTGATATTATGCTGCGATTTTAGCCTTAGCCAGCTCTGCAAGTGTTGCAAATCCGTCTTTGTCATTGATAGCCATGTCAGCCAGAACTTTTCTGTTCAGCTCAACTCCAGACAGTTTCAGTCCATACATAAATTTGCTGTATGACAGACCGTTCAAACGTGCTGCTGCGTTGATACGAGCGATCCACAGCTGACGGAACTGACGTTTTTTCTGCTTTCTGCCTGAGTAAGCAGATGTTAATGCTCTCATTACAGACTGTTTTGCTACTCTATATTGTTTACTTCTGGCTCCTTTGTAACCTTTTGCCAGCTTTAATACTCTATTGTGTTTTTTCTTAGCGTTTACGCCGCCTTTAATTCTTGCCATCTCTCATATTCCTCCTTGAAATCTATCTTATAAATACGGTAAAATTTTCTTCATGTTCTTAACGTTTGTCTCATCAAGAACAGTTGCTTTTCTAAGGTTTCTTTTTCTTTTCTGAGATTTCTTGGTTAAAATATGGCTTTTATATGCTTTATTTCTTACGATTTTTCCTGTACCTGTTTTCTTAAAGCGCTTTGCAGCCGCTCTGTTTGTTTTCATTTTTGGCATTGTTAATTCCTCCTTAAAAAATACGTATTATTCTAACGTTTTTCTGCTAAAAACATGGTCATGCTTCTGCCTTCTATCTTTGGAGCCTTTTCCACCGCTGCGATATCAGACAGCTTTTCAGCGAACTCGTCAAGGATATGTCTACTACTACTCATATGTGCCATCTCACGACCACGGAAACGTAAAGTAACCTTTACCTTATCACCTTTGGAGATGAACTTTCTGGCTGCGCCTACTTTCGTATTTAAGTCATTGGTATCGATATTGGGAGATAAGCGCACTTCTTTCACGTCAACAGTCTTCTGCTTTTTCCTTGCTTCCTTCTCCTTACGCGCAAGTTCATATTTATACTTACCGTAATCGATAATTTTACAAACCGGCGGTTTTGCAGTCGGCGCAATCTTAACCAGATCCATACCTGCTTCCTGTGCCTTGAAATATGCATCCTTTGCGGACATAATGCCCAGCTGTTCCCCATTCTCACCGACCAGACGGACTTCTCTGTCACGAATCTGCTCGTTAATCATTAAATCGCTAATTGTAGTACACCTCCATAATTATTATTCCTTGTCAACCGCTTCACTGCTATGAAATTCCATCTTAATAGGAAATACACAATTCCCTATGAAATAAAAAAAGATAGTCAAATCCGACTATCCACCATACGTTATCACAAAACAGAACTATATATCTGTTGTTCAAATCGCCATATTAACCATAGTCGCCTCTTGCGCTAAGGTGAGAGTGGATACTCTTCTTTGTTTTCACACTTGTTAACAATAGCATATTTTTTTAGTTGCGTCAAGCTATAATTTTATTTTTTTATGATTTTAAAGACAGTTTTGGACAAAAGAATACACGTTGACAGGCAAGGTGTCCATACATTCACCTGACCTGCAACGTGTACCACTTTATCCTTATTCTCATTCACAACGGAATGTGCCGCATCTTGTTTCTTCACTGGTGGCTGCTTCATTGCCACCCACATTGATGGCTCCGGCAAAGCACTCACGTTCTTCGTTATAGACACATTCCTGTGCCTCGCATTCAATTCCAATTGTCGTATAGCCACTTTTTTCGCTATTACTCATGGAACCATCCTTGCGTTCTATAAAGCTTTCACAGCAGGTCTGATCCTTTTTGGTGGCTTCGGAACCTCCCACTTTGATATCACCTTTTGAACAAAGCTCTTCTTTATTATATACGCAGGTCACTGCCGAACAACTCAATACTGTCATGATCTCTACCTCCTTTTTTTCATTGGAGATAGTATGCGCCGATTAATTTGCTTTTATACGAATTTCTTCTTTGATATCCGCGACAAATGCATCAAGAGATTTCTGTCCCAAATCTCCGTCTTTACGACTTCTGACAGCCACCAGACCTTCTTCTTCCTCTTTTGCTCCGACTACCAGCATGTATGGAATCTTCTGGGTCTGTGCCTCACGAATTTTATAACCGATTTTTTCGGAACGAGTATCAATCTCGGCACGGATGCCTTCTGCTTCCAGAGCCGCCAGCACTTTCTGTCCATACTCTGCATGCTTATCAGAGATTGGAAGCACCTTTACCTGTACCGGCGCCAGCCAGGCCGGGAATGCACCCGCAAAATGCTCAATCAGAATACCGATAAAACGCTCAACGGATCCAAAGGCCACACGATGAATCATGATCGGTCTATGTTTTTCACCATCCGCTCCCGTATATTCCAGATTAAACCGCAGCGGTAACTGAAAGTCTAACTGAATTGTTCCACACTGCCAGGTTCTTCCGATGGAATCTTCCAGATGGAAGTCAATCTTAGGTCCGTAGAATGCACCGTCGCCTTCATTGACCACATATTCCAGTCCCATCTCATCCAAGGCGCTGCGCAGTGCTTCCGTAGCCATATCCCAATCTTCATCACTTCCCATGCTATCTTCAGGACGTGTGGAAAGTTCCACATGATACTTGAACCCAAATAAGCTGTAGACCTCATCAATCAGACTGGCTACTCCTTTGATCTCATCTTTAATCTGCTCAGGCATCATAAAGATATGAGCATCGTCCTGGGTAAAGCAACGCACACGCATCAGCCCATGTAACTGTCCTGATTTCTCATGACGATGTACTAAACCAAGCTCACCAATGCGCAAAGGCAGATCACGATAAGACCGTGGTTCAGACTGATAAACCAGGATTCCACCCGGACAGTTCATTGGCTTAATCGCAAAATCCTGCTCATCAATCACGGTGGTATACATATTGTCTTTGTAATGATCCCAATGTCCGGAAGTCTCCCAAAGAGTCCTGTTCAGCATGATGGGAGAGGAAATCTCCTGATATCCATTTCTTCTGTGAAGCTCATGCCAGTAATCCAGCAGGCCATTCTTCAGAATCATCCCCTTTGGCAGGAAGAACGGGAATCCCGGTCCAGCTTCATGCATCATAAACAAGCCCAATTCACGTCCCAGTTTTCTGTGGTCACGCTTCTTAGCCTCTTCAATCATAGTCAAATACTCTTCCAGCTCGGCCTTCTTAGGAAATGCTGTGCCATAGATACGAGTAAGCATCTTATTATGCTCATCGCCTCTCCAGTAAGCACCTGCAAGACTCGTCAACTTAAAAGCCTTCACCGGCTTCGTGCTCATCAAATGCGGTCCCGCACAGAGATCCACAAACTCCCCTTGCTCATAAAAGCTAATTTCCGATCCCTCCGGCAAATCCTCAATCAATTCCACCTTATAAGGCTCCTGACGCTCCTTCATAAATGCAATAGCCTCATCTCTAGGCTTCGTAAATCTGGAAATCGGGAAATCAGCCTTAATAATCTTCTTCATCTCAGCTTCAATTTTCTCCAGATCATCTGCCGTAATCGGAGATTCACTATCAATATCATAATAAAAACCGTCCGCAATCGAAGGCCCAATTGCCAGTTTAGCATTCGGATACAATCTCTTCACAGCCTGCGCCATAATATGAGAAGCCGTATGACGATAAGCCCCCAGCCCCTCCGAATCAGAAGCCGTATGAATACTAAGCTCACAATCCCGATCCACCACAAACCTCAAGTCCACAATCTCCCCATCAACCTCACCACAAGCCGCCATCCTGGCCAACCCTTCACTGATATCCTTAGCAATATCAAGCACAGACATCGCCTGCCCATACTCCTTTTTCGATCCATCTTTCAATGTAATAATCATATAAATTCTCCCTTCCTAAACACACAGATACAAGACCACAAAAACCGCTGTCCCAAAACACTATCACCAGCAAACTCTGCCCCCTATACCCTATAAATAAACAACACCTAACTACCTATTAGACCCAACCCAAATTACAGAACCTCCCCCAGCCCCTAAAACCACAATCCCCAACCATTACCAGCGGCAATATCCACCAAACAACGGCAATTCCAACCATTATCAGCGGCACTGTCCACCAAACAATAGCAATTCCCACCATATCAACGGCAATTCCACCATACCACGGCAATTCCAACCATACCAGCGGCAATCACCCTTATGTCTGCCAACGCGCAGGCTTGGCCTGCACACCCCGGTGGGTATCTGCCTGGAGGAAGACGGGCATTTGCAGGACTTTTAGAGGTACTTATGACCCAGTGGATTTCCGTTGTCAGCCCAAGGAGAACTGTCTGAACGCAGTGAGTTTTCTCCTTGGGCTGACGCCCTTAGGAAATCCACTGGATCATTAGTACCTCTTAAAGCCCGAAACCGCCCGCCGCCCCCAGGCAGATACCCACCGGGGTGTGCAGGTCAAGCCGTCCCATCCCCACACAAAAAAGCCCCTTGCCGCTTCTAAAAAAGCTGCAAGGGACGAATAATTCTATTCGCGGTTCCACCCTAATTGTTATGAAAACCACTCATTCATGATGATAACGGAATCACCGGACCGGATTAGGGCCACTCAAAGGTAGTCTTCAACTGCTTCCCGATAAGATGCTTCCAGCATATGCACCTCTCTCTGTAACGTTCCACGGTCTACTCGTCTTCTCAACGTGTTTTCTTTTATGTCTCTATAGTATAACACGCAAAATCGGCTTGTCAAGGAGGAATTTTGAAACTTTTCCAGCCTCATATACCACCTTTGTCTATTTTCTTTCCCCATAGGTATCCTGAAGATAATACCTTCTTCTGCCCTTGGTTTTATTCTTATATTCTATGGCTTCCTGAGGACAGCCACAGATACAGGCCATGCAGTGGGTGCATCGCTTTCCCCACACAGGTCTGCCAGCCTCCATCTCAACATTATTCAGTGGGCACAGTTTTACACATTTCTCACAGCTGATGCATTTATTAGTGGCATAAAATCCCTTGGCATCCACAAACATCCTATAAAAAACCTCATTTACAACTCCGCTTTTGAGCTTTCCACTTAAGCCATTCGCAGAGAATGCCGGCATTACACTGCCATCACGAATATCTTCCACAATCCTTTGAATCACGGGTTCTGCCCTTTGAATAATTCCCTTTGTAGTCGCTTCACCAGATGGCTCATATAAGGCTATATAATTATCAGGCATGACGATCTCCGCAAAACCCTGCAGCTTCCAGCCTTTTTCCTGACATAGATCACGAACATAACTCACTGCATTTGATGTATCGGCTCCGCAGGTCAGGATAAAATATGCTTTCTTACTGCCAGCAAACTCATTATTCCGGATAAACTCTTCCACCACACGCGGCAGTCTCCACGCGTAGGTAGGAGCAACAAATACGAAAGGATGATTTTCCGATTTTAATTCTTCCTTGCTCCCCTGCTTTAGAAGGCGATTCATGGAAACAAGATCATCCTTGGTCCCCTCTGCGATCTTTTCCGCAACATACCGGCTATTCCCGGTACCACTGAAATAAATTACCATACAATCTACTCCTCTCAAAATGTCATTAATCACCAAACCATAATCATACCTATTTTACACACAGTTCATTCAACCTTTTCGCTAAATTCCGCGCCCGCTCAAGAGCCTCCTGATTATCCGCAGCCGGCAGTACATCCGTCTTTTTTGCATATACGGTGCCGATGCATTCCGCCTGCATATGGTCAAATGCAAATCTGGTGACCCCTTCGATTAACAATTCCATATTCATCCATCTATTCCCGGCCGTAACAAGGAGCGCACCATATTTTCTTCTTGTCCCCTCCTTCTCATCATTTCTGATAAAGCGGCCGGCCCAATAGGACTGGAGCCGGGTAAACACCGTATACATCGGCGCCGACATAATGCCAAAATGCATTGGAGTCGCGATAATCACCGCATCGCAATCTTCGATGGAATCATAGAGCGGTATCATCTCATCTCTAATAGAACATCCCTTTTTCTTAAGGCAGTACCCACAGTCCTTGCAGGGGGCAACATTCATATGATAGCAATCAACAATCTGTACTTCTCCTTCCAGCTCATCGAGCATGGCATCCAACAGATGTCGCGTGTGACTATTAGCTTTCGGTGAGCCGTAAAATACTAGTGTTTTCATAGTTCCCCTCTTCCTTCAGTGTTTCCTTTATCTTTATTTTAGTATACACCGTAGCTTAGCGAAACACAATTACAGAACAGATCCATTATATTCCATAATAAAGAAAGATCTTTTGACAAAACAATCATAGGTTTCGTCAAAAGACCTTTAAATTCAACTTTTATTGTTTCATTGCTTATTCAACCGATTTTATAAAACGCAACCTGCAGATCCCCCTGCCATTCCACTTTATCATAAGGTACATCCGGGTACATCAACATGGTGCACATCTCCAGACCCCCATCTGCAAATACTTCTAACACCGAAATGTCAAAAATCAACTCAATCTCATAACCACCAGTCACAAGTCTCTTCGTCTCCGCACGGGAATATCTCTGCGTCATAAACTGATCATGAAAATCTCTCTTACCTGCCATACTTCTGTCCACGGCGATGCTTCCATCTTCGATTTCCAGCAACAAGCTTTGACCCAGCGCATTCTTCAGATAAAGCCTGGCATCTCCGTTTCCACGAATACGCAAGCCAAAAGTCTCAGTTGTGATTCGGTTCCCGCTTTCGATGGGGTAAGCATTGGATCTATATTCCTGAATGCCCTCCGGTTTCCCGCACAGCCTATAGTTATCGCCTACCCTTTTCAACGCTAACTTTCGTCCAAGAGTCATCTGTCCGCAAAACTCATTGGTAGGCACAAAAGCAGCATATCCCCAGTTCTGAGCCCACCCGATAAATAATGGTTCATCATAATTTTGGAAGGTCACACCTGCATAATTGTCAAATCCAAAATCCACCCACAAAGGCTCCTCGGCCGGATTCGTGCAGACAAAAGTCTCCCCATCAAACTCTCCCACAAAATATTGAGTTCTGCTTTTCCCATCCTCCACCGTTGTGGTCATGCTTACCAGTAAAACCCAAAGCATCTTTCCATCCACGTGTACACAGAATAAATCCGGACATTCGAATACACCAGAAGCCAGATTTTCAGAACACCCAAATTCTCCCGTCTTTTCCCAACATTTCATATCCTTTGATGCATAGAATTGAACCCGGTCATACGCTGCCAGAACAAGGCTCCAGCAATTTTTCACAGGGTTCCAAAACACCTTGGGATCACGAAAATCCGAGACTCCGGGGTTAGGTATCACCGGATTTAGATATGACTTCTCAAAATGTTTTCCACCGTCCGTACTGTAAGCTATACTTTGCTGCTCTAATCCCGTATTGTTGTCATGATTTGTATAGATGGCTATGATAGGTGGATTTTCCGTGGTTCCGTACCCACTTGTATTCTCTCTGTCATATGCACAACTTCCCGAAAAGATATCACCCAGTTCATCCGGATGAAGAGCTATTGGCAAGTGCTCCCAATTCAATAAGTCTCTGGATACCGCATGTCCCCAATACATGGGCCCCCACACCGTGTCATACGGATAATGCTGATAAAACAAGTGATACACGCCGTTGATATACACCATGCCGTTAGGATCATTCATCCACATAGACGGCGGAGTAAAATGAATCAGAGGCCTGAAATCTCTGTTTCCCTTTGTGCTCATAATATTCTACCTCCTCCTTCGTCATTAAAGTTCAAACATCTCCACCCGAAGATCCCCCTCTATGATAAGAGTCTGATAAGGGGCATCCGGATACACTACCATAGATGCAGTTTCAAGCCCCTCATCTGCAAACACCTCCAAATAAGAGACATCAAAGAGAACATCCATCTTCACATCTCCCTTTGCCAGACGGCGAGTCTGGGCCACCGAATAGATTTCACTTCCAAATTTCTCCGAAAATTTTTGCGCTCCGGCACAACTCCTATCCACAATAATCTCCTCCGAAGTTATGGAAATAGTAACTTTCTGATTCTTTTGATTTTCCAGGATTATTCTTCCATGGGTACCTGCCACTTTTAGGCCAAAGCTCTCCATAAGTACCGGGCTGCCATCCCATACGGGGTAAGAGCCGGTACGAATTTTATCAAGGCCAAAGGGAACTGCAGCAATTCGATAGCCATGCTCTGTATTTATCAG
>DVNN01000372.1 GCA_018714325.1 Candidatus Pelethocola excrementipullorum
CTTCTTATGGGGTGTAGCAAAAACTATATAATGTATTGGGGGGTTTTACAGTTATTATAATACCATGCCCCGTCCTAAAAGTGTGCACAAATCTCACAAATTTGACCCTCACTTTTTGTCTAATTTTCCGGTCTATTTTTCTACACCCTCGGTTTCCTCCGCAAAAATCGCCTCAAACTCCTGTCGATTCAGCTTTTCTTTTGTCATCAGCTGTTTTGCACACTCGTGAAGTACATAGGAGTGTTCCTGAATGACCTGTTTTGCCCGCGCATGACAATCTTCTATGATGCTACGAACTTCTTCATCAATGGCGGCCGCAACACTCTCGCTGAAACTCTTGGTATGACCCCAGTCTCTTCCAATGAAAATCTCATCTGAGTCATCACCATAGCTCACAAGACCTAATTTACTGGACATACCATACTTCGTAACCATGGCTCTGGCCGTGGCTGTGGCCTGCTTGATATCCTGGGACGCTCCCGTGGTAATATCATCGAAGATCAATTCTTCTGCCACTCGTCCTCCCAGGCAGACGGTGATGTACTGTAACATCTTGCCCCTGGTGTTGAACATGTCATCATTCTCCGGCTGAGGCATGGTATAACCCGCCGCCCCTGCTCCGGTAGGAATCACAGAAATCGTATATACGGGCTCCATATCAGGCAATGCATGGAATAAAATCGCATGACCGGTCTCATGGTAAGCGGTAATCCTCTTCTCTTTCTCAGAGATGACGCGACTCTTTTTCTCGGTACCAATTCCTACTTTGATGAATGCAGACTTGATATCTTCCTGATTCAGGAATACCCTGCCCAGCTTAGCTGCCAGAATGGCCGCCTCATTTAACAGGTTCTCAAGTTCAGCTCCGGTAAATCCAGCCGTGGTCTGGGCAATCTGCTTAAGATCCACTTCGTCGGATAAAGGTTTACCCTTGGCATGAACTTTTAAGATCTCCTCTCTGCCCCTTACATCCGGTGCCCCTATGGTCACCCTCCGGTCGAACCGGCCAGGACGCAGGATCGCAGGATCCAGGATATCCACACGGTTGGTTGCCGCCATGACGATAATGCCTTCATTGACGCCAAATCCGTCCATCTCCACCAACAGTTGATTCAGTGTCTGCTCTCTCTCATCGTGCCCGCCGCCCATTCCGGTTCCACGCCTTCTGGCTACGGCATCAATCTCGTCGATAAAGATAATACAAGGTGCGTGCTTTTTGGCTTCTTCAAATAAGTCCCGGACACGGGAAGCACCCACGCCCACAAACATCTCCACGAAATCAGAACCGGAGATACTGAAGAAAGGAACACCTGCCTCTCCGGCCACCGCTTTGGCCAGCAAGGTCTTTCCTGTTCCCGGAGGTCCCACCAAAAGGACACCTTTCGGGATTCTGGCTCCCACCTTGGTATACTTCTGAGGCTGTCTCAGAAAATCCACGATCTCCACCAGTTCTTCTTTCTCCTCCTGGAGTCCTGCCACATTAGCAAAGGTCACTTTCTTATCATGTTCCGTAGAAAGCTTAGCCCTGCTTTTGCCAAAGTCCATCATCTTGCCATTACTTCCGCCTCCGGCTCCCGCCATCATACGGTTCATCATCATAATCACCAACAAAATAACACCCACGCCGATAAGGATTGGCAGAACAAACCCAAATATCCCATTATCCTGCGGAATATTCCTCAGCTGATAATTGGTAAAATCCGCTGCCTTCATCTGCTGCCTAACCTCTTCTATATTGCTGAAAACATAGGTCGCGGTTTTACTATCTTTTGTCGTATAAACCAGGCTTCCTGTAGGTACCTCTCGATTCATGGAGATATCCACATCTGTGATGTCCCCTGACTTGAGCGCCTTGACAAATGTAGCCTCCGTCACGGTCTGACCGCGTCTCATCAGCCCGGGAAGGTAAATCAAAATTAATATCAGGAATATACCTAATATGATATATGCCCCGAATCCTCTGGTCTGCTTCTTCAACGTCTACTCCTTTATTTTTCCAGTTCCACTACGCCGATGTAGGGAAGATTTCTGTATTTTTGTGCATAATCCAGGCCATAACCCACCACGAATTCATCCGGAATCTCAAAACAGCAATAATCTGTCTTCAGATTTTTGATCACGCGGCAGTCTGGTTTGTCAAGCAGGGTACATAACTTAAGGCTGGCTGGATTTCTCTTTGCCAGGATCTCCATTAAATATCCCAATGTTCTTCCAGAATCTATGATATCTTCTACAATCAGAACATGCTTTCCTTCCAGAGGCTGATCCAGATCCTTTACAATCCTCACAACTCCGCTGGATTTGGTATCATCCCCATAGCTGGATACAGACATAAAATCCAAGCTCACTGGAATGGTAATCCTTTTGGAAAGTTCACACATAAAATATACTCCGCCTTTCAGTACACAGATCAAATGTACTTCCTTTCCGGCGTAATCACGGCTTATCTGTTGGCCGATTTCGCGAATCCGGGCATCTATTTCCGCTTCACTGATCAGTTCCCGAATCTTTTCACTCATTGGTATTTCCTCCTGTTACATGGATTTCTATCATTTGCTTGGTGTTCCCACTGATCTTCGCAGATTCTCCCATTCGGTATCCTACAACCCATAACACCTCATTCCCCTCTGCCAGAAGAAGTAGATGATCCCTTTCCTTGCGGGGAATTTTGGAATCAATCAGATAATCTTTCAGTTTCTTACGGCCGCCGGAAGTGTTAATGACCAGATAATCACCGCTTTTTCTGGTGCGGAACACAGCATTCTGCTTTATTCTATCATAATCAAACCATTTCGTATACGCTTTTTCAGGAATTAATTCTCCTTTATACGGCGCAATTCGGGTCTTTATGGTAAAGTCACCCCATAAAATACTGTCATCGACTGGTATCTCAATCATCTCACCCAGCCTCACATCGGTCTTTCCACCATCCGCCTCCATGACCAGTTCAACATCCTCATAATTGCGTATCGCCAGCATCCCATGAGGCAGCGAAAGCTGTTTTCCTACCGGAGCTTCCCACAGCCGAAGTACACGTTCCACATGTTCTTTGGTGATATCTCTCCTTTTTCCACATAACGTCTCCATGCTGGAGAGGAGTATCATCCGGCGGAGTACGAAAGGCGCCTGAAAAAGCCCCCCTCCCAGTCGAATGCTCTCAATATCAACGCCGACCTCATCCGTCCCTTGTTTCCATATGATGGTGGTTTCCTGTAAACCAATCTGTTTAGCCTGTTCCTCCAGAAACTCCTGTACCTCCAGAATATCCTCGGAAACTGCGGCGATATGGGCTGTTGTGGCCGGATTCACCCGATCTGTCAGATAAGAAAGGACGTGATGCCGGATCTGATTCCTGGTGTAATCATCTTCCGCATTGGTGCTGTCTTCGCAGTATGCAATCTCCCTCTCTCTTAGATATTGCTCAATTTCCTTCCGGTTCATACATAAAAGAGGACGGATAACATTCCCCCGCACCGGACGGATTGCGGCCAGCCCCCCCAAAGAGGTCCCTCTGGCCAAGTGAAACAGGAAGGTTTCGGCCAGGTCATTCTGATGGTGGGCCAGGGCCAGTTTTGTGGCTCCATGCTTTCTCATGCAGTCCTCATAGGCCTCCTTGCGTACGATACGCCCCATTTCCTCGGTTCCTACGTGGTGTTGTGCGGATAATTCCTCCACCGGATAGGAGTATTCATAAAAGGCAATGTTTAACCTGTGACACAACTCCTTTGAAAATCCGGCATCCCTCATGGCTTCCTCACCACGAAGATTGTGGTTTACATGGACGGCCTGAAGGGTATAACCAATCTTCTCCTGCAATTCCTTTAAAAGAAGTAAAAGGCAAACGGAATCTGCTCCCCCGGACAAGCCAATCAGGCAGACGTCTCGTGGAAGCAGCATATTGTGTTTATTCATGTATTTTAGAATACGGGTCTCTATCATATTTTTTCCCTACTTCTTTGGTCTTAGTTTCAATCAGTAAATTATTCTTATTTTTCCCATACCCCGGCTACCAATACAGTCATATCATCTTTGGCCTGGTAACCGCAGTACGCCATAACACGCTCCAGGATGCTTCGGCCAAACTCCTTGGGCGCCGTGCTATGTATCTGCATGATGATTTCCTTCATGGTCTCCTCCTCCTTCGACAGAGGCAGGGCATCCAGGACGCCATCAGTTACCATGATCAGATAATCACCATTGTATAGTTTTTTAGTTGTGGTGTCAAAGTCCAGCTGTTGTACCAGACCTGCGGCTATACTGGTGGAGGTGATGGTCTCAACCCACTGGTCTCTTTTGATAAATGTGGTTGCCGCCCCTGCCTTCAGAAAGTCACAAACACCGCTGTAGAGATCTAGGGAACAAAGATCCACCGTGGAAAACATCCCATCATTTCTCTGAAGCACCAATGCGGAATTAATCATCTTGGCCGCGGTTTCTTTGGAAAATCCTGAAGTGATAAACTGTTCCAGCAGATCCACCACCGCTTCACTCTCTTTATTCGCATCCAGGCCTGATCCCATTCCGTCGGAGAGGCACATGACGAACTTTCCTCCGCCATCCGTGCAGGCATAGCTGTCCCCCGATATATTTTCATTTTCCTTGGTCACCTTGGCAACTCCGTAAAGCACCCTATAGTTCACATCTTCCATGAACAGGACCGTGCTGTATTCTCCATTGAGGATTGTGTGTCCTTCTTTTACCGCTGCCATGCTTGTCCCACAGATCTTGGTTAGCATACGGGATATCTCATGTAAGGTGATGCACTGTCCGGCCCGGGCCCTCATGGTGATATAAATCTGAATCTTCTCAGCAGGCTTTTCCAGCATCCACATCTTCTTTACAATCACATGCTGCTTTCTCAGCGCCTTTTGCACCTGCTCCTCCAGGTTCTCCGGCACCGTGCTGATACTGTAGATATCCTCTGCTGTCCTCTGCATAATATGTGCAACTTCATTGAGCTGCTCCGCAACCGCCAGCCGATTCTCAATCAACTTATTATTCCAGACCAAGGCCTGTCTGGAGCGGAAAAACAGCTGCTTCAACTGATCCAGATAACGGGCTCCATTGATGCAGTGCAGCAGCCAGTCCCCTTGTGCCCGGTTAATCCGCTCCACATCCCCTTCTTCCAGGATTCCAATAAGATCACAGGCCTGCTGATAATTCAGATGGTAACACAGTCTCCAGCAGGAATCAAATTTGCTGCAGCCGGTACAAATCTCCTCCTGCAGTCGGTTCAGTATCTCCTCCATCTCACCATTTGACAGGTGCTCCTTCCGATATGGCATGCTGTAAAATGTGTTAGCCAGTCGTTGAAAGGAATGGGCGTATCGTTCCATCTGTTCTTTTTGCGGATGCTTATCATAAATTTCAGACTCCATCCTGCTCTTTCTGGTTCTAAAAACAGTGATTGCCATGTCCCGTACAATCAGCAAGCCGCCGATCGAGAGCATGGCAAGTATCCATCCCGGCATATAATACTCCTCCTCTATACCCTGTACTAAAGGAATATTATAACCGCTCTTCTGTAAAAAAAATGTCAAAAAATATTGAAACCCCAAAAAACTTTTCGGCAAAAATCGTTGTCTACTGTGACTCCTTAAAGATAATCTCATTATCCCTGATCAGTCCCAGCTTTTCCTTCGCTGCTTTTTCCAGATATTCATCACTCTGCATATAATCCTGTAGACCGCCGATATCCTCGGTTCTCTGGTTCTCTTCCTCAATCTGCTGTTCCAGTAGTGCAGTCTTCCCATCATTCGCAGTTATCTTCGCTTTCAACGAATGTCCCTCAAATAGCAAAACTACCAATAATACACACACGACAAAAGTAATACAGAGCATTGCAACCTTATTCTGATTGACTCGTGCCCTTGCCTGGTTTCTTCTGCCGGCGTTTCTTCTTTTTCTCATCTGACTCACCCTTATTACTGCGCCTGGAACGCTCCCCTACGATACGTCCCATTAACTTTGTTCTAAGTAACAGTTTAACTCGAAACAGACCGGATTTCAACCTTTTTATCACTTTTTTTACAAGATTTAGCGGCATTTTCAACACTTTTAGAACTTTTTTAAACAAAAACGTAAAGAACCTGACAAAATACGGGCTAATACTCACATAACAGGCCAGACTTCCGATCAGAACTCCAGCGCCCAGGTACCCTCTTAAGATACCACTGTTTTCCTGAAAATATTTGACGAACAGGAAAAGCGCGCAGAAAATCCAATAGCAGAGGTCTTCAAATGCCATGAAGGCCGAACTATGTCTGATCACATTCCGGCTGATTCGGAGCAGGTCATATACCAGCACCAGTAAGGCTCCGTACCAAATCGATTTTGCAAACAGCAGAAGTTCTCTGCTCATATAGGCACTCATATCGATTACCCGAACAGATGCTTGAGGAGTGAACCATTCCTGGCCTTCTGACCCTTAGAACTATATACCAGGCTTTCCACCTCCCCATCCATGTCCACCTCTCCTTCCTTCAGCTGCAGACGCCCAACATGCAGATTCTTACCCTTGATAATCAACCTCCCCTCGGTAGTATCCAGCAGGATTTCATTTTCATCAAAGGAAAGCACGTCCACCACACCGCTTATGGTGCCGCTTTTCCTGTTTAAAAGCTTTATCTGATGCAGTCCGCCGGAATGTTCTTCCATACAAAAAAGCCTCCATATAACTTCTTTCTCATTATATGGGGGCTTTCTCTATACTATTCCTTATTTAAAGATATCGGTACAGTTCTGATGCTTCTTCTTTACGTACGGTATCCTGTACATTCAAAACTTCAACCTTTACCGACTTACTTCCAAATTGAATCTCCAGCACATCTCCTGCCTTCACCTGAACGGATGCCTTGGCCGGTTTTTCATTCACCAGCACGCGCCCTGCATCACAGGCTTCATTGGCAACAGTTCTACGTTTGATCAATCTGGAAACTTTCAAAAACTTATCTAGTCTCATAGAATTAGTTCATCATATCCTTTAAAGCTTTACCAGCTTTGAACTTAGGTGTCTTAGATGCTTTGATGATCATAGTTTCACCAGTCTGAGGATTTCTTCCTTCTCTTTCTCCTCTTTCAGACACTTCGAAAGTACCGAATCCAACTAACTGAACTTTACCGCCTTTTTTTAATTCATCTGCTACCACGTCAGTAAAAGCCTTTAAAGCCGCTTCTGCATCTTTCTTAGATAACTGTGTCTGCTCAGCAATCGCTGTAACTAATTCTGTTTTGTTCATGAGTAATTCCTCCTGTGTTTTCATCTTTATATTATTATAAGCTAGTTAACATCACAATCTCATACGAAATGTCTCTGTTACTTTAACTCTACAATTATTTATATACTCTGTGTTCCCATTTGTCAAGGAATTTACTGTATTTCATAGCTTTTTAGATGATTTTTCAAGGTCTTTTCCAGTAAAAGTTCGCTATTTATATGATTCAGCCGTGCATAATTGCATAGCTGAAGCAATGCTTCCCCGATCTGTTCTTCCTTTTTTTCATCATCCTGCTCTGTTTTCAGCGCCTCAATCTGAGACTCAGCCACTCGTAAACTCTCCTCTTCATCCCTTCCAAATTCATAATACTTATCCAATTTTTTCAGAATTTTGGAAGTTCTGAGCAAGGATGGGAGGGCCTGGGGTACGGATGCAATTTCCTCTTTTGGAGTCTGAGAACCCTTTTCCTCTTTCTTTAGGGACTCCCAATCCCAGTCTGCCTCCGTGGCTTTGCCGAATACATGGGGGTGGCGGTGTATCATCTTTTTGCTGATGCCATCAACCACATCCTCCAGCGTAAAGTATCCTTCTTCTTCCGCCAACTGGCTGTGAAAAACCACCTGCATCAGCACATCTCCCAGCTCTTCACACAGGTTGTCCGAGGAACCGCCCTTTGCCAGTGTCTCGATCCCATCCACGGCCTCGTAGGCTTCCTCCAACATACAGGGGATCAGGCTTTCATGGGTTTGAACCTTGTCCCAGGGACAGCCATTTTCGCCCCTGAGCTTCCTGATGATTCCCAAAAATTCCTCCATGGTATATTTTCGTTCCATCATAGCATCCCTTGGATCATCTCTACCACTTCTTTTCCCAAAGCTGCGGATTTCTCATCGGCATCCGCCAGAGATTCGCCTTTGATTCCATAATAGAATTTTACCTTGGGCTCTGTGCCTGAAGGCCTTACGCAAAGCCATGCATCATCGTTCAGGTCATAGTAAAGCACGTTGGATTTGGGCAGACCGGTAGGTTTGGTCTCTCCTGTGGCGTTGTCCACAATCTTGTCCTCTTTGTAATCACGGGCAGAAATCACCTCGTATGCCCCAATTTTCTTCGGAGGATTCTTACGGAGGCTTTCCATGATCTCCTGGATCTTGGCCAGTCCCTCAATGCCCTTTAAGGTGATGGATTGGATGTCATCCTTATAATAGCCATATCTCTCATACAGCTCAATCATAGCATCCCACAGGGTCATATCTCTGGTCTTATAATAAGCCGCCGCCTCGCAAAGCGCCATGGTGGCCACAATCGCATCTTTGTCACGGGCATAGGTTCCAATCAGGCATCCGTAGGATTCTTCAAATCCAAACAGATAGCTTCCCTTTCCACTCTGCTCAAATCCCAGGATCTGCTGTCCGATAAACTTGAATCCTGTCAACACCTCAATCAGTCTGACCCCATAATATTGGGCAATGGCATCTGCCATGTTACTGGTCACTATGGTCTTTATCAACGCTCCGTCATCCGGAAGTCCCTTCAGTTCTTTTCTCTGTCCGATCTCGTAATCTGCCAGGAGGCATCCTGACATATTCCCTGTCAGGTTATGATACTCCCCATTCTTATCCCTTACACGGACCCCAAGGCGGTCTGCGTCGGGATCGGTGGCCAGAACCAGGTCGGCACCTACTTCCTTAGCCAGCTTCAGCCCCAACTCAAAAGCCTCATCCGCCTCCGGGTTCGGATAACTAACGGTGGGGAATTCGCCGTCCGGCTGCTCTTGTTCCTTCACCACATAAACATGCTCAAATCCCAGTTCTTTCAACACACGGCGAGCCGGAATGTTACCTGTGCCATGCAGTGGAGAATATACGATCTTTAACTCCTTTGCCATTTCTTTAATGGCATCCATATGTAACACCTGGCTCTTCAGCTCTTCCATATAAGGATCGTCGATATCGGCTCCAATGACCTGATAAACTCCCGCTGTGATTGCATCTTCCCTGCTCATGGTCTTTACATTATTGTAATCTGTCACCTTTTTCACTTCATCCATGATGCCTGTATCGTGAGGCGGAGTGATCTGAGCACCATCTTCCCAGTACACCTTATATCCGTTATATTCCGGTGGATTATGGCTGGCCGTAATGTTAATACCGGCAATACAACCCAGTTTCCGCACCGCATAGGAAAGCTCTGGTGTCGGGCGCAGAGACTCGAAGATATACGCCTTTATTCCATTTGCCGCCAGACAAAGTGCAGCCTCCTGAGCGAATTCAGGTGACATACGGCGTGAATCATAGGCAATGGCCACTCCCTTGGACTGTCCATTCACAGCCGCAATATAGTTTGCCAATCCCTGTGTGGTCTTACGTATTACATAAATGTTCATTCGATTGGTACCGGCTCCGATAATACCACGTAGTCCTGCCGTACCAAATTCCAAATCCATATAGAAACGCTCTTTGATTTCCTTCTCATCGTCAGCAATCGCACGTAACTCTTCTTTTGTATCCGCATCAAAATACGGGTTTTCCAGCCATGATTCATAAATTGCCTTATAATCCATTCTGTTACCTCCATTTTGCTATGTATTCTTCGGGATGCATCTACTTCTACGATACAATTCCGTTGACACGATTATATACCAAAACAGAGGAAAAAGGAATGACTAAAAAGCATTTTTAAGAAAATACTGCCAACAGGAGTACTGCATCTGCAGTTGTTCCAGCTTCTCCACATTCTTACCCGAAATCCAGACTTTATTGTTGTTGGAGTAATGATTGACTAATTTCCAGAATTTCCAGGGGTAAGACAGCCGTAGTTTTAGGTCGTATAACTCTTCATCCGACAGCGAATTCACCTTCTGATAAGTTTCCAACATCCCCACGCCCAGAGCGATATCCCAATTATGCTTTTCCAGGATCTTTCGCATAAAATGATATAAATCTGCGGTTTGGATATCATAGTTCCACCTGTCAAAATTGGTCACTGCCGTCCTGTTTCCTGAAAAAAGCACATTATGTTGGTTATAGTCTCCATGACAGATGCTTCCAGCCTGCAGATTTAGCTTCCTAAGTCGTTCATAACCGGAAGCCTTTAACTCATCCACCACCTCTTCTCCGCACTCCAGGAATGGCTCCACACAGGATAAAATTTTCATCTCAAAGGTGTTCTTTTTCTGCCGCTTTTGTATGAATTTCCTGGTTTTTCGAATCTCGGTATTGTGACGCATACACTCATGAATCAGGGATTCACGTACATATTCTTCTTTTACTTCCAGATGCATCACCTTATGTATCGCTGCCAGAGTCTCCACCGCCCGTTCAATATCGGTGATGGAGCGGGTATCGCATTCTTTTCCGGAATACCAGTCGCGAACCACATATGCATTTTCTTCCCTGTCATAGGATAGCAGTTCTCCCTCCAGATTCCGTCTAAGACAGTCCAAATAAGGGAATCCCGAGGTCTTCACCTTCTCCATCAGCGCATACTGTTGTTCCAGCTTCTGCCGTGTGCCGACACATTCCTTGATGCTGACCCACCCTTCTTGTGTTTCGTACAGCAGGACGCCTCTGCCTTTGCAGGATGTCTTTGCTGTCAGTCCGTACTGTTCCAATATCCATAAACCACGATCGTACACGCATGCTCCCCCTTTTCTAGATAGAAGATTCCTCGTCCTTCTATACTATGCAAAGGGTAGGGAGTTCATGCAAGAGGGACAAAAGAGAATGCCGGGCGGACGGACTTGGGCGGGAGTTGTTACTCTTGTTTACGGAGCATGCCGCAACTTTTTTCTGTCAGGTATTTGAAGTTGAATTTTTTGTACAGGAGGTCGGCAGGACGTTCGGCGATTAGACAGACGTAGCTGTCTTCATAGGTGTTTTCTTCTAAGTATTTATCGATATGGGTCATCAAGGTAGTACCGTATCCCATTCTGTGGTACTTTTTGTCTACCATGACATCGTTAACTACAAAAGAAATTCCCTGATCCCCTATGACTCGGGCAAATCCAATCAGTTGGCCTGCCTCATTGTAGATGGATATTGTGTACAGGGAATTTTCTAATGCGATTTGAGCTCTCTTTTCGTCTTTGTCTGTCATGCCTGAGCGTTCTCTCAGGGATAAGAAATCCTTTGCGGTAGGCTTTTCATATGAAATTCTCATAGGGTATCTCCTTTGCATAATCTTTATTTATCGTTTTATTTTCTTCTTATTAAAATGGGTTCTCCTAAGACTTACAATGTGGCGGGCTCGAAATAGGAAAGGCAGTCAATCAATAGTATCCTTCGACTGCCTAATATACCATATTCTTATCGCTCATTTCTTTTTGATTAGAATACCAATTGTTTCACCAATGAGCATACCCAGGCTAATTCCTAACCCCATATTGATATGGATTGAAGATGAAAATGCAACTCCTAAACACATTCCCAAGCACATTCCTTCTGTTAAATAAGTCTCAACAGCCTCTTCCTTCTCTTTTCCATGATAATTAGCGAAAATAATTGCCAAACAAACTCCAATAATTATAAAAGGCAATGCACTCATAATAAATTCAGTCATATATACCACTCTCCAAATTCCATTTTTATTCTAGCTCTTGCTTACAATTATAACATGGCATTAAAATTTATTCATTTCTTTTCTGCTTTTGTTACATATACTTACTCCCCGGCACACTCTAGGATATTAAAAACGCCTTACAAACGGCTATATGCCGCTTGTAAGGCATTAATTAATCTCATCTAGCCTATTTCATAGGTCTATGATTTCTCTTACGTGAAATAAGAACTACACCAACAGCTGCTGAAGCAATAAGAAGGAGTACGGGTATTACAATGTTGGTTGTATCTCCTGTTTTTACTGTTCCGTTTTTGCTTGTATTATTCTTATGTGTCGGATTTTCTAACGCTGTCCATTTTGGCGGCTTTTTCCCACCGCTCTGTTTCAACTCGTTGGTAATGGTGGTTTTATCACCTTCTACGGTTGAACTGGACTGATAATCTGTTGGTATGTTTATTTCTTTTATAGTATAGGTTATTTCATCACCGTTCTTGTATTTCGCCAATGAGTCGATGGTATAGGTCCAGTTATCACCCTCACTTAAGGTAACTGGCTCTCCAAGTGCCACACCGTCTGCATATAATTGTACTTGTATGCTATTCGGGCGTTTTTGATCCTTGTTATCATTGTCTTTCCAGACTTTTTCTACTGTTTTTTCGATGACTTCCGGCGTGTGTACATTGGTTACCACTACAGGTTCCTGATTTTGATCGATGGTAGCCTGGGTGTATCCGGATACCTCCGTCACTTCTTCTACAGTATAGAGAATATCCGTTCCCTCATTCTTCTGGGGCAGGTTATTCCATGTATGGGTCCAGGTATTGTCTCCATCCAAACGGATTGGACTTTCTACCTCTTCCTTCACAGATACACCATTTACTGTTTTTTCGGCGTATAGTTGCACTTCTACATACTCCGGACGTATTCCATCCTGGTTTCCGTTATCGTCCCATGCCTTTTTCACTGTTTTTGATGTCACTCCAGGGGTGTGGGCATTTACAATAGTCGTGATATTCCCTATAGTCTCATGAGCGGATTGGGAATAATCTTCTACGGTTCCAATTTCTGCCGCCGTATATATGATTTCATTTCCATTTTGATATTTAGGCAGGTCCTCCCAGGTATAGCTCCAGGTATCTCCGGTTCCCGTTAGTTCATACGTATTGATTAGTGCATTGTCTGCATACAATCCGATTTCCAATTGAGACGGGCGGGTTCCATCTTGATTTCCGTTGTCGTCCCACTGCTTTTCAATAGTATGACTTGTTATTTCTGGTGTATGACTGTTCACGATGGCAGTGACTTCTCCTACTGTATCCCAAGAGGATTGGGTATAATTATCTACGGTTCCAATTTCTGCAGCCGTATAAACAATTTCATTCCCATTTTGATATTTAGGCAGATCCTCCCAGGTATAACTCCAGGTGTTGTCAGTTCCGGTTAGTTCAATGGTGTCTAACAGTACATCATCCGCATACAGAGCTACTTCCAATTGGGTTGGACGTAGTCCATCTTGATTTTCTCCGTCCTCCCATTGCTTTTCAATGGTATGGCTCGTGAGTTCCGGTGTATGGCTGTTGGTAATCGTTACCGGTTCCTGAGTCTGGTCGATTTGGGCCTGGGTATAGTTAGGGGCGTTTGTCACTTCCTCAACGGTATAGACAATATCCACTCCACCATCTTTCTGAGTAAGGCCGTTCCATGTATAAGTCCAGTCATTGCCCTCATCCAGACGGACCGGGCTTCCTGCTGCTTCCGGTGCACCATTTTTTTCAGCGTATAGCTGAACTTCTATGTATTCCGGACGGAATCCATCCTGATTATCACTGTCATTCCATATCTTTTTTACTGTTTTTGAAATCTCACCAGGGGTATGGGCATTCACGATGGTGGTGACATCATCTGCGGTAGCTTTAGATTTCTGGGAATAATCAGTTATGGTTCCGATTTCGGCTGCCGTATATACAATTTTTTTCCCATTTTGATATTTAGGCAGGTCCTCCCAGGTATAGCTCCAGGTGTCTCCAGTTCCCGTTAGTTCTTTCGTTTCAACCAGAACATTATCCGCGTATAAGCCAACTGACAGTTGAGATGGACG
>DVNN01000373.1 GCA_018714325.1 Candidatus Pelethocola excrementipullorum
TATGGTGGAAAGTCTGGGTGAAAGATATTCCAGAAAATCAATGTTATCAAATCCCATAATTCCATAATCCTCAGGCGCCCGAAATCCATGCTCCCGCAGCGACTTCAAGATGTCCAGAGCAAATACATCTCCGGAACAGAAGAAAGCCGTTCTCTTGTTACCACTTTTCAGTAATTTTCCGGCTTCCTCCAGATATCCAAAATGTCCTATCGTCTTCAACTCAATCTCTGGATGAGCATCCAAGGCTCTTTTAACTCCGCTAAGGCGCATTTCATGGGTATAGATGTTTCCGGTCTCCCATTCAGCCAAGGGTGGGCAGACAAAACAAATCTGCTCATACCCCTTCTCCAGTATCTTTTCCACCGCTTCATAAGCAGCCTTCTCCTCATCAATTCCCACATAGGGAATATCGTCGGCCACTTTGTTGCCGATGATGACCACTGGAGTCTTTAGTCCCCTTAAGAACTCGGCGAATTCCTCTCCACGGTTCACCGGAGACAGAATCAGCCCGTCCACGTGGTAATCCACCAACCTGCAGATCAGCTCTTTCTCCCGCTTTTGATTCTTCTCATGGAGAGAGATATTCACGAAATAGTCCCGTTTTTGGGCCTGAAGCTCAATCTCATTGAGCATCTGTGAAAAATACTGGTTTTTCACATCGTATACGACAACACCAATATAAGAGGTCTTTCCCTTAACAAGTCCCCGGGCTAAAAGATCAGGACGGTATCCCAGATTCTCCGCAGTATCAAGAATTCTTCGTCTGGTTTCCTCACTGATTCTTCCCTTATTATTGAGTGCCCGGATTACAGTTGTCCTGGAAACCTGACATATTCTGGCAATATCGTTAATCGTAACTCCCATTTCTTAAGTCTCTCCTCATTTATAAAGCTGGGTGACGAACCGTCACATCTTTGGTATGCTCCACTTTGGTATTTGTATCTCACAGCGAATATGGATTTTTCTATTCAACTCCTATTACAATCACATTCCAGGAGGCCGGATTTAATTCTAATTCTACTTTATTTTCTAATATTTTACAATTGTTTTGATGTGTTGGTTTTACTGCATCGTGATCAATCTCATTGGTAACCTGGAGATTTTCATGGTGCAGCATCAAATGCTCTTTGACTTCTACCGGTCTATATTTTTCCAGCTCTATCTGGAAATCAACTTTCTCAGTATCATTCCGGTTGATAGCTAAAATCACCAATTCCTTGCCATTCTCCACCGCCAGGGCGTCGACCAGGGGAATCTCCTTACTATCTTCCACCTTTTTCTCACAGTCCAACCGCGTATCCAGTACTGTTCCCCGGGCATATCTGGCCGCCTGAGCGAAGGGGTAATAGATGGTCTGAAGCCACATCTCCCCGCCTTTTCTGGTCATGATCATGGAGCTGATATTTGCCAGCAGAGACTGACAGGCGACTTTCACCCTGTCCGCATTCTTAATCAGGGCCATCAGCATTCCTCCAAACAAAAGTGCATCCTCGAAACTGTATATCATCTCACTGATGATTGGTGCCTCCTGCCAGGGGTTCGCATCACACTCATTCACGGTTTCATCGGAATGTCTGGTCCATACGCCCCATTCATCAAAGCTGATGAAAAGTTTTTTATCGGAACGTTTCTTTGTCTTGATAAAATCGCAGACCGCGCCCACGTTCTCTATAAACTCATTCATTTCATCCGCCTGGGCCAGGAATGCGGGAAATGACTTTTCGTGCCCATCAAAGTACTGGTGTAATGAGATATAATCCACATAGTCATAGGTGTAATCTAAGGTTGTAGCCTCCCACTGGGGGTAAGTTGCCATGGTATTCAAAGAACTTCCACAGGATACCAATTCGATGGACGGATCCATCAATTTCATGGCCTTGGCGGTCTCTTGGGCCAATCTGCCATATTCCTCGGCGGTTTTGTGACCCAGCTGCCAGTCTCCGTCCATCTCATTGCCCAGGCACCAGGTTTTGATTCCATAAGGTTCTTCTACCCCATGGTCTTTTCTCATATCGCTATACTTGGTTCCGCCCGGAAAGTTACAGTATTCCAGATAGTGAAGGGCATCCTTGATTCCATTCACTCCCAGGTTCACTGCCATCATGGGTTCTGCACCTGATTTTTCCACAAAATGCATGAACTCATCGGTTCCGAATTGATTGGTCTCCAGGGACTTCCATGCCAGGTCCAGCCTGACGGGTCTGGAATCTTTCGGTCCTACCCCATCTTCCCAGTCATAGCCTGATACAAAATTACCACCCGGGTACCGGATGATGGAGATACCCGCTTCCTTTACAGCCTCCATCACATCCTTGCGGAAGCCCTCTTCATCTGCCAGGGGATGGCCTGGTTCATAGATACCCGTATATACCACTCGTCCCATGTGCTCCACAAAGCTTCCATAGATACGCGGATCAATTTTGGCTTTTCTAAACTCTTTATGTAATAATAATCTAGCTTTTTGCATCTCATTTCACCTCAATCTTTCATACCGCTGGTCGCCGCACTGGCGATAAAATACTTCTGGAAAAAGATATAGACTACCAGCAGTGGTAATACAGATAATAACGCGCCGGCCAGCTGCGGCCCGTAATAAGTCGTCGCATGCTCACCCACAAACAATGCCAGTCCGGCAGAAAGTGTCCGCATCTTGGTGGAACTTGTCATCATCAACGGATATAACAGATCATTCCAGTTCTGCATCAGATAGAATATCGTCAATGTCAGAACCCCCGGCTTAATCAGCGGAAGCATGATCTTTACGAAAATCCCTGCTTCATTCATACCATCTACCCTTGCGGCCTCTTCCAAATCCTTAGGTAAAGCTGCAAAATAAGACCGCATCATAAAGATTCCAAATGCAGAGGTAGCCTTTGGCAGTATCAGACCTGCATAGGT
>DVNN01000374.1 GCA_018714325.1 Candidatus Pelethocola excrementipullorum
CTGGAAGAAGCTGGATGATGTGATCTTTTCGGATGAAGCCGTCGTGGACTATGATGTTTATTGGGATGAGAATAGAGGGCTTCTTCATATATTCCCAAAGAGGTATTTTGAACAGATTTCCTATGGAGGAAAAAGACAGGTGAAGATCTATGAAAACCTGATAGACGCAGTTACTACAGAGAAGATAACCTTGCAGGCGGAGTCGTTTTACCGCAAATATATTTACAACGAATAGGATTCGTGATAATATAAATCATACGTTATTTATTAAAAAACATAACGACATTGGGAGGCATATAATTATGAGATTAATTCGCACTGAGGATGCCGTCGGACAGGTACTGTGTCATGACATCACCCAGATTATCAAGGGAGAAAAGAAAGGGCCGGTGTTTCGAAAAGGCCATGTGATCAGAGAAGAAGATATTCCAGTGCTTCTGAGCGTGGGAAAAGACCAGCTTTACATCTGGGAAAAAGAGGAAGGTATGCTCCATGAAGATGAAGCGGCAGAGATTCTTTGCAGGATGTGCATCAATGACCATATGGTTCGGAGTGAAGTAAAAGAAGGAAAGATAGAATTGAGTGCTGACTGTGACGGGCTATTGAAGATTAATCGTTCGGCCTTAAAAGCGGTCAATAGCTGTGGAGAGATGATGATAGCATCTGTTCATGGAGATTTTCCAGTGAAAAAGGGGGATAAGCTGGCGGGTACCAGAATTATCCCATTGGTAATTGAAGAAGAAAAGATGAAACGGGCAAAAGAATTGGCAGGAGAGGCGCCGATTCTGGAACTGAAACCGTTTTTGCATAAAAAGGCGGGAATTATCACCACTGGTAATGAGGTGTTCTATGGCAGAATCCAAGATACATTCACGCCTGTGATTGAAGAAAAACTGAAGGAATATGATGTGGAAGTCAGTGCACATGTAACCTGGAATGACGATCATGCCAAGATTACGGCAAGCATCCTGGAGATGATCGAGAATGGTTCGGACATGGTTATCTGTACCGGAGGAATGAGTGTGGATCCAGACGACAAGACTCCCCTCGCCATTAAAAATACAGGGGCGTCAATCGTGTCTTATGGTGCTCCGGTGTTGCCGGGAGCCATGTTCCTGTTGGCCTACTATGAGAAAGAAGGACGTAAGATACCAGTTATGGGGCTCCCGGGATGCGTGATGTACGCAAAGCGTACCATCTTTGACCTGATTCTGCCCAGAATCATGGCAGACGATGAGGTGAAAGCAGAAGAGCTGGCGGCCTTGGGAGAAGGTGGCTTATGCCTTTCCTGCCCAGTCTGTACCTTCCCGATTTGCGGATTTGGAAAAGGAGTTTAAACATGGCAGAATTCAGTCATTTTGATGAAGGCGGAAACGCTTATATGGTAGATGTATCCGGCAAGAATGAGACGGAAAGAGAGGCAGTGGCCAGTGGATGGATCACTATGAGTGGGGAGTGTTACCGAAAAGTTGTAAAAGGCTCCATGGGAAAAGGCGATGTTCTGGGAGTGGCTCGGGTGGCAGGAATCATGGGTGCAAAGCAGACTTCAGACTTGATTCCGCTGTGCCATATCCTCAATCTGACCAATTTGTCCATCGATTTTGTGATGGATGAGGGGCAAAGTAGAATACAGGCGGTCTGTACTGCCAGATGTAACGGAAAGACCGGAGTGGAGATGGAGGCACTGACAGGGGTGTCCGTCTGCCTTCTGACCATCTACGACATGTGTAAGGCCGTGGATAAAACCATGGAAATCGGCGGGATTCATCTGGAAGAAAAGTCTGGTGGAAAGAGCGGGGATTTCAAACGGCAGGAACATGTGTAGAAAGAATCAGGGGATAGGAGGAAGAAAAGATGGGAATCGTGAAAGCAATCTGTATCAGTGAGCAGAAGGGGGTGGAGAAACACCCCATTCCTGTGGGGCATTTTGTGGAGAATTATGGGCTGGAAGGAGATGCCCACGCGGGAAACTGGCATCGGCAGATAAGCCTTTTATCTTACGATAAGGTTGAAGCATTCAACCAGCGGGGCGCTGATGTAAAAGACGGAGATTTCGGTGAGAACCTGGTGGTGGAAGGCGTGGATTTTCGTTCTCTTCCGGTGGGAACAACGCTGTACTGCGGTGGCGTGGTTCTGGAGATGACACAGATTGGAAAAGAGTGCCACAGCCACTGCGCCATCCATAAGAGAATGGGAGATTGTATTATGCCCCGGGAGGGTGTTTTTGCCAAGGTTATGAAGGGTGGGGATATTTACCCGGGGGATGAACTGCGTATAGAATTGCCGAAGGCTGAACGTCCCTTTCAGGCAGCAGTCATCGTGCTCAGCGATAAAGGTTCCAGAGGAGAACGGGTGGACGAAAGCGGTCCTGCCGTGAAGGAAGTGCTGGAGGGGCAAGGGTATGAGGTTGTTGAAATCCTTGTGATACCAGACGAGCCGGAATTACTGAAAAAGAATCTGGTACGCCTGAGCGACAGCCGTCAGGTGGACGTGGTATTCACCAGCGGAGGCACAGGTTTCTCCATGAGGGATCAGACTCCTGAAGCAACGTTGGCCGTTGCAGACCGGAATGCTCCGGGAATCGCAGAGGCCATCCGCCATGGGTCCATGCAGATTACAAGCAGGGCCATGCTGAGCAGGGGTGTTTCCGTGATTCGTAAGAAAACCCTGATCATCAATCTTCCAGGCAGTCCGAAAGCGGTTCGGGAGAGCCTGGACTTCATACTTGGAGACTTACCCCATGGGATCAAGATACTGAGAGGTACCGATGGGGAATGTGCCAGAAGGGATTAAGCTTTTGTGATTAAACACTAAATAGGAGGCAAACTGTGAAAAGAAAATTTGCAATGTTATTGACGGGGATTATGGCAATGAGCATGCTGGCAGCATGTGGCAATGGAAGTTCGGATAGTACTTCTGCATCCGCTTCCGAATCTAAAAGTAAAAGTGAGACATCCTCATTGGCAGTATCAAAATCAGAGGATGAGTCAACTCCCGCTAAGGAGACAACTATTTTAGTAGCGGCAGCGGCAAGTCTGAAAAATGCCTATGATGACAAATTGATCCCCATGTTCCAGGAAGCCAATCCTGGAGTCTATATAGAGGGAACCTATGATGCCTCCGGAAAGCTCCAGACTCAGATTAGCGAGGGCATGGAGGCGGATGTGTTTATGTCAGCAGCGCCGAAGCAGATGAATGAGCTGAACGATGATGGGATGATTGAGACGGATACGATGACAGATCTGTTAGAAAATAAGATCGTGTTGATTGTTCCGGCAGAAGGCGAATCCGGCCTGACATCCTTTGAAGATATCGTGAAGGCGGACAGCATTGCAATCGGAGACCCCGCATCTGTTCCGGTGGGGCAGTATTCCGAGGAAGCCCTGACGAATCTGGGAATCTGGGATTCCATTCAAGATAAGGTAAGCCTTGGAACCAATGTGACAGAAGTGTTGAATCAGGTTGCAGCGGGAAGTGCCGATGCAGGTATTGTATATGCTACGGATGCAGCATCCATGCCGGATCAGGTTAAGGTAGTAGCAGAGGCGCCAAAAGACAGTGTCAGTAAAGCAATCTATCCTGTTGCCGTTGTAAAGAATAGTAAACATGGGACAGAGGCCAAAGCATTTGTAGATTTTCTGAAGTCACCGGAAGCGATTGCGGTATTTGAGGAGTATGGATTCACCAACGCTCTTTCATAAACTTCATGGGGACAGGCAATTCAGACGGTGAGGTCTGCCTTGCCTGCCCTATTTTTTTCGTTAGGAGGATATACTATGGATTGGTCACCAATCTGGATTTCATTAAGAACCGCATCTATTTCGATATTTGTTACATTTTTTGCCGGAATTCTGGTGGCTTGGGGTGTGATTAGCCGCAGGAGAGAAGGGACCAAGATGTTCTGGGACGGAGTGCTGACGCTGCCTCTGGTACTTCCGCCCACGGTGGTGGGTTTCTTCCTGCTGTATTTATTCGGGGTAAAGCGGCCTCTCGGAAGGCTGTTTTTAGATTTGTTTGGCGTTAAGATTGCATTTTCCTGGATCGCTACGGTGTTGGCGGCTGTGGTCGTGTCATTTCCACTGATGTACCGTTCGGCCAGGGGAGCATTTGAGCAGGTGGATGAAAATCTGGTGGATGCGGCCAGAACCTTGGGAATGAGTGAATGGACGATTTTCCGGAAAGTGATTTTGGCCAATGCCGTTCCCGGCGTTGTATCCGGCGGGGTGCTGGCTTTTGCGAGAGGGCTGGGAGAGTTTGGAGCGACAGCCATGATAGCTGGTAATATTGCAGGAAAGACCAGAACGCTTCCTATGGCCGTGTACTCGGAGGTGGCGGCTGGGAATATGGAAAAGGCTTATGGTTATGTGGCGATTGTTGTTGTGATTGCCTTTGTATCGGTAATGGCCATGAATTGGATCGGCGTTATGGAAAAAAAGAGGAAAAACCGTTAAGACACGAAAGGAAAGGACGAGAATGATGTTGGAAGTGGACATTACGAAGAAGTTGCGCCAGTTTTCACTGGAACTTGCTTTTCGAGGAGAACGGGAATGCATTGGAATTCTGGGACCCTCCGGGTGCGGAAAGAGTATGACGCTGAAGTCTATTGCCGGCATTGTCACGCCGAACAGCGGACATGTCACCGTAGGCGACCGTATCTTATATGATTCCAATCAGAAGATCAATGTAAAGCCACAGAAGAGAAAGGTAGGGTATCTGTTTCAGAATTACGCCTTATTTCCCAATATGACGGTGGAGCAGAATATCGGATGTGGATTGGAGAAGAAAGATAGATTCAGGGAGGAAAAAATCAAGAAGATGATTGACCGCTTTCAGCTTCAGGGAGTGGAAAAGAGCTATCCGGGGTGTCTTTCCGGCGGCCAGCAGCAGAGAGTGGCTCTGGCACGGATTCTGGCCTATGAACCGGAGGTCCTGCTCTTGGATGAGCCATTTTCGGCCATGGACGCCTTTCTGAAAGAGGGGCTGCGGCTGCAGTTGGCCAAATTGATTGAATCCTACCAAGGAGTGACCGTGCTGGTCACCCACGACCGGGATGAGGCCTATCAGCTTTGCAGCCAGATGTTACTGTTGCAGGAAGGGCGGATTTTGGAGCAGGGGCAGACCAGAAAGCTGTTTGACCATCCGATCACTGCACAGGCCGCCAGGCTCACGGGTTGCAAGAATCTGTCCAGATTTGAAAAAATCTCGGATTATCGAGTGAGAGCCATCGACTGGGACGTGGAACTTACCACATCGGAGAAGGTGGTGGATGACATGCGTTATGTGGGAATTCGTGCCCATGATTTTAAGCCGCTTCCTGATTCCGCTGTGGAATCATGTGGGGATAATCCGAAGGGGAACCTGATTCCTACAGGGAAGGTGGAGATTTCGGAGATGCCCTTTGAATGGTATGTCACCTTGGAAAATGGGATCTGGTGGAAGACTGAAAAAAGTCTCCATTCCGATCATCTGGCCAATGTGGTTCCATCATATCTAAAGGTAGATCCGGAAGCTATCCTGCTTTTGAGAGGAGAATTATAGATGGATGGAAGAAAAAAACTCCGCACGGGTGCTGTGATTATAGCCGATGGTCATCAAGGATCTAAAGGGGCTTCGGCGGCCATGCTTCCACTGGGGAATACCACGGTAATTCGTCAGATTATCAGTATTCTGGAACAGGCTGGTATAAAGCCAATTGTTTTAGTGACAGGAAAAGACAGCGAAAGTCTGGAAAAGCATGTGTCAAAACTTCCCGTGATTAATTTGTATAATCCGGCCTATCAAAAGGATGAGATGTTTGATAGTGTAAAAAAGGGGATTGTATACGTGGAAAAACTTTGTGACAGCGTATTGGTGCTGCCGGCAAAATATCCGATGCTTCTGCCTGACACCATAGAAAAGATGTTGACCTGCGGACACAATAATGCAGTTCCCGTCTACAACGGAAGACGGGGGCACCCCGTGATGTTCGACGCAGAGCTGTTTCCACAATTACTTTCCTATCAAGGCGCTCAAGGCATGCGGGGAGCCATGCACCAGCCGGGAGTGACAGAACATATCTGGGAACTGGCGGTGGAAGACGATGGAATCATACTGGCGGTGAGCGGTGAAGAAGACTTAAAAAACATTGGAGTTCCCGATAAACCTCTGGGGGTATATCCCGGAGTCCGGTTGGAATTAAAGAGGGAATCGATGTTCTTTAATTGGGAATCCGCGCAGTTCCTGGAATTGATCAATCACAATGGTTCGATGCAGTCGGCCTGTAAGCAGATGCATATTTCCTACAGTAAAGGTTGGAAAATAGTAAAAGAGGCCGAACAGCAGCTTGGATTTGAATTGGTGCGAGCCAAAACAGGAGGTGCGGAAGGTGGTTCCTCAACCCTTACCGAAAAAGGAAGAAGAATCATGGATTTTTATCAGGAAATGCAGGAAAAACTGGAGCAGGAGGCAAAAAAACTGTTCCAGTCTGATGATATATGGTAGAATACTGGTAAGATTAAGAGCGTGATGGAGTGCTTTAGGATAACCTTTCTATATGGGAAAATCCATAAAGAACATTGAAGCAGATAAGAATATGGGAGAGTGTATCATGTTAATGGAAGTTTTGAAAAATATGGATAAGGAAAAGCAAACGGTAATTGTTACGGTGATTGAAGGCGTCAATCAGGGGTATCGCTGCGTTCTTTCGGGGGGAGATTGGATCTATGAAAGCGATGATATAGATTCAGAAGAGCGGCGCAGGATTCGTGAGGGGGCAAAGTCCGTGGAGAAAACCTGCAATAAGGAATATGAGGGAGGCAGATTATTCTGCGAGGTTCTCAGTGGAAGCCCTCATCTTGTAGTCTGTGGAGGAGGCCATGTGGGAGTGGCGATCGTGAGACTTGCTAAGCTTTTGAGCATTCCTGTCACGGTGATTGAAGACCGGCCCCTCTATGCCAATCATGCAAGAGAGGCTCAGGCTGATCACGTGATTTGTGATTCTTTTGAGCATGGCCTGGAGCAGGTGGAAGGCGGCCCGGATACCTATTTTGTAATCGTGACAAGAGGGCATCGATATGATAAGGATTGTCTGGAAATCATATTGAAAAAGTCCTATGCTTATTTGGGCATGATGGGTAGCCGCTCCAGAATCCGTCTGTTGAAAAAAGTGATGAAGGAAGAGGGATACTCCCCTGAGCGTCTGGATACCATGCATGCTCCCATCGGGCTTTCCATAGCCAGTGAGACCCCGGAAGAAATCGCCGTTTCGATTCTGGGAGAAATCATAGAGGTGAAGAATTCAAAGCGGGGCGGGGGCGGATTTCCCGACGAAATTTTGGAAGCGATGGAACGGCCTGGCAAGAAGGTTTTATCAACCATTGTCATGAGAAAGGGATCGGCTCCCCGGCAGATTGGAACTAAGATGCTGATTCTGGAAGACGGCTCCACGGCAGGTACCATCGGCGGCGGATGCGCAGAGGCTGATATGATGCAGAGCGCAATGCGGATGCTGCGTTCCGGCGATACCCAGCCACAGGTGATCCGCGTCAATATGACCAATCAGGATGCCGAGGATGAAGGCATGGTGTGCGGAGGAATCCAGGACTTGTTTTTGGAGCTCTGCTAGAGGAATCAGGTAGAGATATGGGAAAAGTTATATTTCATGTGGATGTAAACAGCGCATTTCTCTCATGGACATCCGTTAAGATGCTCCGTGAAGGAAGTAAAGTGGATTTGCGGAAGATACCGGCCGCCGTGGGCGGAGATGAGAGTAAGCGGCACGGGGTGGTGCTGGCGAAATCAGAAGAGGCTAAGAAATATGGGATTCATACAGGGGAATCCCTTTTTTCTGCTCGTAAAAAATGCCCTTTCCTGGAGGTGGTTCCACCCGATTTCGAATGGTATGTGCGTAACAGCAAAGCGATGATGGAGATCTTGAGCACATATACCCCTGACGTCTATCAATACAGTATCGACGAGGCTTTTTTGGACATGACGGGGATGGAACTTCTGATGGGGAGTCCTCTGGAGAGTGCTAACCGGCTGCAAAACACCATCCGGGATGAATTGGGATTCACGGTCAATATCGGCATCTCATCCAACTTCCTGTTGGCTAAGATGGCATCGGATTTTGAAAAGCCTGATAAGATACATACGTTGTTTCTTGAAGAGATTCAGGAGAAGATGTGGCCTCTGCCGGTTTCAAATCTGTTCTCTGTGGGGAGAAGTGCGCGAAGAGAACTGGCCAAGATGGGGGCACATACCATAGGAGATCTGGCTAATCTTAACCGGGAGATGCTGCTCAGGCACCTGGGGATTATGGGAGGGACGATCTGGGACTATGCCAATGGAATAGAGTCCACGCCCATCGCAATCCGGGAGGCAAAGGATAAAAGTTATGGCAGTAGTATGACGACCTCTGAAAACCTCGTGCGTCTTCAGGATGCCAATCAGCTGCTGCTTTCCCTGGTGGAGACGGTGGCGGCCAGAATCCGTCTGGATAAGAAAAAGGTCAGTGTGGTATCCGTAAATCTGGTGGATAGTGACTTTAAGAAGTGGTCACGTCAGCGGAGCCTGGGTCATAACACGGACACCACGGACGAAATCTATACGGCCGCCAAAACCCTGCTGGCGGAGGCATGGAATGACAATCCGATTCGATTGTTGGGGGTATCGGCGGGAAAAGCGATTGATGAGTCCGAAGATTTTGAGCAGATGAGTCTTTTCCAGGATGAGCATTCTGAGAAGATGAAAAAACTGGACAAGGCCGTGGACAGTTTAAGAGGCAAGTTTGGAGATCAGGCCGTGATGCGGGCCAGTTTGCTGGGAGAAAGAAAGGGAGGATTGAATACCGCCCGGATGAAAAAGAAAAGAGAAGAGCAGAAGGGAAATCTGTAAGAAAGAATCAGGAATTACCAAACGCTATTGACAGTCGGCCTTTTTCTGAATTATAATGAGGAAGATAAAAGGGAGTAGCTGCCATATTTTGTATCTATATGGATTTTCACGCGTCAGAACGACCGTAGGAGGAGATTACACATGGCCTGCAGTCCGCGGAAAATTGAAATAGCAAGACTTTTATTGCGGTATTTATAAAGATACTGCAATAAGAGCTTTTTTTCTGTATAGGAACCATTTTGTTTTTAGGCAGCCCTAAAACTTGATTTATGGAGGACGTAACTATGAGCTTTTTGATTGAGGGACTACAAGCTCTCACATGGCAGCAGCTTGTCATGTATGTAGTAGGCATTGTACTGATCTGGCTGGCGATTAAGAAGGAATATGAGCCGTCATTGCTTCTTCCCATGGGATTTGGAGCGATACTGGTGAATCTGCCGCTGTCAGGCGTGCTGAATCAGACCTTGCAGGGAGGAATCTCTGCCAATGGTATTATTGAGTGGTTGTTTGAGGTGGGAATCGAAGCCTCTGAGGCGATGCCGATCCTGTTGTTTATCGGAATCGGTGCGATGATTGACTTTGGACCACTGTTGTCCAATCCTTTGATGTTTTTATTTGGTGCAGGTGCCCAATTCGGTATTTTTGCCGCAATCCTTTTAGCATCACTGCTGGGATTCAGCCTAAACGATTCAGCTTCCATCGGAATTATCGGTGCGGCTGACGGCCCGACATCTATCCTGGTATCACAGATATTGAATTCCCGGTATATCGGGGCGATAGCGGTGGCGGCGTATTCTTATATGGCCCTGGTACCTATCGTACAGCCTTTCGCAATTCGGCTGGTAACCACTAAGAAAGAGCGGAAAATCCGTATGGAGTACAATCCAAGCTCTGTATCAAAACAGATGAGAATCGCATTTCCAATCGTGGTAACCATCATCGTTGGTCTTGTGGCTCCTCAGTCTGTGGCTTTGGTTGGTTTCCTGATGTTTGGTAACCTGATTCGTGAGTGTGGCGTTCTGGGTACCATGTCAGACACGGCTCAGAACAATCTGGCAAATCTGATCACCCTGCTGCTTGGAATCACAATCTCCTTCAGCATGAGGGCAGAACAGTTTGTTACTGTGGAAACGCTTATGATTATGGCCATCGGTCTGTTTGCCTTCGTGATGGATACCATCGGTGGTGTACTGCTGGCCAAGTTTATGAACCTGTTCCTGAAGAAGAAGATTAACCCCATGGTGGGTGGTGCCGGTATCTCAGCATTTCCCATGTCCTCCAGAGTTATCCAGAAGATGGCGATGGAAGAGGATCCAAGCAACATCATATTGATGCACGCAGCCGGCGCTAACGTATCCGGTCAGATTGCTTCGGTAATTGCAGGTGGTATGGTAATCAATCTTGTTACACAGTTTTTGAGATAGGAGGATAAAGACTATGAATATGGACAATGTAATGATTTCTCTGGAAATTATGTGGAAAGGCATGGCCGGGATCTTTATCACAATCCTCGTAATTATGATATTTGTGTGGATTATGAGCAAGCTGGGAAGTAAGAAATAAAGCTTGTACTAAATTAAGAACTTGCATTTCATTCCAAAACGAATAGAATAGAAGTATGCGGAGGCATGTCCTTCTGCTCACCAAAAAACCGCAGACACTGCGGTTTTTTGGTGCTGATAGAAACAATTGATTTACAACAAAGGAGTGAATAGCTTGAGAAGTGTAGAAACACCAGTAAAGAAAATACGAGGAAAAGTATTTACCGAGATTTGTAAGGTAGCATTTGAATCCACTAAGGAAAACTTCAATGATGAAATTGAGGCGATCCCCTATCATATCGTCCAAGAGCGTGCTGTCTATCGTGACAGTATCTACCGGGAGCGGGCGGTGGCCAGTGAGCGTGTACGTCTGGCCATGGGTATGTCCCTGCGTCCGGAGGACAAAGCGGTTCACATCACCTCCGGGATGGAGAACAGCAATATTGACGAAAAGTATTATGAGCCCCCGCTTATGCAGGTGATTCCATCGGCCTGTGATGCCTGTGAGCCCAATAAATATGAGGTCAGCAACATGTGCAGAGGCTGTGTGGCCCATCCATGTAAAGAGGTCTGTCCCAAGGAGGCCATCTCCATCATCAAAGGAAAATCCATCATTGATCAGGAAAAATGCATTAAATGTGGGAAGTGTAAGGCTGTCTGTCCTTACGATGCCATATCCAAGATGGAGCGTCCCTGCGCAAGGGCCTGTGGGGTCAATGCCATTGGCGACGATTCTCAGGGAAGGGCTAAAATCGATTCCCAAAAGTGTGTTTCCTGTGGAATGTGTATGGTTAACTGCCCATTTGGAGCGATTTCGGATAAATCCCAGATTTTCCAGCTGGCCCGTGCTTTGAGGGAAGGAAAGGAAATCATCGCAGAAGTTGCCCCTGCCTTTATCGGGCAATTCGGCAAGGAGGTAACACCTGCCAAGTTCAAGGCTGCCTTGCTTTCGCTGGGATTCAAGGATGTGTATGAGGTGGCTCTGGGAGCCGATATCGGAGCGGTTGCAGAAGCTCATCATTATGCTTCCAAGGTTACCACGAAAGAGCTGCCATTTCTGCTCACCTCCTGCTGTCCTTCCTGGTCCATGCTGGCTAAGAAGCAGTTCCCTGACTTGATAGAGAGCGTTTCACAGGAATTGACACCGATGGTGGCATCTGCCAGAAGTATTAAGAAGCAGTATCCAGATGTTCAGGTGGTGTTTATCGGCCCTTGTGCTGCGAAGAAGCTGGAAGCATCCCGTACGGATGTCCGAAGCGATGTGGACTTTGTAATCACCTTTGAAGAACTTCAGGGAATGTTTGAAGCCAAGGGGATCGAACCGGCAGAGATGGAGCCTGGCAAGGGACTTCACAACGCCACCGCTGCAGGACGTGGTTACGCTGTGGCCGGCGGAGTTGCCGCGGCCATCGAGCAATGCCTGAAGGAATATTATCCGGATATCCCGGTACATATCGAACATGCCGAGGGGCTTTCGGACTGTAGAAAAGTGCTTACCATGGCTAAGGCCGGGAAGATGCAAGGCTGTCTGATTGAAGGAATGGGGTGCCCAGGGGGATGTATGGCCGGAGCAGGAACCAATGTACCTCTGAAGACGGCGGCCGCGGAATTGAAGAAATACCAGAAAGCATCTTCCACACAGGTACCTCCGGAAGATTTGATTGAGATTGTATTAGATTAATGATATCCGGTTTATTAACAGAGAAGTGGTACTGCCATTAACATAGAGCCTGTAATTCTGACAACATGGGATTGTTGGAATTGCAGGCTCTATCTTTTCTCGTATCTGCAGAGGGATTAGCCTTTCGCTGTACTTGAATTTATATCAGCCATGGTTTATAATAAAACAGATTGAGAAATCGCTGGTATATCATGTCAAAAATGATAAAATGCCGGTAAACTATAGAAACAGGAGATAGCAGTTATGGTTAAGACAAGATTCGCGCCGAGCCCCACAGGAAGAATGCATGTGGGTAATTTGAGGACAGCATTATATGCATATTTGATTGCCAAACATGAGGGTGGCAGTTTTATGCTTCGTATTGAAGATACAGACCAGGAACGTTTTATGGAAGGAGCCCTGAAGATCATATATCATACACTGGCGGAAACAGGACTGAAGCATGACGAAGGTCCCGACAAAGATGGAGGCTGTGGCCCCTATGTCCAGAGTGAGAGAAATGCACAAGGCCTTTATCTGAAATATGCAAAGCAGCTGATTGAGCAGGGAGATGCTTATTACTGCTTCTGTGACAAGGAACGGCTGGAGTCCCTGTCCACCAACGTAGGTGGTAAGGAAATCCATATGTATGACAAACATTGTCTGCATTTACCGAAGGAAGAGATCGAGGCAAATCTGGCGGCAGGGAAACCTTATGTAATTCGTATCAACATGCCGACAACAGGAACTACTACCTTCCACGATGAAATCTATGGAAATATTACCGTGGAGAATGCGGAACTGGACGATATGATTCTGATCAAATCCGACGGATTCCCCACCTATAACTTCGCAAACGTGGTGGATGACCATCTGATGGGAATCACACATGTGGTGCGAGGCAACGAATACCTGTCTTCGGCACCGAAGTACAACCGTCTGTATGAGTCTTTTGGCTGGGAGGTACCCGTATATGTTCACTGTCCACTGATCACCAATGAGGATCACCAGAAGTTGTCCAAACGTAGCGGACAGTCTTCCTATGAGGATTTGGTTGACCAGGGATTCCTGACGGAAGCCATCGTGAACTTTGTGGCATTGTTGGGCTGGAGTCCAGCCGAGGAGCGTGAGATTTTCTCTTTGGAGGAATTGGTTCAGGCATTTGATTACCACAGAATCAGCAAATCGCCGGCAGTTTTTGATATGACCAAGCTGAGATGGATGAATGGTGAATACATTAAGAACATGGATGACGAGGCATTTTACAACAAGGCCCTTCCGTATCTGAAGAGTGCTCTTAAAAAGGACTATGACTTCCGTAAAATCGCGGCTATGGTTAAGACTCGTATCGAAGTATTCCCTGATATCCCGGATCTGATTGATTTCTTTGATGAGGTGCCGGAATATGATGCGGCGATGTATACCCATAAGAAGATGAAGACGAACCAGGAGACTTCTCTGGAGGTCTTAAAGGAAGTTCTTCCGATTCTGGAGGCTCAGGAAGATTATAGCAATGATGGACTGTTTGCAGCCCTTTCCGCATTTGTGAAAGAAAAAGGCTACAAGAATGGATATGTGATGTGGCCCATCCGTACCGCGGCTTCCGGAAAACAGATGACACCTGCCGGTGCCACAGAGATTCTGGAGACCATTGGCAAGGAAGAATCCATCGCCAGAATTAAGGCGGCCATCGAGAAACTAAGTTGATGATTTTCATATCAAAGTGGTGTATTCTTTATGAAATTTAACGAATCTCAAAGTAGGGCAACAGCCCACAAAACAGGGCCTATGATGGTCCTGGCAGGTCCTGGATCCGGTAAGACAACCGTGATTACCGGAAGGACCTGTAATCTGATCAAACAGGGGATTCCGGCTTCTTCCATCCTCGTTGTCACCTTTACCAAGGCGGCGGCGAGGGAGATGAAGGAGCGGTTTCTTCATCTTATGAATCTACATACCTCACAAGTCACATTCGGCACATTCCATGGAGTGTTTTACGGAATCTTGCGTCATACCTATCATCTTTCCGGACAAAATATCTTAAGTGAAGATATGAAAATGAAGCTGCTCAGGGAGCTGGTGGATACTTATTGCCAGGACACGGAAGATGAAGCGGATCTTCTGGCGAACCTGTCCAGGGAAATAAGCACGGTGAAAGATGGGCGAATCAATCTGTCGCATTATTATTCGGCATGCCTGGCCGAGGAGGTTTTTCGGAAGATCTTTGAAGAATACCAAGGGTGGTTGAATAAGAATAAGAAACTGGACTTTGATGATATCATGGTCTGGACTTATAAGCTTTTCAGGAAGCGGCCGGATATCCTCAAGCTTTGGCAGGATAAATTCCAATACATCCTGATCGATGAATTCCAGGATATTAATCCCATACAGTATGATATCATACGCATGCTTGCAAGCCCCCGCAATAATTTGTTTATCGTCGGTGACGATGATCAGTCCATCTATCGTTTCCGCGGAGCGAAGCCGGAGCTTATGTTGAATTTCCCGAAGGACTATCCCGATGCGGTCCAGGTGACTTTGGATACCAATTATCGGAGCACCGGAGAAATCGTGAAAAAGTCTGGACTTCTGATTGGAGAAAATGAAAGCCGTTTTTCGAAAAAGATTCGGACCAACCGGGAGGACGGGGATAAGATTGATATTCATATCTTTGAAAATGACCGGGAAGAAGTGGCGCATATGATAGAGAGTATCAGGGAATACTTGAAGACAGGGCATGAGTATCGGGATATTGCCATCTTGTTCCGCACCAATATTGGCAGCCGGAAGACGGTGGAGCAGCTGATGGCGTACAATATGCCGTTTCAGATGCGGGATGGGCTGCCCAATCTCTATGAGCACTGGGTTGCCCGGGACGTTTTCACCTATATGCGGATGTCAAAGGGCAGCAGGCTTCGCAGTGATTTTCTGCGAGTTGCCAATAAGCCTAACCGTTATCTGGCAAGGGACTCCTTTCTGGATGCAGAGGTCACCTTTGAATCGTTGTATCAGGTCTATGAAGAGCGGCAGTGGATGTGGGAGCGGATTGAAAAGTTAGAGCATGATCTGAAGGTGCTTGGTCCAATGACACCTTTTGGAGCATTGAATTATATCCGATATGGAATTGGATATGAGGGGTACCTGAAAGAGTATGCTCAGTACCGCAGAATCAAGCCGGAAGAGCTGCTGGAGATTCTGGATGAACTTCAGGACACGGCCAGGGGATTTGACCGGGTGGAAGACTGGTTCGACCATATCGAACGGTATAAAGAGGAATTAAAGCGACAAAATCAGACCAGACAGAAGGATTTGAATGGAATCACGGTATCCACCCTCCACAGTATCAAGGGGCTGGAATTCGATAACGTTTATATTCTGGATGTCAACGAGGGTGTGATTCCTTACCGGAAAGCGGTTTTAGATGCCGATGTGGAGGAGGAACGCAGAATGTTTTATGTTGGGATGACCAGGGCGAAGAACAGACTACATCTCTATGCCGTCCAGGAGCGCCATGACAAGAAAGCGGAGATTTCCAGGTTTCTTCAGGAGATTGTTCCCTCCTTGAATTGAGCGTCTTCTGGCAGAATGACCACCATGAATTCTAACTGTGAATCCATGAGGAAAAAATTGACTAAAAATTAAGGCAAGAACCGTTAAAGTTTTAAAAAATGGATATTGATAAATAATTAACAATGCGCTAAAATAAAATTGTCAAGAGGTTAGGTATTAATAACTGAAGGGACAGTAACTGTAGTGGCAGATTTTCAGCCCAAAACCTAATGGAGGTATGGCATATGAAGATATTATTTTACGATACCAAAAAGTATGACAGTGTGTCATTTGATAAAGCGTTAGCAGATTATAAGCATATAGAAATTAAGTATTTGGAGACAGATCTGGAACCGTTGACGGCTTCCCTGGCATCAGGATACGATGCGGTTTGCGCATTTGTGAGTTCAGATGTGGGGGCCGAAACCATAGAAAAGCTGCATGAGGTCGGCGTCAAGCTGATTTTGATGAGATGTGCAGGCTTCAACAATGTGGATCTGGAAGCTGCGGGAACATATGGAATCCGGGTGCTACGTGTTCCGGGATATTCTCCCGAAGCGGTTGCGGAACATGCCATGGCTCTGGCTCTGGGTGTGAACCGTCGTCTCCATAAGTCCTATATAAAGGTCCGGGAGAATGACTTCAGTCTGAACGGCCTGATGGGATTCAACTTCCATGAGAAGACGGCCGGGATTGTGGGAACCGGTAAGATCGGCGCCGCGATGGCACGAATCTGCCGTGGATTCGGCATGAAGGTGATCGCATATGATGTGTATGAGAATCCGGATTTAAAGGATTTCGTTACCTATGTAAGTCTTGAAGAAGTGTTGGCAAAGAGTGATCTCATATCCCTGCACTGCCCACTGATGGATAATACTTATCATATGATCAATCGGGAAACCATAGCAAAGATGAAGAATGGTGTGATTCTCGTCAATACATCCAGAGGGGCTCTGGTTAAGACTGATGACCTGATCGAGGGAATCAGAGCAAGAAAATTCTTCGGCGTGGGACTCGATGTGTATGAGGAAGAAACCTCCAATGTATTCGAAAACCGTTCCAATGAAATCCTGGAACATTCCACAACTGCCAGACTGTTATCATTTCCAAATGTAATGATTACCTCTCATCAGGGGTTCTTTACAGCAGAGGCTCTGGAGGCCATCGCAAAGACGACCCTCGATAATGCAGGAGTCTATGAAAAAGGTCTGGAGACACCGAATGAGGTAAAGAATTAAACTTAAGATTGTATCCATGGATGGGGTTTTTCCTTCGGGAAAAGCTCCATTCGTCGTAACAGGGAGATATGAATAGGCTTCCCTGTGTGATCTGCGGATTGACTGTTTACCTCACATTCATTTTGGTGTATGATAGAGTTATTGCTTTATGGACTTTGCAACATATGAGGAGGAAAGTATGACATGTAAAGAATGCCAGAGATTGGTTCCAGATTATCTGAATAATGATCTAAAAGCAAAAGAACTGGAAAGTTTTATCACACATGTCCGATCCTGTCCTGATTGTTATGAGGAGTTGGAGACATACTTTATCATCAAACTGGCCACACAGGTGCTGGAAGACAGCGCGGATTTATCCTATGATATCAAATCCATGCTGCAGCAGGATCTGGCGGAAAAGGAGAACCTGCTTTATAAGAAAAGGAGGAGAATCCTCATCTTAATGGTGCTGATTCTGGTCTTCCTCTTGGCTGATATCGTGCTGACATTGCATTTGCTGGGTGTTTTATAAGTGAATGGACAAAATATCAAAGATTAAGAAAGGCTTCAGAGTTAATGAGAGAAAAAATAGTATTGATAGATGGACACAGTATCCTGAACCGTGCATTTTACGGTCTGCCGGATCTGACCAATTCCGAAGGCCTCCATACCAATGCGGTATATGGTTTTCTCAACATTTTATTTAAAATCTTGGAAGAAGAGCAACCCCAGTATCTGACGGTTGCCTTTGATCTCCATGCCCCGACTTTCCGTCACAAGCAGTTTGCGGAATATAAGGGGACAAGGAAGGCCATGCCCGAGGAATTAAGGGAACAGGTTCCGTTGATGAAGGAAGTTTTGACCGCTATGGGAGTTCCCATCGTGACCAAGGAAGGTTATGAGGCGGATGATATTTTGGGAACCCTTGCCGTCAGAAGTGAGGCGGAGGGGAAGGAAGTAACGGTTTTGTCAGGCGACAGGGATTTGCTGCAGCTTGCCACTGACCATATCCTGATACGAATTCCCAAGACCCGTATGGGCAAGACTACAATCGAGGATTATCATACTGCCCAGGTGCTGGAGAAGTATCAACTGACGCCAAAGCAGATTATCGATCTGAAGGCCCTTATGGGTGATGCTTCCGATAATATTCCGGGAATTCCGGGGGTTGGAGAGAAGACGGCTACGAAAATCCTTCTGGAATATGAGACCGTGGAAAATGCCTATGCCCATGTGGATGAGATCAAGCCCAATAAGGCGCAGCAGTCTTTACGGGAGCATTATGATCTGGCACAGCTTTCCAAGGAACTGGCTACGATTTGTGTGGACTGTCCTGTGGAATTCTCCGCTGAGGATGCAAGACTGGGGAATCTGTATACATCGGCAGCCTATGAGATGTTCCGCAGGCTGGATTTTAAGAATCTGTTGATTCGCTTTGAAGAGGACAACACGGTACAGGAAGAACCAATCGTAACGGTGATTCTCCATGAGGAAGATGAGATAGAAGGGGTGATTCAAAAGGCCTGTGAAGTGGGACAGGTAGGTGTTTCGCTGGTTCAGGATACAAAGTTCTGGGGCGTCGGAATCTCTGTGGGAAGGGATACAGTCTATTATCTGCCTTCCGGTGAGCAGTTGTCCGAAGATAAAATCAAAGGCATATTAAACCGTCTGTTTGAAAAGTGTGAGATGGTCTCGGTTTTGGATCTGAAAGCCATGCTCTCTTATGTGGAGACGGCTAAGCGGGATAGGGTATTTGATACGCAGATTGCTGCCTATCTTCTGAATCCATTGAAATCCAATTATACCTATGATGATATTGCCAAGGAGTTTGCAGGTGAGCTGCTGACCACGGCTGAGGATTTGTTTGGAAGCAGCAAATTACCCAAGTTTGAAAAGGTAACGGAGGAATCCCTGGCATCCTATGCGGGATATATGGCTTACAGTGCCTATTGCACCAGGGAACCCTTGACGAAGCAGTTGCAGGAACTGGGGATGTATGAGCTTTATACGGATGTTGAGATTCCGCTGGCATTCACCCTCCACGATATGGAATCAGAAGGAATCCGTGTGGAAGCCAAGGCTTTGAAGGTATATGGAGAACAGCTTCAGGTGCGGATAGAAGAACTGGAAAAGGTGATCTATGAGCAGGCGGGAGAAGAGTTCAACATCAATTCACCCAAGCAGCTGGGCGTGATTCTATTTGAAAAGCTGCAGCTGCCAGGAGGAAAGAAAACAAAGACGGGATATTCTACGGCGGCCGATGTATTGGAGAAGTTGGCTCCTAAGGCTCCTATTGTCAATGATATTCTGGAATATCGTCAACTGGCCAAGTTAAAATCCACCTATGCGGATGGACTGGCTACCTATATCGGGGCGGATGAGAGAATCCACTCCACATTTAATCAGACGATAACGGCCACAGGACGTATCAGCAGCACGGAACCGAACCTGCAGAATATTCCCATACGTATGGAGCTGGGGCGGATGATCCGGAAGGTTTTTATCCCCAAAGAAGGTTGTGTCTTCATCGATGCCGACTATTCTCAGATTGAGCTTAGGGTGCTGGCTCATCTTTCCGGCGACGAGCGGTTGATACAGGCCTACAGAGAGGCTCAGGATATTCATAGGATCACGGCTTCCCAGGTGTTCCATGTGCCATTTGAAGAGGTAACATCTCTTCAGAGGCGGAATGCCAAGGCGGTCAACTTTGGAATCGTATATGGAATCAGTTCCTTTGGACTGAGTCAGGACTTAAGTATCACCAGAAAGGAAGCGGCCCAATATATCGAGAAATACTTTGAGACTTATCCCAGAATCAAGGAATTCCTGGATGATACTGTGGCTAAGGCCAAAGAAGAGGGATATGTGACCACCATGTTCGGACGGCGGAGACCGGTGCCGGAGCTGAAGTCCAGCAATTTCATGCAGCGTTCCTTTGGAGAACGGGTGGCCATGAATGCGCCGATTCAGGGAACTGCGGCGGACATCATTAAGATTGCCATGGTTCGTGTGAATGAACGATTAAAGGCCGAAGGGTTTGAGGCTCGTCTGCTGCTTCAGGTACATGACGAACTTCTGATTGAAGCCCCAAAGGGAGAGGTGGAAGCAGTCTGTGAACTGTTGGAGCAGGAGATGAAAGGCGCTGCCGATCTGGCCGTATCCCTGGAAGTGGATATGCATACTGGGCAAAACTGGTATGAAGCGCATTAACAGCAGCTAAATCACCGCGACTCACAAGGTGAGATGTTTCAGCAGGCAGATTTGAAGGAGATATGGTTGTATTTCTAAGAATCTGCCTGTTTGACATCATAGGAAGTAGGAGGCTGATATGAGGGTTATAGGGATAACCGGAGGCGTAGGTTCCGGGAAAAGTGAAGTGATGACATATATTGGGACGAATTATGATGCTTCGGTGGTACGTGCCGATGAGGTGGCGCATCTGTTGATGCAGCCGGGGCAGTCCTGCTACCGTCCATTGATGGAATTGTTGGGTCCCGGATTCACCGACGAATGTGGAAATCTGGACAGGAAGAAGATGGCTGTGGTGATTTTCGGGGATGAGAAGATGCGCAGGCAGGTCAATGAAATTGTTCATCCAGGTGTGAAAAAGTATATTGTTGAAGCCATTGAAAGAGAACGACGGGAGGGAACCGCCTTCTTTTTCATAGAGGCAGCTTTATTAATTGAAGATAAATATGATGAAATTTGTGACGAACTGTGGTATATTTATGCAGATGAGCATGTCCGCAGGGAGCGTCTGATAAAAGACAGGGGATATACCGAACAGAAAATCAAAGAAATCATGGCCAGCCAGCTATCAGAGGAAGAATTTGGCATACATTGTGATTTCGAGATCGATAACAGCGGTGACCTGGCGGACACTATAATACAGATAGATCGAAGGATGAATACATATGAAACTTTGTAGTATCGCGAGCGGAAGCAGTGGCAACTGTATCTTCGCCGGAAGTGAATCCACAAGTATCCTGATTGATGCGGGCATCAGCGGGAAAAGGGTGGAAAATGGCCTGAATACACTGGGGTATACGGGAAAGGATCTGGATGGGATTTTGGTTACCCATGAGCACTCCGACCATATCAAGGGGCTTGGAGTTCTTGCAAGAAGACTTCAGATTCCCATCTATGCAACCCCAAGAACCATAGACGCAATTCTGGGGCACAGCAGCCTGGGAAAATTCCCGGAAGGAATCTTCAACACGATATCAGCCGATGAGCAGTTTGAGATTGGGGATCTGAAGATTGATCCATTTGCCATCTCCCACGATGCGGCGGAGCCGGTGGGATACCGGATCAGCCATGAGGATCGTTCCGTGGGAATCGCTACGGACCTGGGAAAATACGATGATTATATCGTAGGTCACCTGCAGGGGCTGGATGCATTGCTGCTGGAGGCGAATCATGATGTGAATATGCTGCAGGTAGGAGCTTATCCCTATCATCTGAAGCAGCGTATCTTAAGTGACAGAGGGCATCTCTCCAACTACTCGGCAGGACACTTATTGTGTGAATTGCTGCACGATGGGATGAAGGAGATTGTGTTGGGCCATCTGAGTAAAGAGAATAATTACGAAGCCCTGGCCTTTGAAACGGTGTGTTCCGAGGTAACCATGGGGGATAATCCTTATAAATCCAAGGATTTCCATATTGTGGTTGCTAAGAGGGATGATGTTTCTGATATGATTCAGGTGTAGTAGAGAGCGATTAGATATCTTCCCGGCCAAAACAGCATCGATGTTGAAGCCGGTGATATAGAAGAAAAGTCCATAAGGAACAATGAAGGAGAAAAGCTATTATGAAAAGAACGATTATTACTGTAGTAGGAAAAGATACCGTTGGAATCATCGCCAAGGTCTGCAATTACCTGGCTTCTGTCAATGTTAATATCGAGGATATTTCCCAGACTATTGTTCAGGGCTTCTTTAATATGATGATGATCGTCGATTCATCGGCCTGCACCAAGTCTTTCGCGGAGATGTCCGAGGAACTGAAGAATCTGGGAGAAGAAATCGGAGTTACCATCCAGTGTCAGCATGAAGACATTTTCGATATGATGCATAGAATCTAAGCAGAAGGAAGAGGAGATAAGCACATGACTAATATGTTTGAAGTCAATGAGACGAATCATATGATCGCGGAGGAAAATCTGGATGTGAGAACCATCACCATGGGAATCAGCCTTCTGGACTGTATCGATTCTGATCTTGGAAAGGTCAATGAGAAAATCTACAATAAAATCATAAAATATGCTAAAGACCTGGTAAAAACCGGAGATGATATCGCTGGACAATACGGCGTTCCGGTTGTGAATAAAAGAATTTCCGTAACCCCGATTGCCTTGATTGGAGCAGCTGCATGCAAATGCCCAGAGGATTTTGTAACGATTGCGGAAACACTGGATCGGGCGGCCCATGATGTTGGGGTGAATTTTATCGGCGGATATTCCGCACTGGTGTCCAAGGGAATGACCACCGCGGAGGAACATCTGATCCGCTCCATCCCTGCTGCCATGGCGAAAACCGGTAATGTCTGCAGTTCTGTCAATGTGGGCTCCACAAAGACAGGGATTAATATGGATGCGGTAAGATTGATGGGCGAGATCATCAAAGAAACCGCAGAGGCCACCAAGGATAACAATTGTATGGGATGTGCAAAACTGGTGGTATTTTGTAACGCTCCAGATGACAACCCATTTATGGCCGGTGCCTTCCATGGTGTGACTGAGGCCGATGCAATCATCAACGTGGGCGTATCCGGGCCGGGCGTTGTAAAACATGCCCTTGAGAAAGTAAGAGGAGAAAGCTTTGAAGTACTTTGTGAGACCATCAAGAAGACTGCATTCAAAGTGACACGTGTAGGACAACTTGTGGCGCAGGAGGCTTCAAAACGTCTTGGAATCCCCTTTGGCATCATTGATCTTTCTTTAGCTCCGACACCTGCAATCGGTGATTCCGTGGCAGAGATTCTGGAAGAAATCGGACTGGAATCCGTAGGTGCTCCTGGAACCACAGCGGCTCTGGCCCTGTTAAATGACCAGGTGAAGAAGGGTGGCGTTATGGCATCCTCTTACGTGGGTGGCTTAAGCGGTGCCTTCATTCCGGTCAGCGAGGACCAGGGAATGATCGATGCTGTCAATGCCGGTGCCCTGACCTTGGAAAAGCTGGAAGCCATGACCTGTGTCTGCTCTGTAGGCCTTGACATGATCGCGATTCCAGGTGATACCTCGGCCTCCACAATTTCAGGTATTACCGCGGATGAGATGGCTATCGGAATGATAAACCAGAAGACTACGGCCGTGCGCCTGATTCCGGTGATTGGAAAGGGCGTGGGCGAGACCGTTGAGTTTGGCGGACTGTTGGGATATGCGCCGGTCATGCCGGTCAACAACTATTCCTGTGAGAAGTTCGTCAGCCGTAAGGGAAGAATTCCTGCACCGATTCACAGCTTTAAGAATTAGATGACGATAGAACAACGAAAGTGTCTGACTTGTCAGACTCTCACGCTGACGCGTGTCATTTTCCTATGATATCAAAAATAGCGGGACTGCTGCAAAAAAACTGCGGCAGTCCCGCTATTGTGCTTTGATCTTAGATAATAACTAGAGGGATGCTTCGTTCATCCGGCGCCGCTTTACCAACTTTCATGGCCAATACGGAATGATACAGGTTAGAGGCGAACAGATCCTCCCGGTAAGTTTCCAAAGGTGCATCTGCCAATTTACCGATGACCATTCTGGAACTTGAGTTTTTAATTGCTTTTAATAGTTCTGCAGCTTCTTTGCGAAATCCCAACATTCGGATAAAGGATGGGGGAGAGGCTGTCTGTTCCAGTTGCAGGACCGCATGAAGCAGGGCCCGGTTAATACGCACACGGGTGATTTCTCTGGTTTTCAGCATCTCGGCAAATTGGCTGAAGGAGCAGAAATCCTGGATGGTATTGGCGACCCTGTTGGCCAGAGTTATGGGAAAATCCAGATAATCTGCCAGCCTTTGGGGTGTATTCTGCATCAACACATATTTTAAGAGCAGAGAATAATCATCTTCCGTAATCAGACGGCCCCCTCTTTGGGCCTCCATAAGAGTCGGAATCAGATTCTCGGGAATTAGGCCGGTAAGAGCATCCGGAGCCTTATGGAAAAGCAGATGCCGGATTGCGGTGGCAGATGCAAAGCTAGAGTCGGTCTCTATGGAGTGGTAGTTATTGGAGGTGCGGGCCACGGTGCAGGGGATTATGGGGCTGTTTAAGGCTCGAAGGGCTCTTACGTATTCAATCCCCAGGGTGTTGTTGGGACCCTCCAGAAAATCATCGAAGGGGAAATCTTCACGGTCATCAAATAATCCCAGTTGCCTGGAAGATACCAGTAGAGCCTTTTGATGAGCAGCGGGATAGGAGGCTCCCTTTTTTAGTTCATTTTTTATGGTCTCCTGAAATATCGCCGGCTCTCGCTCCAAAAGTTCGGCTATCCGCAGGAAGGGGGTGATTTCGCCGTGCTCACTTCCGAAACAGAGGTAGTTTACGACGCCCAGGTCATGGAGGATGGTGACGGCCCCTCTGGCGAAGTCCCTGGCACTTGCGGTGGAGAAGCGTACCGGGAGTTCCAGAACCAGATCCGCGCCATGTTCCAAAGCCATTCTGGCCCGGAGATGTTTTTCCATAATGGCGGGGGTGCCTCGTTGAACGTAGTCACCGCTCATGACTACCACCACATAGTCCGCCTGGGTGATTTGACGTGCTTGTTTAATCTGATAAGCATGCCCGTTATGGAATGGATTATATTCAGCAATGATACCTGTAACGATCATAAAAGAAGTCCTTTCTGAATGGAACTAGTTGGTGTACCTGAAAAAGAACATGGTTCCTCAAGTGATAATATAACAGAAACGCCGTAAATACAAGGTTTTTTCGTGTTTTTTGACCTTGTTAAAATAATAACTAACCTTGTGGTTCCCCAAATTACGTAATATAATGAGAATAGCGAGCTAATAAAATGAAAGGAGTCATGAATCATGGGATTTATTGACACAATCAAAGAAAAAGCAAGGCAGGATAAGAGAACAATCGTATTGCCTGAGTCCGAAGACAGGAGAACTTTAGAGGCAGCTGCTCAGATTTTAGCTGAGGATCTCGCCAACCTGATTATCATCGGATCAGAAGAAGCAGTAAAGAAGGGAAGCGAAGGGCTGGATATCTCCAAAGCCACCATCGTTGATCCCACAACGTATGAGAAAACACAGGCTTATATCGACAAAGTAGTTGAACTTCGTGCAAAAAAAGGTATGACACCTGAAAAAGCAAAAGAGACAATTTTGAACGATTATACATATTATGGGGTTATGATGGTTAAAATGGGGGATGCAGACGGTCTTGTTTCCGGTGCCTGCCATTCTACCGCAAATACCCTTCGGCCTTGTCTTCAGATCCTGAAGACAAAACCAAACACGAAACTGGTATCTACATTCTTCGTTATGGATGTTCCCAACTGTGAATACGGTGAGAATGGTATCTTCGTATTCAGCGACTGCGGACTGAATCAGAATCCAAATGCCGAAGAGCTGGCAGCAATCGCAGGTTCTTCCGCAGAGTCCTTTGACATGCTGGTGGGCAAAGAGCCGAAAGTAGCCATGCTTTCCCATTCTTCCATGGGAAGTGCTAAGCACGCAGATGTGGACAAGGTAGTTGAGGCTACCCGTATCGCAAAAGAAGCGTATCCTGAATTGGCACTGGATGGAGAACTGCAGTTGGATGCAGCGATTGTCCCCAGCGTAGGTTCTTCCAAAGCTCCTGACAGTAAGGTGGCCGGAAAAGCCAACGTATTGGTTTTCCCAGATCTGGATGCAGGTAACATCGGATACAAGCTGGTTCAAAGACTGGCAAAAGCTGAAGCTTACGGCCCGATGACCCAGGGTATTGCCGCACCGGTCAATGATTTATCCCGTGGTTGTTCCACAGAGGATATCGTTGGCGTTGTTGCAATCACAGCTGTACAAGCTCAGAATCAGTAAAAAGCGGAGGAAATAACTATGAATGTATTAGTAATAAACTGCGGAAGTTCATCATTGAAATTCCAGTTGATTAATTTTGACACCAAAGAAGTTCTGGCGAAAGGTATCTGCGAGCGAATCGGTATTGATGGACGTCTGGTATATGAGCCAAAGGACGGCCAAAAAGAAGTGATGGATGCCGCAATGCCTACCCATGTGGAAGCAATCCAGCTGGTGTTGAATGCGCTGGTCAATGATAAGACTGGTGTGATCAAGAGCCTGGATGAGGTTGATGCCATCGGCCATCGTGTGGTACAGGGTGGTATGAAGCTGACAAAATCTGTCATCATCGATGAGGAAGTGATTAAGATCATTGAAGAGTGCTCTGATCTGGCTCCTCTTCACAATCCGGCAAACCTGATGGGAATCAATGCCTGCATGAAGCTGATGCCTAATGTTCCCAATGTTGCTGTATTCGATACCGCATTCCATCAGACCATGCCTCCAAAGGCTTATATGTACGGTATTCCGAAAGAATACTACGAGAAATATGCAATCCGCAGATACGGATTCCACGGTACATCACATAAATTTGTATCCAAGAGAACTGCTGAGTTCCTGGGAAAAGACATCAAAGATCTGAAGATCATCGTATGCCACCTGGGCAATGGTGCTTCCCTTTCCGCAGTTAAGAATGGCGTATGTGTGGATACCTCCATGGGAATGACCCCGCTGGAAGGCGTGATCATGGGAACACGGTCTGGCGACATTGATCCTACATTCGTAGAATATATGTGTAACAAAGAGAACCTGACGGTATCTGAGGTGCTGAACATCCTGAATAAGAAATCCGGTATGTTGGGTCTGTCTGGAATCTCCAGTGATTATCGTGATGTCTGCGCTGCTATCGATGCAGGCAATCAAGATGCGATTAATTGTATGGATACCTACTATTATAAAATTATCAAATACATCGGATCCTACATTGCAGCCATGGGCGGAGTGGATGTAATCACATTTACCGCAGGTCTTGGAGAGAATGGTATGCCGCTTCGTAAGGAAATCTGTGAAGCATTTGGCTACATGGGATTGGTATTTGATGACGAAGCGAATAATACCCGCGGCCAGGAAGTGGTTATCACAAAACCGGAATCCAAGATTACCGCTTGTGTAATTCCGACCAATGAAGAAATTGCCATCTGTGAAGAAACCGTAGAATTGGTACAGGGCAAATAATACATTTGTTATTTAGGAGAGCGTGAATACGTACTCTTAGAATATTGGGGACAGGTTCCGGCCGCTTATCGTTGTCGGATGCCGGTCCCCCAAATTTTGCAGGCTCCGATGGAGTATGAAGTGCTAGATATTAGGATAGAATAAGAAAAAATCCAATAATTTTGCAGTGACATAAAAAATGGAAAAAGTCTTGACAAGTCATCTGCGAATGGGTATACTTTATAAGGTGTGATTAGGAGAGAGTTATGCTAGTTGAATTAACTAAGGTGATGTCACAAGACGGTAATTCCCAACAACAGTCAGTGAATCTGGATCTGAGCAGCATTACAGTTCAGGGAGAGCAATTTCCGGTTCAGGTAACTGCACCTGCAGAACTGACGATTACCAATTCCGGAAAAGGAGTTCTGGTGATTGCATGTACTGTTGATGTTCGGGCGGCCATACCGTGTGCAAGATGTCTGGAAGAAGTGAATTATGATTTTGCCCTTCACATGGAACGCGAGGTGGATATGAAGCTGAGCGCCGAAGAAAGGGAAGCGGCAGAAGAGGAGTACAACTTCATAGAGAAAGATTATCTGAACGTGGATAAACTGGTGCAGAACGAGCTTTTAATCAATTGGCCGATTCGGGTGCTGTGTAAAGAGGACTGTAAAGGAATCTGCAGCCGCTGTGGCGCTAATCTAAACCATGGTGAATGTGGTTGTGACAGAGTAGCGTTAGACCCGCGAATGGCTGCAGTAAAAGATATATTCAGCAAATTTAAGGAGGTGTAATTATGTCCATCTGTCCAAAGAATAAATCATCTAAAGCAAGAAGAGACAAGAGAAGAGCAAACTGGAAAATGTCAGCTCCTAACCTTGTAAAGTGCAGCAAATGTGGAGAGCTTATGATGCCTCACAGAGTATGTAAATCTTGTGGAACATACAATAAAAAAGAAATTATCGCTATGGACTAATGCGAGTATTGGAGGGCTTTCCGGTCATCGGAGGGTCCTTTTTTCATAGCATAGGAAGTACTTCTCCAATTTTATGAGAATCCTCCGATGATGTGCATGCATGATGGCGTAAGGTGAAAACTATGGAATATATCCAGGCAAAAAGAATTGTGACAAGGAATAAAAAAGGTTCCTCGTGGTTCGGAAATGATTATAATATGAACATCTATAAGGGATGCAGCCATGGCTGTATCTATTGTGACAGTCGTAGTGACTGCTACAGGATTGACGATTTTGATAAGGTTCGTGCCAAGGAAGATGCGCTGCGCCTTATACGAGACGATTTACGAGGATATGGTAAAAGAGGTGTTGTGGGAACAGGAGCCATGAGTGATCCCTATAATCCCTTTGAAAAAAAGCTAATGCTGACAAGACATGCTTTGGAGTTGGTTGATGCCTATGAATATGGAATTACGATTGCCACGAAAAGCACCCTGCTACTGCGGGATCTGGATGTGTTGAAAGGGATACAGGAGCATTCTCCCGTTCTATGCAAGGTGACTATAACCACGGCCGATGATAGTTTGTCCTCGGTGATAGAGCCCCATGTGGCGAGCTCATCCGAAAGGTTTGAGATGTTGGCAAGACTCTCTGAGGCTGGCATTCCTGGTGGAATTCTGCTGATGCCCGTTCTTCCTTTTCTGGAGGATTCGGTAGAGAACGTTCTTGAGATTGTCGAGAAGGCACATGAAGCAGGAGCGAAGTTTATCTATCCTGCTTTTGGCATGACATTGCGTCAGAATCAGAGAACCTGGTATTTTGATAAATTAAACCAGTTGTTCCCGGAAGAAAACTATGTGGAACGCTATATGAAAGCATATGGTAACAACTACAATTGTACCAGCAGGAATGCGAAAAAGTTGTGGAAAGTATTTACAGAAGCCTGCAAACAGTATAGAATATTATTCGACATGAAAGATATTATTCACTATTACAAAAGAGGCTATGAAATCACCCAAATGAGCCTTTTTGACTTATGAGGAGGAAAGAAGATGAACCCAGATTATATTACATTTACAATAGAAGAGAAGAAAAATATTGCTTTGATTGCCCATGATAATGAGAAGGCAAAGTTAATCGAATGGTGTAAGGAGAACATAGAGATTCTTCAGCATCACAACCTCTGTGGAACAGGAACGACGGCAAGGATGATTTCTGATCAGACGGGGCTTACGGTCAAGGCCTATAACAGCGGGCCTCTTGGCGGCGATCAGCAGATAGGAGCTAAGATAGTAGAAGGTAGAATAGATTTTGTGATTTTCTTCTCTGATCCGCTGACGGCTCAGCCTCACGATCCCGATGTAAAGGCTTTGATGCGTATTGCTCAGGTATATGACATTCCGATGGCGATTAACAAGGCGACCGCCGATTTTATGATTCATTCTAAATTCATGATGACCACGTATGATCATGAAGTCATCAATTTCAAGAAGAATGTTCAGGACCGTGCCAAGACACTATAATGGACTTCAGTATGTTGAAAACCACTTCTAATTGACTTTCTATTTGGGGCTGTGCTATAATGTTACCGAATATGAAACAAAGTTGAAATGATTTTGTAACATTTAGATAAAGGGGTTATAAAGATGAAAATAGGTAAAATAAGTACTTTAGCGGCAGTATGTCTGGTTGGAACTATGATGTTGTCAGGATGTTCCGTATCCGGCACCATGGATAAGATTTTAGGGCATACGGAGAAAGTAGTGGATCAGGAATCGAGTTCCACATCTGAGAAAAAGGATGTGAAAACCGTGGATCCCAATATGGAGAAACCTGCATTCACCGCCAACCTGGAGGGGAGTATCCAGTTTGCGGTTGGGACAGAAGCCACCCCGTTGACTGTAGAAGCAGTGGTCAATGATGGAGGTACGGTTACATATCAGTGGTATTCCAACAATGTGAATACCAACGGTGGCGGAGATAAGATTGAAGGCCAGACCCAGAGCACCTATGTTCCGGATACTTCTGAGGAAGGCGCCAGATATTATTATGTGGTAGCCACAAATAATAAAGGTGACAG
>DVNN01000375.1 GCA_018714325.1 Candidatus Pelethocola excrementipullorum
CCAAATGAATGATCCTCATTTAGCTCTACTTGAATTTTTCCCTTGTTCTAAAGATATATTTAAAGATGTTGCTATTGCAGATGGACTTTCCATTGTACTAAAAAACATGGAAAAGAATGAATGTGGATTTACATATAAATATTCTGTAGATGGTAAAGTGATTACTATCCAAGCTAACAATCCAGGAAATGATATGTTTTCTCTTAACCCCCAAGATAATGAAATTATAAAAAGATTAGATAATGCAATCAAATCATTCGGATGTTTACATGACTCCATACTTCCTCGTAATTTATTCTCTATTGAAAGTGATTTTGTTGAGAAAAATCCTTCTCTCGTAAAAGAATACAATGATGGTGATTATTATAATCCGGAGACAGAGATAAAACTTTTTACTAATGACAAAGCTGGTAAAAGCGGAAGAGCTCGCTGGTATATTGCTGATAAAAATGTTATAACATCGGGAAGTGAATATTTGAATAGTAAGCATTCAGTAAACCCCGTCAAATTCCAGCCTTGATTCTTCGTATTTTTGTGTCCATAACCAATATTGTGCAAATATGAAGAATATGACATTAGACCAATTCAAGCGGACATACGAAGACTGGAAGTTATCTGGTTTGTCCGTCCGTGATTATTGTAACAATACCGGATTTGACGAAGGTAAATTTTATTACTGGCGTAGGAGACTAACCGATTCAGCTCTTCCTGATGTACAAGGATTTGTTCCTGTGAGAATGAACAATCTGAACGGTAAACTGAACATCACTACGGCTTCAAAAGAGATAGAATCTGAAAACGGTTCCGAATGCGAGATTATATACGCCAATGGTGTAACGCTCCGTATCAATAGTGCAATATCACTGGAGGTGCTAAAGTCATTAATCCTTTTATGCCAGTAAGCCATGTTTTGCCTCAGTGACTCAGATCGTTTTTTCCTTTACCCTTATCCGACTGATATGCGAAAGAGTTTTTACTCTCTGAGCGGAATCGTGACAGAGAAAATGGGTAAGGATGTACAGGAAGGCGATGCATTTATATTTATCAATAAATCATTGACCAACATGAAAATACTCCATGCCGAATACGGTGGGCTGGTGATATATAATATGAGACTTGAGAGTGGAACTTTCCGTTTGTCTGATATTGACTGTGAAGACTCTTCCGCTTCACTCTCCATCAACTGGTCAGAATTGACATTGATAGTGCATGGTATATCACCTTCAGAGACGAAAAGAGCACCACGCTGGTCTCCTAAAAAGGAGTGATCGTATAGTAAAATAATGTTCAAATCCTTCTGTATGTCAGGTGTTTTTCGTACCTTTACAGTAAATAAAAGATACGGAAAATGGCAGAAGATCCAAATTTTAAAATAGCACTTGAGGCAGTCCTTCGTGACCGTGATGACCTGTACCGACGTCTTATGCAGGCAGAAAGGAAGATTAAAGAAATGTCTGACCTGCAGGCCATGAAAGACTCATACGAAGCCAGGCTGTCAGAGAAAGACAAAATCATTGAAGCTAAGGATAAAGCCATTGAATCCAAGGACAATCGTATTGCATCGTTGGAACGTAAACTGGAGTATCTTCAGAGGAAAGTCTGGGGAGCAATGTCTGAAAAGAGAAAACTCCCTGATGACCCAAACCAATTGAAACTTGACTTCGACAAGATGGATATGACTCCAGAGGAGGAAGAGGCAGCCCGCCAGGCCATAAAAGAGGTAAGCGAGTATAAGCGGATTAAGGTCAGGGAACACGAGAAAAAAGTTCCCGTCCGCCAAAAGCTGCCTGAGCATCTCCGCCGTGAGGAAGAACATATCTATCCGGAGGGCTATCTTGGTCATGAGGACCAATGGGTGCTGTTTAATGAAACGGAAACTTCCGAACATCTTGAATATAAACCGGCAGAACTGTATGTCCGGGTTACTGTCAGACACAAAGGCATGCGCAAGGATACAAACCGGATTATCACTGCTCCGGTGAAAAACGAACCGATACCTAAGAGTTATGCAAGTGCTTCACTGCTTACAGAACTTATGGTCGGCAAATATGTGGACCATCTTCCGTTCTACCGGCAGATACAGATGTTCAAGCGTATAGGTATCAGCCTGCCGCCATCCACTATTGAAGCCTGGTTCCATGAAGTGGCCGACCTGATGCGCCCCGCCTATTACCGGTTGAAGGAACTGGTTCTGTCTTCCGATTATGTCCAGTCTGATGAGACGACGATACCTATAATCAACAACGAGAAGCATCAGACAATAAAAGGATATCTTTGGCTGGTACGGAGTGTGATGAACAACCAGGTTTTCTTCTTCTATCATGACGGTTCCAGAAGTATGAAAGTGGCTCTGGAACTCTTCAAGGATTATCAAGGTGCCATACAGACGGACGGGTATGCCGCTTATGGTACACTTGAAAAGATAAAAGGTATCATCGTCATATGCTGTTGGGCACATGCCAGACGCTACTTTGAGAGGGCTTTGAAGCATGACAAGGCCAGGGCGGAGTATGCCATGACCATTATAGGCATGCTCTATGACGTGGAACGTATAGCCGATGACGACAACATGAATGCACAGCAGCGTATGGAACTGCGTAAACGGCTTGCATATCCTATAATCTGTTCGTTTGAGAAATGGTGTCTTGCGGAGTATGGTAAGGTTCTTCCTAAAAGTCCGATAGGACAAGCCATGCACTACTTCCTTAATCATGTGCGCCAGCTGGCACATTATACAATGGACGGTAAATATTGTATAGACAATAATCTGATAGAAAATTCAGCGCGCCCCATAGCGGTCGGCAGGAAGAATTTTTTATTCTGTGGTAATCATGACGCAGCTGAAGATGCTGCTGTTATCTATTCATTCATGGGGTGCTGCAAGGCTGCCGATGTGGACTTCAAGGGCTGGATGAACTATTTCCTTAACCACGTACATGAATACGACAGTGATTACTCCAAGGACATTGCAGAATTACTGCCATCATCTTTAAAAGACAAGAAGATTATTTAAAGAATCTCCGAAAAGGTCACAGGTATGTATTAATGTCTTCGACTTTTTCGGAGAAAAATCCTAGCTTTTAATAGATCCTGATAGAAATCGTCGAATATCTTCAACATTTTCAGAGACAAGTCGAAATTTTTAATAGATAATCTATGCCGGCTTTACCAGTTCTAATCATACGGGGTTTACTGAATGCTTACTATTATATAGGGAATAGAAAAATTTTGGTTGTAATGGAAGTTCTGATATATAAGAATCTGTTCACTATACTTTTATATAACTAGCAATCTTTTCTATCAGTCTGTTTGAACA
>DVNN01000376.1 GCA_018714325.1 Candidatus Pelethocola excrementipullorum
ACTGCGCGGCGGTCCAATTTCTTTAGCATAATGAAGTTCTCCTCCGTGTTAAAGGGCAAAGCCATATTCCACGCTTTGCCCTTGTTCGTATTGTATACAAAAAAGAAAATTTTACATATATTTCAACCTTAAGTCCCTAAATTTTTACCTTTTTGTATAAAACAATTGAAATTTTATCAGCTTTAAAATATAATGGAAGGAATTACTCTGGTATAATGAGTATATTTATTTATTTTATTAAACTATGCTCATATGCCAATAATAAAAATGACGGAGGGAAATATGCTTAAACTGATTGAATGGCTGAACTCCAATATCATCTGGGGACTCCCCATGCTGGTCTTGATGTTGGGTACAGGACTATTTCTTCTCATACGTACCAAAGGAGTCATCTTCACTCGCTTTGGAACAGTCATGGGAAATACCTTAAAGACAATTTTCAAGAAACAAAATAACGATGTGGAGGGAATGATAACCCCTTTCCAGGCAGTATGCACGGCTCTTGCTGCAACTGTTGGAACAGGTAACATCGTTGGAATTGCCATTGCTATCAGTGTCGGCGGACCTGGTTCTATCTTTTGGATGTGGATCTGTGCATTACTAGGTATGGTGACCAAATTTTGCGAGACTACCTTGGCCGTGGCATATCGGGAGAAAAATAAGAATGGCGACTACGTCGGCGGACCGATGTACTATATCAGCAGAGGACTGGGCTGGAACAAAACAGCAGCAATCTTCTGTGTATTCGCGGTGTTAGCCTCATTCGGAGTGGGAAATATGGTACAGGCCAATGCTGTTTCCGGCGGTTTGGAGGCATCTTTTCATATCTCTACCTATGTGACAGGGATTATTTTGGCAGCCTTGGTATGTCTGGTAATCATCGGAGGCATCAAAAGGATTTCGGCAGTTGCTGAAAAACTGGTTCCATTTATGGCATTACTGTATATCGTAGCCTCCATCGTTGTCTTAGTTATCAATGCCCAGGAAATACCTGCCGCATTGAAGCTAATTGTGGGAGATGCCTTTACCGGAACAGCCGCAGTGGGTGGATTTGCCGGTTCCACCATGCTTTATACCGCAAGAATCGGTGTCGCACGAGGCGTATTTACCAACGAAGCCGGCCTGGGAAGCGCACCAATCGCTCATGCAAGTGCCAATACCGATCATCCGGCCAGGCAGGGATGCTGGGGTGCCTTCGAGGTGTTTTTTGATACCATCGTCATGTGTACAATCACGGCACTGGTGGTTATTACCAGTGGTCTTTGGACAGACGCCTCTCTGGATGGCACAGAGCTCTCTCTCACCGCTTTTCGCAATGCCATTCCGGGCGGGGAATATATCGTCTCCATCGGTATTGTGCTCTTCGCATTTGCCACAATCATCGCCTGGTATTATTATGCTGAAAAAGCCCTTGAATATATTGCAGGTGCGGCCATTATCAAACTATACAAGGTTGTATTCGTAGTATTGGTATTTATCGGATGCGTCGCTGAAGTAGATGTGGTATGGGAGTTAGCGGATTTATTCAATGGACTGATGGCGATTCCAAACTTAATTGCCCTGGTTGCATTAAGTGCCACCATCGTTAAATTAACAAAGGATTTCTTCGATAATTCGAAGACTATACGGCCGAGGGACACCTCATTTGCCTCCTTCCTTGAATTTAAAAAGTAATACTGGATGGGCATCCATCGGACTTAACTAGATAAAAAGGTAGTGTATAATTCCCGATTGGAGTTATACGCTACCTTTCTTTTATATGAAATAAAATCTTAGTTCAAGGATTCCACCGCCGTAAAATGGAGCAATCTACTCCTGTAGTCCCCATACATCATCTCCTGCAGATATCCTGCATTCATAAGCATTTCACCAGAATAGACCTCTTCCGTACCTTCCAATTGGTATTTAAGACGGGGAGCAAGTCCCTGGAGGCGAATCCGCCTGCTTCTTTGCTCCGGCTCATTACGCACTTGAACGTAGGTGACGAGAACCTCCTGCCGATCCCGGCTATTTACCTGCCAGCAGTCATAGCGTTGATTCTCCCGGTATGATGCAATCCGGTAATAGGCTCCTTCCCGAACCAGATCATGATATTTATGGTACTGTTGGTTGAAGAATTTGGCCTCATTCTTCTCTTCCTCCGTGAGTTTCGTGATGTCCAGTTCATAACCAAAGGTGCCTGCCAACGCCACATTCGCGCGGGTCTCCATAGAAGTCTCCCTTCCCACTGTATGATTCGGGCAGACACAGATATGGGCGCCCATGGTGCTGAGGGGATAAACCAATGCGGTCCCTTCCTGTATGGTCAGACGTTCGATGGGATCCATGTCATCTGAGGTCCAGATCTGAGGACTGTAGTACAACATGCCCGGATCAAAGCGGGCGCCGCCTCCGGAACAATTCTCCAACAGAAGATCCGGGAACTCCTGCATCAGACGCTCTTGCATCTGATAGACTCCAAGCACATAACGGTGATAAAACTCACCCATATATTCCGCACCCAGGGTGAAACTGCCCACATCGGCAAGGGGCCTGTTCATATCCCACTTCACATAGTCAATGCTGGCACTTCTCAGAATCTTGGCTACGGATTCATAGGCGTGATCCACCACCTCCTGTCTGGTAAGATCCAGGACGTACTGATGGCGCCCCATAGAAGGCTCCCTGCCCGGTACCTGAATGGCCCAATCCGGATGTGCCCTGTACAACTCTGAGTCGGGACTGATCATCTCCGGCTCAAACCAGATACCAAATTTCAAACCTGCTTCATGTACCTGTTCCGCCAAAACTGCGACTCCGCCCCTCAACTTCTCTTCATTGACAAACCAGTCACCCAGGCTGGATTCATCATTATTCCGCTTGCCGAACCACCCATCATCCATGACCAGCATCTCGATCCCCAGTTTTTTTGCCTCTTTTGCAATGGACAGTAGTTTGGCATCATCAAAATCAAAGTAGGTAGCCTCCCAATTATTGATGAGGATCGGGCGTTTCTGGTGTAGGAATTTGCTGCAGATCAGATGATTCTGATACAGGCTGTGGAAGGTACGGGTCATCTTACCAAGGCCTTCTGAGGAGTATACCATCACCACTTCCGGCGTTGTAAAGGAAGCACCAGGCTTTAATACCCACTCAAAACCATCGGGATGAATTCCCATACTCATCCTGATTCCATCTTTATGGTCCAGTTCCGTCTCCGCGATAAAATTACCGGAGTACACGAAATTCATAGCGATGACATCACCGCTGGTCTGGCTGGTTCCATTGGTTGTCAGCGCCAGAAACGGCTGGTTTTGATGGCTTGTCTCTCCCCGCAGAGAACCTACGATGTGCTTGCCTTCCGATACCGTTCTCCCGGTAATACGCCGCTCTCTGGCCCAGGAACCATGAAGGGTGAAAAGCTGATAATCCTCATTGTCCATATCCAGGGAAGCACTTAAGATTTTCTCCAGATAGAGTTTCTGTGTACCTTCATTTATCGCCGTAACGCTTCTGATAATCGCATCGGAATCTTCAAAGATACTATACCGAAGTAACACTTTTAAGCCCAGCAGAGCATCCCTCAGGATAATTTCTAAAGTCTGGGCCTTCTGTCCTGCCTCCCCGCCTTCAAAGGTTGCAGGCATTCCCTCTAAACAAGGCTTGCCAGACTTGATTTCATACCCTTCATACTCCAGCTCGCAGACACGAAATCCCCCCTCATCCCTGACACGAAGTGCCGGATCACGATAATCTCCCACACCCCAGGATGGATACTCGAAATAGAAGGAATCCATAAGTGTAATCTTGTCTCTACGATGCCAATTGATTCCCGCCTCATCTTCTTTTACACGCAGAAGGTACTGTCCCTCCATATCCTCCATTCGCTTTCCATAATAGAGATGCCCCAGATACTTTCCATAGGCTATCCCCATTAAATATGTAGAGTTTTCCGTGTTTATCTGAAAGATATTCCCTTCTTTATTCACCTTTATTCCCATCGTCGTCTCCCTTTCAAGAACTATTTCCCATCATTATACTTGAAACATGAAAAAAACACATTCTCTTATGTTTCCTTTCATTGTCTTTATGTTGCATTTTCATGGGGCGCCTTCGACGTACTCTATTTGAATTGAACATAACTGAACAGTGTATCCGATATCTCATCTGCAGTTTTCGTGGAATCAACGGTGATCCAATAGACCAGCAGACTCCATAGCCCACCCGAGCAAAACGCCCAGATCAGATTCAAATTGGAGGAATCCATATCCTTTGTATTCAGATATAAAACTTCTGAGAACCTCTTGATATATTCTATTGCCAATACATCGAGCAGACTATCTTTATTCAGCAAAAGCAGAAGCTGCATGTGTTCATGCCAGAATCTATAGTATGTGGTGATATAAGTTCTAACATCCAACAAGGATGTGCCTTGCATGCAGTCAATAAACTCTTGCACCACTCTTTCTACCAGTTTATCAATCACCTCCTCTTTCGACTCAAAATGGCGATAGAAAGTTCTCCGCGCCAACTGAGCATGGTTACAAATATTTGTGATTATGATATCTTCATATTTTTTCTTCTCCATAAGTTGTAGCAAGGAATCCGTGATCCATTGCTTTGACTTCAGGGAAGCGGGATGTTTCTCACCTTTCTTCATAGCCCCTCCACATACTGTCACACTTTCAGAATAATGTAGCACT
>DVNN01000377.1 GCA_018714325.1 Candidatus Pelethocola excrementipullorum
ACCAAATTCAGATACCTCTTGCTGTACAAAATGATTCATAATATGGGTAAGTTCTTCATCATAATCTTGTCTTGATTCTTTCATCTTTATCGCACCTCTCTATATTTTTTATACTCTTAAATCTCCTGGTCACCGATAGACCAGACTGGCTTTTCCTTCCGGGGTGAAGGAGTGTTCTGTGCCATAACTCCAACCAGTTTATGCGGTACGTAAGGCTCCTCCAGATAAGCAACCTCTTCCCCGCTGAGTGAAACATTAACCGCATTTGCAGCGCCCTCAATATGATGGAATTTGGTCGCTCCCACTACTGGTGCTGTTACCTTTGTTAAGAGCCATGCCAATGCTACTTCTGTCATGGTGACTCCCTTGCGCTGTGCCAGCTGCCACACCCTTTCGATGATCTCATCATCTTCCACTTTTGCCGTATCATATTTTAATCTGGCATAACTATCCTCAATTAGCCGCTTTGAACTTTCCCCATGATATTTAGAAAGCCGGCCTCCAGCCAGCGCACTGTAAGGTGTCAGTGCAATGTTTTCCTCCCGGCAACAAGGTACCATTTCTCTCTCTTCTTCCCGGAAAATCAGGTTATAATGTCCCTGCACGGATACAAATTTTGCAAACCCTTCCTTATCCGCAAGTCCATTAGCCTTCTCCAGCTGCCATGCAAAACAGTTGGAAATCCCTATATATCGGGTCTTCCCTGCTTTCACCATGCGGTTTAGTCCATCCATGATTTCATAGAGGGGCGTTTGATAATCCCAGATATGATAGATATATAAATCCACATAATCCATACCAAGGTTTTTCAGGCTCTGGTCCATCATTCGCTCAATATGCTGCTGTCCGGATATACCTGCTTCCAGGTCTTCTGGAGTACGTGGCAGGAATTTTGTAGCCACTACGACTTCTTCCCTTTTTGCATAATCCCGAAGCGCCCTGCCCACATACTCCTCGCTGGTTCCACTCTGATATGCAAGCGCCGTATCAAAGAAATTTACGCCCAGTTCCAATCCTCTTTTCATGATTTCTCTGGCATGTTCCTCATCGATTGTCCAAGTATGCTGTCCTCTTTTGGCATCTCCAAATCCCATGCATCCCATGCAGATTCGGGAGACCATTAAATCTGAGTTTCCCAACTTTGTATAATTCATATTTCATCCTTCTTTCTTTCACCTATCATTCATCATTTTAATGGTGCATGGGTTTCCGCTGGCAATTGCCCGGTCGGGAATGGATTTATTGACAACACTTCCGGCCCCTATCACTGCATGATTCCCGATAGTAACGCCAGGCAGTATAATGGCACCTCCGCCAATCCAGACATAATCACCTATGGTAACCGGCCTGACCCAGGTCTTTATTGCCATCTTTCCATCTTCCTCCTTCCAGAAGCGCTCGTATCCATCCTTCGCATGTACTGCCGTATAGATTTTTACATCCGGGCCAATCAAGGTATTCTTTCCGATGGATATCTTTCCCGTATCTAACAGTGTACAGTTTAGATTGATAAAGCTATTATCATCAAGAAAGATATTATTCCCATAATCCACATAAAAGGGCTGATTAATGCGGGTATTTCTTCCTAAATGTCCCAGAAGAGATTCCAATACATGGTTTCTTTCTTCCAGGCTGTCAGCCGGAAGGCTATTGTATACTCTCATCAGATCTTTCGCTTTGTTCTGCAACGCCCTAAGTTCCAAATCCCGGGAATCGTAAATTTCGCCAGATTGCTTTTTTTCCAGTTCCGTCAATTATTTTCCTCCTTAGCTAGGTCTGAAAGTTCTAATTAATAGAAAAATAAGTGTACTTGGAATATACGTTCCAATTACACTTATATTGTAAGCAGTTTTCAATTCTATGTCCAATACCCACTTTTTATACCAAACCATACATCTAACGCATGGTTTCATTCATTTTGCTAAATATTAATTCTCCCACTTTTGAGTATTGATCATCTGGATAAACAAAGATGCCGCCGGCTGGAACAGATGATTCTTTTTCCATAATAGCACACTCCGGGTTGTATGCTCCGGAAAGACAGGCTTAAATAAGATATCCGGGCTGTAATGAATGGACAATGCTCCGTCTAAGCACACTGCACAGCCTAATCCTTCATCCACCAAGATTGCCACGTTAGAAAGCAAGTTATAGTTCACAGACACATTCAGATGACTTTCTTCACACCCGATCCAATTCAACACCTCATTCCTGGCGCCTTCTCTCTTTGGCAGGAATAATCTATATGATTTAAGATCCTCTACATATATGGTTTCTTTCTCCGCCAGAGGATGATCCTTTCTAAGCAGGACTCCCCATGTTTCTTTTTGGGATAAGCGCAGGAACTCATATTTATTGTTATCAACCGGCTCCAGCAACAGACCTAAATCCAATAAGCCCTTTTCAATTTTATCCTTAATGCTGTCAGCCGTCTCACTATACAAATCAAACTGGACTTTAGGATATTTTTCAATAAACTTGCATATATACTTGGACAGGACACGGCTTCCTACCGATTCCGTAGCGCCCAGAGCAATAACACCACTAACTGTGTCTTTTTTGCCGATAAACGTACGTTCTGCCTTATCTGCCAATTCCACAATTTCTTCTGCCTGTTGCTTAAACAACATCCCGTCATCTGTCAAAGTAAGAGAACGTTTCCCCCGAATCAACAGGGTGGTACCAAGTTCTTTTTCCAGTTCTATCAACTGTCTGCTAAGGGTGGGCTGCGTAATATGCAGGATATCTGCAGCTCTGGTTATATTACCTTCATCGACTGCCGTCAAAAAATAGCGGAGTACCCGGAGTTCCATCTTCTTACCTCCTGTTTCTTATGATTACATTCTATTTGCTAATATACTTCTTTCAGAATATTTTATCACACTTTCAGGCATACCAGTAGCCATAATTCATGTTCACTTATCTTTAAAGCCATTTGGACCATGCTCTTTTTAACCTTGATACACAGTCAGGGATATCCTCTAATGCGATCTTGCTAAATCCAAGAAATAATGTATTTGGTGGACACTCTGCTTTATCCTGCCAAAACTGCATAGTGGAATAAACTCGTACACCTTGCTCTAAGGCTTTCGTTATCAATTCATGTTGGTTCGTCATCTTTGAAAACTCCACAAGAAAGTATTGCCCTGTTCCATTACTTGATAATTTAATTTTCTCCTTCACGTCCGAGAATTCTTTCAAAAACAGTTCCAACCTTTTTCGGAATATATTATTCAAACGTCTGATATGGCGGTCATACTGTCCTGTTTCTATTAGTTTTCCGATAACATATTGATTCAATAATGGCACGGTACAATTATAATTTTCAAAAGTTTTTAAGTAAATGTCCAGCAGTTGGGGTGGTAAAATCATGTAGCCCATTCGTATTGACGGTGAAAGAGCCTTAGAAAATGTCCCAAGATAAATAACACTATTATCATGATCGATCGATTGTAATGAGGGTATCGGCTTCGCATAATATCTCTGCTCGCTGTCAAAATCATCTTCTATAATATATACATGATTTTCTTTTGCCCATTTCAACAATTCATATCTTCGTCCGATTGGTAAAGTAACACCTGTGGGAAATTGGTGGGAGGGCG
>DVNN01000031.1 GCA_018714325.1 Candidatus Pelethocola excrementipullorum
TAGGGCGGATTTCGAATGTTTTAGAATTGTGGGAGCACTTTTGTGCGGAACAATCCGTAGTATCATGGGGGCAAAATACCTTTTGACCCCAACTCATATAATATTTTAATTATAACAGACACAAATATAAAAAAACAGAGGAGAGTTTCCATGGATCCAATTACCACCGATGAACTTTTAAAAGTACTTAGTCAACTGGATACTACTACCGAACTAAAAAACTATACCGAAAGCCATACTTCATCAGAAGGAGCCCAGACTCTTTCCGAATATCTGGAATCTCTTCTGGAGTCAAAAGGCCTTAAGAAAAGTGATGTAATCCGGGATGCCGACCTACAGAGAAATTATGGCTATCAAGTTTTTTCCGGCCTTCGCACCCCCGGACGGAATAAGCTTCTGGCGCTCTGCCTATCCATGCAACTTACGGTAAAAGAAGCCCAGCATGTTTTAAAACTGGCAAACGAAGGAACCTTGTATTCCAAAAACCGCAGGGATGCCATTCTAATATTCGCCCTTCAAAAAAATCTCTCGGTGATGGCCGCCAACGATCTTCTCTATGAGATGCAGGAAGAAATCCTTGCATAAATTCTTATTTCGCCATCTGATAAATCTCATAAACCTCATCGGCCGACAGAGGTTTCAACCGTGAAAGCTTCACCGTATTTCCCATGGTGGCATCCATGGACAGCTCACGGATTTCCTCATCCGTCGGCTGAAGATTCAACTCTGTTATGGAGGCCGGCATGCCTATGCTGCGGAAGTATTCCTCCGTCTTTTCAATCCCTTTCAGAGCCACTTCCATCTGATTCTCTCCCTCAATCCCCAAAACCTTATGGGCATATCTGGCAAACCGTTCCGGCGCTGCATCATACTGATATCTGGCCCAGGAACCCCAGACAGCGGAAAGAGATGCACCATGTGCCACATCGTATTTCGCACTGAGGGCATGTCCGAATTTATGCACCGAGAAATCCTTTCCACGGCCGCATCCGGTCAAATCGTTGTGGGATAAACTGCTGCACCACATGATCTCAGCCATCACGTCATAATCCTTCTGATTCTCCATGGCCTTTGCACCATTGCTCATCACGGTACGCAAAAGTCCCTCGGCGATCTCATCCGTCATCTCGCAGGAAATACCCGGTATAAAATAACGTTCCAGGGTGTGCATCATAATATCGGCAACTCCGCAGGCCAATTGGTATTTGGGCACGGTAAAGGTAAGTTCAGGATTCATAACAGCGAATTTCACTCTGTTCAACCGGGAGTTGAGCCCTGCCTTCTTGCCAATCTCTTCATTGGTCAAAACCGCGGAATCACTCATCTCACTACCGGCAGCGGCAATTGTCAGCACCACGCCCACCGGTATGGATTGTGTAAGAGGAACCTGATTGGTCCAGATATCCCACAACTTCACCGCTGGGTTTGCCGTGCCATGGGCGATAGCCTTGGCGGTATCGATGGCACTTCCGCCGCCCACTGCCAGGATAAAATCAGCCTGAAATCCAATAGCCTTCTCAACACCCTCTTCTGCAAATGCAAGGCGTGGATTGGGATGAACTCCTCCCATCTCTTCATAGGCAATTCCCTCTGCCTCCAAAGAGTCCATCACTCTCTTCAGCAGTCCGCTTCTGACTGCACTTCCGCCGCCGTAGACGATTAAAACTCTGGAACCTCCCCATCTTTTAACCGCTTCTCCAGTCTGGTTCTCTGTTTCCTTCCCAAAGATCACTTCCGTGGGTGTATACTGTATAAAATTCTGCATTCTCATAACCTCCATCTATCTACAACTATTAATATTTCTTAATCTATTTTAGCACAGTGCCACCTGTCTTGCTATCTGTTCCATTCTCTCATGACATGCATCGAAAAACATTTTATACCCTTCGCAGAAATAATTGTTATCTTCATTTTCACGGCTTCTAAAGCAGCCACCTCTGCATAACTGATACCATCGGCATTCCTTACATTCCTTTGAATGGTCAAAAGATCGTTCTACAAATCCAATCTCCTCTCGTTTCTCCTGGATACTCTTCATGGTATCCTTATTTAGATTTCCAAGGCGAAACTCGTCCAGCATATAAAAATCACAGGGATAGACACTTCCATCCGCTTCCACCACATGCTGTATTCCACAGGTTCCCCTCTGCTCACAAGATTCCGGTAAGTATCCGCAGATAATGCCTATGTAATTGTCAAATTGGCGGATAAAGGGCTGCCGGCCATTCTCCCAGTCTTCATACCACAGGTCAAACAGATCGATGAGAAACTGTCCATAAGATTTCGGCAACAGGGAATACTCCTTTTGTCCCCTCTCTTCTCCCAGCGGATCAAGGCAGGTGATAAACTGTAAATACTTCCATCCCTGCTTTTTATAGTCCTGATATATCTGTTTGATAGAGGCCGCCGTCTTACTATGTACCACAGTTAAGATATTGTACTCCACCCCATATCTATCGAACATTTCCGTGGTCTTAACGACTCTCTCATAGGTATTTCCCCCTTGATGGTCGTGACGGTAACAATTATGTGTCTCTTCCAAACCATCCACCGATATTCCAATCAAAAATTTATTGCGGACAAAGAATTCACACCACTCCTCGGTAATATCAAATCCGTTGGTCTGCAACGCATATTGGATTGCTATCCCATGCTTATTATACTGATTCACATATTCAACGACCTTTTCAAAGAAGGGAAGCCCCCTTAAGGTTGGCTCACCACCCTGAAATGCAATGGAACAGGCCGCCCCTGCATATAGTACGGATTTACGTATCACATTCTTTAGTGTCTCTTCACTCATGAATCCATAAGAAGCTTGCTCTCTCTTCTCTGATTCATCACAGTAGAAACAGTAATCACACTGCATATTGCATAATCCAGAAGAGGGCTTTATAAGTAAACTCATCCCTTGCATAATTTTCTCCATTCTCACCATCATTCATACCTATCAACAAGTCTAATACATGTTCGCTTCTGAAGTCAACTCCTATCCTCCATAATAAGTTCACTTTTAAATATAATCGTCTACGTCAGGCTATCCCTTATAATGCTCTTTACCCTATAAACATTGTGTCTGGGCTCCTTAATACAAAAAAGCTTATCTCGATTCATGCAAACCAAGATAAGCCCATTTGTCATAGCAACTTTTATTCCTTTTTATTTATTTCTAGACCTTATTTAGATCCGGAATATATCATGCCTCACATTTTTTAAACAAGGCAATTGTCCTCTTACCTCTTCGATCCGATCCAAATCGATGTCGACGATAGCAATCCCCGGCTTCTCATCCAGTTCCACGAGCACCTCTCCCCAGGGATCAACTACCATAGTATGTCCATAAGCCTGAAATTTCGGTTTCATTCCACATTGTCCGGCCGCCAGGACATAACAGGTATTCTCTATGGCTCTGGCCTGGAGAAGAGGCTTCCAGTGATGAGCTCCCGTGGGTTTTGTGAAGTTGGCCGACACACACAGAATCCCGGCATCCAGAGATGCCATTCTCCGGTAAAGTTCGGGAAACCTCATATCGTAACAGATGGACAGGCCGAAGGTGGCTAAATCCGTAGGAATCACACAAATCTCTTTCCCCGCCTGTATTTCATCGGATTCCCGATAACTGGGCCCCTCTTCCACGTCCACATCAAAGAGATGAAGTTTACTATATCTTCCCAGCAAAGTCCCATCCGGGTCAAAAAACAAGGTGGTATTTCTAGGCTTCTCCTGTGGCTGATACTCCGTAATGCTTCCGCAATTCAGATATACCTCGTATTCCTGAGCCAATTCCTGAAAAAACCGTTCTGCCTCACCTACATGCCGGCCGGCAAATGACGTAAAATCATCACCAATATAATCTGCCGTCTCCGGAAACTGAACGTAGTCGGCCCCCTGAGCAGCCGCTTCCTTTACAAGTTCCACAGCCATCCTCTTATTGGTTTCCCAGTCACATCCTGAATCCATCTGAATCAATGCGGCACGAAATGTATTTGACTTCATGCTTACCACTCCCATTCCTATTTTGTAAGGAAACCGTATTCCACCTGACTGTCACCCCATTGGGCGGTTACCAGATACACAGATCCTGAATTCACACCTCTTAAGATATAACTATCCCCATCCACCTCTGCGGCCACTTCTTCTCCATCCGGAACCTTGGACTCATCGCCTGAATCTCTCCTCGACTTTACATCCCAACGTTCCACCTGGATACTATCTGGTTTCTTATTGAATAAAAGCGTGATATCCGTGGGGTTATCCAAGGTGATATCACTGATTACCTCCCAGGTTAGTATATGAGGGGATTCCTCTGTTACCGATTGGGGATTTCCCTCTTTATCTGTATAATCCCATTTGTAGCTGCCGGTGGTCGTCATGGCTTTCACTACCGCCGAATCCGTCCTGTAC
>DVNN01000032.1 GCA_018714325.1 Candidatus Pelethocola excrementipullorum
AACGGCCGGTTTCGCTGGTTCTTACGATCGTATGTATTTTCGGCATCATCTATATTGTCAGTTTCGTGGTAATCCCTCAGCTTGGAGCGGCCGCCACTAAATTGAGTAATGATATTCAAACTTCAGTGCCCAGATTCCAAAGGTGGATAGAGAATTTGTTGGAAAGATATCCACAGGTACTGGAAGTGGCTCAGCCTTATCTCAATACCACCCCTGACTGGGATTCCATGATAAAAACAGTCACCGATTTCCTGGTAAATGGGGGAACCAACCTGGTGGGCAATACATTAAGTGCGGCCACCCAGATGGCGGGAACCATCGTTAGCTCGGTGTCTTCCTTATTGATTTCCTTTATCTTCGCCTGTTACATATTGATTCAAAAGGAAAAGCTGAGCAGACAATGCAAAAAGTCCTTATGTGCTTTCCTTCCGGAGAGGATTTCTGCGAAGATCCTTCAGGTGTGCTCCTTAAGCCACAGGATATTTTCCAGATTCATAGCAGGTCAGTGTTTAGAGGCATGTATACTTGGAATTATGTTTTTTATAGTGCTTTCCCTTGGAAAGTTCCCATATGCACTTTTAATTTCGGTTATGATTGCATTCCTGGCCTTAATACCGATATTCGGAGCATTTATCGGTTGTGTGCTGGGGGCATTTTTAATATTGACAGAAAGCCCCATAAGGGCCCTGGCTTTCATCGTGGTGTTCCTGATCGTGCAGCAGATTGAAGGCAATTTGATCTATCCCAAGGTGGTAGGAGGCTCCATTGGCCTGCCTTCTATCTGGGTATTGGCAGCGGTTTCACTTGGCGGCAGCCTTTTTGGTATTGCCGGCATGTTGATATTTATTCCGTTGACTTCCGTGGTATATACCTTGTTTAAAGAGGAAGTTAACAGAAGACTTGATCCTGGGGTGTATCGGCGGATCATATCTTCCATACAACGAGAAGAAAAGGCTGATGGTTCCTTAGAGTCAGAAAAGAAGCCGGAAAAGGAATCCCCTAAACAGGATTCCAAAAATAAACAAAGAAAGGAAGACAACCAATAAGCAGATAACTAAATCATTAATTTCAGAAAGGGGAAATAATTATGGCATTTAAGAACAAAGTAACACCGGAAATCGAAGAATTGACAGAAATTTGTAAGCAAAACTCTCAGATTGATTTAAGTCTTTATGGGAAATATGATGTAAAGAGAGGACTTCGTGATGTCAGTGGAGCGGGCGTTTTGGCCGGCCTGACCGAGATTTCAGAAATTGTTTCCTTCAAAGATGTGGATGGGGTAAAGACGCCTTGTAAAGGTGAATTATACTATCGTGGAATCAACGTGGAGGAACTGACAAAAGGATTCTTAAGTGAGAAGAGGATGGGATTTGAGGAGACAGCGTATCTGCTTTTGTTTGGCAGCCTGCCATCCCAGTCAGAGTTGAATCAATTTCAGGAGCTTCTGAGTGCCCAGCAGTCACTGCCCAAAAACTTTGTGCGTGATGTGGTTATGAAAGCGCCCAGCAGGGATATGATGAATACCCTGTCCCGAAGCGTACTGACGCTCTACGCATATGATCCCTTGGCAGATGATATTTCCCTGTCCAATGTATTACGTCAATGCCTGACACTGATCGCGGTATTCCCGATGCTTTCAGTCTATGGATATCAGGCTTATAATCACTATAGCAAGGGCAAGAGCCTTTACATACATAATCCGGATAAAAAACTGTCAACCGCAGAGAATATATTACGTATGCTGCGCCCGGATAAAAAATACACACCATTGGAGGCCACCATTCTGGATTTGGCACTGGTTCTTCATATGGAGCATGGTGGAGGTAACAACTCCACATTTACCACTCATGTGGTATCTTCTTCCGGCACTGATACCTACTCCGCAATTGCGGCAGCCCTGGGATCGTTGAAGGGGCCGAAGCACGGCGGTGCCAATATCAAGGTGGTGAACATGTTTGCCGATATGAAAAAACAGGTTCGTGACTGGGAAGATGACGAAGAAGTCACCACATATTTAAGAGCACTTCTTCACAAGGAGGCATTTGATAAACGAGGCCTGATCTATGGTATGGGCCACGCGGTTTATTCAATCTCCGACCCGAGAGCAGATCTTTTCAAGGGCTTTGTTGAGAAACTGGCAAAGGAAAAGGGAAGAGAGAAAGATTATAAATTGTATGCAAAGGTGGAACAGCTGGCACCGAGGATTATCGGGGAAGAGCGTCACATCTACAAGGGCGTCAGCGCCAACGTGGACTTCTACAGCGGATTTGTATATAGCATGCTGGATCTTCCTACCGAACTGTACACTCCTATGTTTGCCATCGGACGTATTGTAGGCTGGAGTGCACATCGTATGGAAGAATTGATTAACACAGATAAAATTATCCGTCCTGCATATAAAGCGGTGAAAGAAAAAGAGCTTTATGTACCGCTGCATGACCGGGAATAAGAGAGGAAGTTATGAGGCAGAAGGGGTTGTTTCACACGTTTTATCCTGATCAATGGGTGGATTCCACCTATGAGATTGATTTTAAGGGACTGTATCAGGAAGGGTACCGGGGGCTGATTTTCGATATCGATAATACCCTGGTACACCACGGTGCACCGGCGGATGAGAAGGCAGTTCACTTATTTGAAAAACTCCGTGAGCTGGGTTTTGCCTTCTGTCTGCTGTCCAACAACCAGCTGCCGAGGGTAAAACCATTTGCTGATGTGGTGGGGGCAGAATTCATCGAGAACGCTCACAAGCCCTCCACCAAGAATTATCTGGAGGCTTGCAGCAGGATGGGCACCAGCGTGGAGAATACCGTATTTATAGGCGATCAGTTGTTTACCGATGTTTATGGCGCCAAGAGATGCGGTATACGCAATATTCTGGTGAAACCCATGAATCCCAAAGAGGAGATTCAGATTGTGCTGAAGCGCAGACTGGAACGGATTGTATTATATTTCTACAAAAAGCAACTGAGAAAACAGGCAGAAAAGTGATTGAAGAAGAGGATCGGCCCTGTTGTATCAGTCTGGTATGGCCTCGGAATTCAGGGATTTAGCGGGTAAAGTGAAAATAATAGTTGAAAAATCTCGGAATGTATTATAAGATATAAAATAGCCATGTTGTGTAATTGTCACAGCATTCATATGTTAAGGAGGAATATCAGATGATTTCAGCAGGTGATTTTAAAAATGGTCTTACACTTGAAATCGATGGAAACGTAGTTCAAATTGTTGAATTCCAGCACGTAAAACCAGGAAAAGGTGCTGCGTTCGTTAGAACAAAATTAAAAAATGTCATTAACGGTGGATTTATAGAGAGGACTTTCCGTCCTACGGAGAAGTTCCCCCAGGCACGTATTGATCGTGTGGACATGCAGTATCTGTACAGTGATGGAGATCTATACAACTTCATGAACGTGGAGAACTACGAGCAGATCGCACTGAACCAAGAAACCATTGGCGATTCGCTGAAGTTTGTAAAAGAGAATGAGATGGTTAAGATATGTTTTTATAATGGTAACGTATTTGCCATTGACCCACCTCTCTTTGTGGAACTTGCAATCGTAGAGACAGAGCCTGGATTCAAGGGCGACACAGCACAAGGTGCTACAAAGCCGGCGACTGTTGAGACAGGAGCACAGGTATATGTACCGCTGTTTGTAAGCGAAGGTGATGTAATCAAAATCGACACACGTACAGGTGAATATCTGAGCCGTGTATAAAAACTTTTCACATCTAAAAATGGCCGCGACTTCTATTCAAAGTCACGGCCATTTTGTGCGGGCAGCTGTCCGGGGTTCCGGGGAATAACTGCTTTGGAAAACGGGGAACTTATAAGCGTATGCTATCCTCAGCCCAATCATAATAATATACGTGATTGGAAAGTAACTCCTGGGGCTCTAATTGAGTTGCATTGATACTGGTTACCATGTCTTCCAGTTCTTCTTTGGGGAATGACCGGGATTCCGGCACTAGAATGCATTCGTGTATACTGCTGGGTAAGATGAAAAGATTGGAGTGCAGATGTTCTGCGGCCTTCTTCAGGGTACCTGGATACATCATGCAGATTGCGCCCAGGCAGCGGCTGGCATTGGATAAAAGATACATGGGTACGGGGGAGGATTGTGAGTTGGAGAGCTCCGTCAGTTCCTCTTGTTCCTCCTCGCCCAACATCTCCCTTAAAGCTTCTTCCATACTCTGAAGATTGGAAGGAAACTGCTCCACCGTATTATTCCAGGCGGTTTCGTGTAGAATTTCCATCGAAATATTCCAAAAACTAAAGTGGGCATTGGTTATGGTAATTGTGGCATCCCTCAGGATGGAGTCCTCCACCTGATAGTAATAGGTGATGGCCAGATCCAGATAACGCTTATGGGGAATTTCCATAAGCCGGTCAACATTTAATTCATAGTTTACGATTCTGCAGTAGATTCTGTTCCGGGCGGTGTCAAAATCCCGGAATTCCTTCATGGAGATATGGGCGTTGGGCGATGTTTCCCGATATTGATCCACAAGGGTTTGGGCCAGCTGCGTGATGGGAGATCCCTGCTGGTAACGTCCGTAAAAATCATCCATATAGATTAAGGGGGCCACGGTCTCTTCTTCCCTCCGGATGCAGAGGGCATCCAAGGTCACGCCATTGTTTTTCTTCATGTGCTGGAGGGTGATGTTGAAATCTTCCCCGGCCAGCCGCTGTACTTCTTTTACCAGAGTGGTCTGAAACTTTGTATAGTCCATAGTAAATTAACCTTTCTTTTGGGATAGGGGGTTTACAGGTTGGGTATACGGGCAGTTTATTCTAACCAGCAGAAACCTATGGGATGACGGGAATTTAAAGTCTGCCGAAGGTTAAAATCAAGGATTAAATTGTAGAATCAATCAATGGGGTAAAGTAGGATGTTCTTAAGTTTGGGAAAAATAGCCTTGGAATCAGGCATGATAGAATTCATAAATATAGCTCTATAATAGCGGGTCTTAGCCGAAAAGTCAATGGAAAAAAGATGGGGCTAAATATTGACAATCCCGGGGCATCATGATATGATAATAGAGCTGTATTTGAAACAGCCTGCATCTGTAGCTCAGGGGATAGAGCAACGGTTTCCGGTACCGTGTGCCGGGGGTTCGAATCCCTCCAGATGCGTATTAAGAAACCGGATAAATGGTACATTTATCCGGCTTTTTCTTAACATAGAACTGATGATGCTGGTACAGGAGTGCAAAGCGCTTGTTTCCAGCGTATGAATAACGCATGAAAAAAAGGAGAGTACTATGTCATTTAAGAACAGATTCAGAGAATGGATTTCAGATAATCTGAGATATCTGTTGCTGGGACTTGGGATTGTTGTGGTTGTAGCTGCTATTTTCTTTGGTGTATGGTTCCTGACCTCCTCGATGAATAAGAATAAGGATGAGGGAAACAAGGGCAATAAAACCACTCCCACACCTACAGTAACCCAGGCGCCGGATGAGGAGGCCACCTCTAAATCAGAAGAAGAGGATGGTGAGCCTGAAGCGCTGAAGAAGGACGACAATGCTGAGATTGCCGCGCTGATGAATCAGTATTACACCGCCTTGGGTGGTAAGAACATGGATGTTCTGAAGTCGGTTGTGGACAACCTTTCCGAAGAAGAACAGGCATCCATAGAAGCGGAAAGCAACATCGAGGGATACAATGATATCGCGTCTTATACCTTCCAGGGACAGCAGGAGGGGACTTACGTGGTAATCGTGAGTTTCAACAGCAAATATAAGGATATTGAGACCGTTGCCCCAGGCCTGAGCCAGATGTATGTCTATACAAATACAGAAGGCAAATTGGTGATTGCGGCAGAGATTGAGGATGAAGCGGTAAGTACCTATATGAAAGACATTCAGAATCAGCCAGAGGTAAAAACGCTGATTGAGGAAACTCAGAATGCCTATGAGGCGGCCAGGGCATCGGATGCAAAGCTGGATGCGTTGATCACCAGTGTTGCAGGTGCATAACTTAATAATGATGTGATTAGGAAAAGGGGTTGTTAAGGCAGTATCCACATGGAGACTGCACCAACAGCCCCTATGATTTTCTGGTGGGTGTATGTTATGATACGATTGAATAAATATTTAAGCGATGCCGGAGTCTGTTCCAGGCGCGAGGGTGACCGTATGATTGAGTCCGGCAGAGTATCTGTGGATGGCAATCCGGCAAAACTGGGCATGCGGATCTCCGGAGAAGAAAAGATACTAGTGGATGGGAAACCTGTGAAAGGGGAGGCGTCCAAGGTTTATCTGGCTTATCATAAGCCCAGAGGAATTGTATGTACTTTTGAAAAAAAAGAAAAGCATAATCTGGGGACTGCATTCTCATATCCGGTACGGGTCACCTATGCGGGCAGGCTGGATAAAGAATCTGAGGGACTTTTACTTCTCACCAATGATGGAGAGATGATTAATCAGATGATGAGAGCCAGAAATTATCATGAAAAAGAATATGTGGTACAGGTTGACCGGGAACTGAACCGAGAGTTTATGGAAGGCATGGCCGGCGGGGTATTCCTGTCTGAGCTGAATGTAAAAACCAGACCCTGCAAGGTTGTAAAGAGTGGTGCCAGAGAGTTCCACATCACTTTGACCCAGGGGTTAAACCGTCAGATCCGGCGAATGTGCGGAGAATTCCAATACCGGGTAACCAAGTTGAAACGAATACGGGTGATGAATATTCTGCTGGGAGAGTTAAAGCCAGGAGAGTTACGTACGCTTACGAATGGTGAGCTGGAGCTGCTCAAAAAGCAGCTGGAGTCTGATCGAAGAGCAGAGGAATGACAGCAGTAAGATCGTGTGAATGAAAGAGGAAATGTCCATGAATAAGACGGAGAAAATAAAAGATCTGGTAGGCAGGCTGAATGAAGCCAGGAAGGCCTATTATGCCCAGGACAGGGAGATTATGAGCAACCTGGAATACGACAAGTTATATGATGAGCTGGAAGCCCTGGAACAAGAGACAGGTGTGGTTCTGGCCAATTCCCCCACCCAGGAAGTGGGATATGCTGCCGTGGATGAACTTCCCAAGGAAAGACATGAAACGTCCATGTTGTCTCTGGATAAGACCAAGGATGTGGAGGGCTTAAGATCCTTTATCGGGGACCAGAAGACCCTGCTCTCCTGGAAGATGGATGGGCTGACCGTGGTGCTGACCTATCGGGATGGCAGGCTGTTTAAGGCTGTTACAAGGGGAAATGGTGTGATTGGAGAAGTGGTTACCAATAATGCCAGGGTATTTCAAAATCTTCCGTTACAGATTCCTTATAAAGGGGAACTTGTTTTGCGTGGAGAGGCCATTATCACCTACTCTGACTTTGAGAAAATCAATGCGGAAATCGAAGATGTGGATGCGAAATATAAGAATCCCAGAAACCTTTGCAGCGGTTCCGTAAGACAGTTGAATAATGAAATCACAGCCAGACGTCATGTACAGTTCTATGCATTTTCACTGGTGAGGGCAGAGGGTGTGGGTTTTGATAATTCCAGATTATGCCAGATGAACTGGCTGAAGGAACAGGGATTCCAAACCGTCGAGGAACGGGTGGTGACTACGGATACACTGGATGAGGCCATGGATTACTTTTCCTCCAAGATCCTGGACAATGATTTTCCGTCGGATGGTCTGGTTGCGGTCTACGATGACATCGCCTATGGGGAGTCCCTGGGCAGCACTGCCAAGTTTCCGCGAAATGCCTATGCCTTTAAGTGGGCGGACGAACAAAAGGAAACCACTTTGCTGGAGATCGAGTGGAGTCCATCCAGAACCGGGCTTATTAATCCGGTGGCCATCTTTGAACCGGTGGATCTGGAGGGAACTACCGTTTCCAGAGCGAGTGTTCATAATATAAGTATTATGAAGGAGTTGGAACTTGGCATCGGGGATAAGATCCAGGTCTATAAGGCCAATATGATCATCCCACAGATCGCGGAGAACCTGACCAGGAGCGGCGTTAAAGAGATACCGGAGCATTGTCCTGCCTGCGGTGGCGGAACGCGTATATCCAGAGCCAACGAGGTGGAGACGCTTTTCTGTACCAATCAGGAGTGTCCGGCCAAACAGATGAAGTCATTTACCTTGTTTACGAGCAGGGATGCCATGAATATCGACGGGCTCTCGGAGGCTACCCTGGAGAAGTTCATGGCCCATGGATTGATTCATGACTTCGGGGATATATTTGAACTGGACCGTTATGAAGAAGAGATTAAGGCCATGGATGGATTTGGAGAAAAGTCCTGGCAACGGCTGTGGCAGGGCATTCAAAAGGCCAGAGAGACAACGCTGCCCCGGCTGATTTATGGGCTTGGAATTCCCAATATCGGTGTGGCCAATGCCAAGATGGTCTGCCGGGAGTTCGGCCAGGATCTGGATAAGATCCGGCAGGCGGATGTGGAACAGCTCAGTGCCGTGGATGGTATTGGAGAAGTGATTGCCAGAAGCTTTGTGGAATTCTTTGAAAATGAAGAGAATCAAAGAAAGCTGGATCATCTCCTATCGTATCTGGAATTTGAGGAGGTCGCCCAGGCTGCCGAGCAGAAACTGGCAGGGATGACCTTTGTAATAACCGGAAGTGTGGAGCATTTTGACAATCGTAGCGAGATGAAGAACTTTATTGAAGCACAGGGAGGGAAGGTGACCGGAAGCGTGACCTCCAAGACAAACTATCTGATAAACAACGATAAAACTTCGAATTCTTCCAAAAATAAGAAGGCAAAGGAATTGGAGATTCCCATACTTTCTGAGGAGGATTTCCTAAAGATGATGGAATAGGGTGAAATATGGACAGGCTTTCAAAGAGAGAGACGGGAGTGGAGAAAAGAAAAGGTAAGGGGAAGGAGAGCGAAAGGGAAAAAATCATCACGCTTCAGAAGGGGAAGCGTGGGATCATGCAGATTGTATTCGGAAGAACGGGCATTGTGGTGTTGTTCCTGCTTTTGCAGGCGCTCATTCTGCTGGTGGGATTTGGCTTGCTGCGCCCCTACATCGTCGTTCTCTTTGGAGGGTATGCGGTATTTGGGCTGATAATAGCCATAATCATTATCAACAGAGAGGAAAATCCCGCCTTCCAGATTGCCTGGCTGATACCGGTTCTTTTGATACCGTTCTTTGGCGGATTGTTCTATCTATTTGTCCAAAGTCAACTGGGACATCGGATACTGCACAGAAGGATGTCCGTATTAATCGATGAGACGAGAAAGTATGCCCAGCAGAAAAACTCTGTGACCCTGGAGCTTGTGGAGAAAAACCCGGCGGAATGGCGGCTGGCTCAGTATGCATTTTCCCAGGGGGATTTTCCTGTCTATGACAATACCGGGGTGAAGTATTTTCCTCTGGGAGAAGATAAATTTGAGGAAATGCTGATTCAGCTGGAAAAGGCGGAGAAATTTATCTTTCTGGAGTATTTTATCGTAGAGGAAGGTTATATGTGGGGAAGGGTTCTGGAGGTCCTGCAGAGGAAAGCAAGCCAGGGTGTGGAAGTCCGGATGATGTATGACGGAATGTGCAGCCTGATGTTGCTTCCTTATGGGTATCCCAGCCAGCTGGAATCCCTGGGGATCAGATGTAAGATGTTTTCCCCCATTCGTCCTGCGCTCTCCACCATGCAGAACCACAGGGATCATAGGAAGATACTTGTGATAGACGGCAAGGTGGCATTTACAGGCGGGGTTAATCTGGCCGACGAATATATTAACCGTAAGGTGAGATTCGGGCATTGGAAGGACACTGCCATCATGGTGGAAGGTGAAGCTGTCAGAAGTTTTACCATGATGTTCCTTCAGATGTGGAATATTACCGAAAAAGAGGAAGATTATGGAAAATACCTGGATGTGGATGTTCGTGCAAAAATGCCCACATCCTGTGGATATGTGATGCCATATGGAGACAGTCCTGTGGATAACGAGAATCTGGCGGAGAACATCTATCTGGATATTATCAACAGGGCGGTTAAGTATGTACATATTATGACCCCTTATTTGATTCTGGACCAGGAATTGATTCGTGCGTTGACGTTTGCCGCCAAGCGAGGGGTGGATGTGACCATTATCATGCCCCATATTCCCGATAAGAAGTATGCCTTTGCGCTGGCGAAGACGTATTATCCGGGATTGATCCGGGCGGGTGTGAATATCTTCGAATATACCCCTGGATTTATGCATGCCAAGGTCTTCACCAGCGATGATGAACGTGCCGTGGTGGGAACAGTGAATCTGGACTATCGCAGTCTGTACCTGCATTTTGAATGTGGTGTGTATCTGTATCAGGTTCCGGAGATAGCGGAGATTGAGAAGGATGTGCAGGAAACCTTGACGAAATGTCAAAGAGTTACGTTGGTGGACTGCAAGCGGGAAAAGCTGTGGATAAAGATTTACGGAAGGGTGCTGCGTTTGTTTGCGCCTTTGATGTAAATGTGATACAATGAGTGATATTTATTCTTTGAGATACAATGGGAAAGAGAGGTAATTAGGATGCCTATTAAGATTCAAGGTGATTTACCTGCAAAAGAAATACTGGAAAAAGAGAATATATTTGTCATGGATGAGACAAGGGCCGTTCATCAGGATATCCGTCCCATCCAGATTTTAATATTAAACCTGATGCCTCTGAAAGAAGAGACGGAATTACAGCTTCTGCGTTCCATGTCCAATACACCTCTTCAGGTGGATGTGTCCTTTATCACCATGTCGAGTCATGAATCTAAGAACACAAAAGCCAGCCATCTCAATAAATTCTATGAGCATTTTGAGGATATCAAGCATCACTATTATGATGGAATGATTATTACCGGGGCACCGATTGAGCAGATGGAATTTGAAGAAGTGGATTATTGGGAGGAATTGACAGAAATCCTGGACTGGACCGAGAAACATGTGACCTCCACGCTTTATCTCTGTTGGGGCGCGCAGGCCAGCTTGTACCATTTCTACGGCCTCAAGAAGAAGATGCTGCCGGAAAAGATGTTCGGTTTGTTCTGGCATAAGGTAGAGAATCGGAAGATTCCATTGGTGAGAGGATTTGACGATATATTCCTGGCTCCTCACTCAAGACATACGGAAATTCCTATGGAGGACATCAGAGCCTGTGATGCCATTACGATTCTGGCGGAATCAGAGGAAGCCGGATTCTATATGGGAATGGCTGATGAGGGAAGGAAAATCTTTGTGATGGGACATCCTGAGTACGACCGTGTGACCTTGGATGGAGAGTATCAGCGAGATAAAAGCAAGGGACTGGATATTCAGGTTCCGAAGAATTATTATAAGAATGATGATCCCACGGTGAAGCCTTATCTTACCTGGCGGTCACATGCCAATAATCTATATACCAATTGGCTGAATTATTATGTGTATCAGGCGACACCGTATGACCTTATGGGAGCGCCAGATTTTACTCGGAAATAACTTGTATTGGTCGGGACACCATTGACCACAGAAAAATAATACATGCCTGGAGATTATTCTCCAGGCATAAACTTTTTGTGTGAAAAATAAGTAGACAGGAAGGTTGAAGTCTGGGACACACCATACTTTTTTAACTGTTCTAACAGTACTTCAAGCTCGTGGGTATCGGAAACAGCCACACGCAGGAGGGAATTGTAAACCCCGATGATATGGTGATGTTCTGTAATAGAAGTGGATTCTTTACAGAACTGACAAAATGCGGTGTAATGTTGAGGTTCCACATTTACCGTTATGAAAGCGGAGACATGCTTCCCAAGGGCGATATCATTAATGCGGGCGTGATATCCCTTTATCACACCTTGATCCTCCAGACGGCGGATGCGTTCTGCCACGGCCGGCGGGGTAAGACCTACCTGCTGTCCGATTTCTTTATTCGTCGTTTTACAGTTATCCTGTAAAATGTTAATAATCTTGATATCTGTGTTATCCATAAAAATACTCCTAAGTATGATGATGTTGGGGTCAAAAGGTATTTTGACCCCATGATACTACGGATTGTTCCGCACAAAAGTGCTCCCACATCTTCGCTCCGCTTCGGTCGGTGCTAAACGAGTGCCACTGGCACTCAGCACCCTAAAACA
>DVNN01000033.1 GCA_018714325.1 Candidatus Pelethocola excrementipullorum
ATCAGGAGACGAAGGAACTGACTTATTATCACAGAGAAAATTATAATCAGGGATATACCATTTCGGTTGATCGAGAGGGAGTACGATGAATTACTTCAAAACATTGGTGGATTTGTACCGCTTAAAGAAACAGGCAAAACTTGGTGTAAAGCAGATGCGCACCCTGCAGGAGAAAAAGCTGAGACAGATGCTACATTATGTCTGGGATTATTCTGCCTATTATAGAAGGACCTTTGAAGCAGCGGGGATTACAGAGGTACAATTGGATGAACTTCCTCTTTCCTGTTTTCCCACCATAGACAAGAAAGAGCTTCTGGAGCATTTTGATGAGCTGGTGGTTCCAAAAGATTTATGCCAGAAAGAACTTCGAGAATTTGATATAGCAGAATCAGCAGACCGCAAGCCATACAAAGGGAAATACCATGTGGTACACTCCTCCGGAAGTACAGGAACCCCCGGTTATTATGTATACGATGAAGGGGCATGGAGCAGTATGCTCCTTGGCATGATCCGGGCGGCACTCTGGGATATGTCCATGCCCCAGATATTGTCGTTGCTGGCGAAACGGCCCAGGATTGTATATATTGCAGCAACGGATGGCCGGTATGGGGGTGCAATGGCGGTAGGAGATGGCATCGACGGGGTGGGAGCCAGCCGGATGTATCTGGATATCAAGACCCCGCTCAGTGAGTGGATACGGAAGATAAATGAGTTTAAACCCAATATCATCATCGGCTACCCTTCCACTATCAAAATTCTGGCAGAGCTTGTGGAGAGCGAAAGCGTAGAAGTAAATGTGGTGCGGGTGATTTCCTGTGGGGAACCCCTGGGCGCCAGCCTCAGAAGCTATCTGGAAAAGAGCTTCTGTACTGAGGTGGTTAATTTTTATGGGGCAAGTGAATCCCTTACTATGGGAGTAGAGATGAAACTGGAAGAGGGAATGATTCTTTTTGATGATTTGAATTACATTGAAATAGAAAGCGGTGAGATGTATCTGACTTGCCTGTATAATTTTGCACAGCCATTGATCCGTTACCGTATTTCCGACAGTCTGGTACTGAAAGCGGCAGAGGAGGACAGCATGTACCCATTTACAAGAGCCGTAGGGCTTTTGGGGAGAAATGAAGATATTCTTTGGTTTGAAGATGGATTCGGAAACGAAGAGTTTTTACATCCTCTAGCCATTGAGGGATTCTGTATCGAAGGGCTTCTGGATTATCAGTTCAGGCAGATTGGAAAGGATAGTTTTGAAATGTTTGCTGAAATCTCCAAGTCTGCGTCCAAAGAAGCTATTCGTTTGGAAATGCTGAGTCAAATGAAAAAAATTCTTTCCGAAAAGAACTTAGATTATGTACAGTTCTATGTGAATTTTGTAGAGGAGATTCTTCTGGACCCAAGGACGGGAAAAAAACCGCTGATTGTTAAGAAAGGAGAGAATGGGCAGTATGAAACAAGCGTTATTGCAGGGTAGGCAGGTGAGTAAAGTTTTCGCACAGGACCAGATGAAGAATAAAGTGTTGGATCAGGTGGATGTGGACATTTATAAAGAAGATTTTACCATCATCATGGGCTCTTCCGGTGCAGGAAAATCCACACTCTTGTATGCCCTGAGCGGAATGGATGGGGTTACGGACGGTACAGTGGCATATAAAGGGAAACAAATCAGCAGGCTAAAAGAGAAACATATGGCAAAGCTTCGGGCACAAGAATTTGGTTTTGTATTTCAACAGACCCATCTGGTAAGTAACTTGACGCTCTTTGAAAATGTGGCAGTCGCAGGCTTTGTGAGCAAAAAGGGCAGTACGGCAGAAATACAGGAGCGGACCAGATCCTTGCTCGCTCAGATGGGAGTAGAAAAGGCAGGGAACCGGCTTCCCTCCCAGGTGTCAGGAGGGGAGGCGCAGCGGGCTGCCATTGCAAGAGCCATGATTGGAAATCCCGGTCTTCTGTTTGCCGACGAACCTACTGGCGCACTGAATAAGTCACATACGGAGGGGGTGTTAAGCCTGCTGACATCCTTAAATAATTCCGGGCAGAGTATCCTGATGGTAACTCATGATCTCCGGGCAGCTGTCAGGGGAAACCGGATTTTATATCTGGAGGATGGGAAAATTCTGGATGAACTGATACTGCCCCGCTATCAGGCGGAGGATGAAAGAAGTCGGGAAAACAGACTTAAGGATTGGCTTTCCGAATTACAGTGGTAGGAGGAATGGAACATGGAAAATAGAATCATATGCAGAGCAGGAATCAGAAGGCATAAGAAAAGTCTTTTAGGAATTGCTGTACTTTTGTTTCTGGTTGCCCTTTCCCTATCAACTGTCCTCACTGTATACATAGGGGGCGGAGAGTATATCCGAGAGGAAATACAGCGGGCAGGATTCGGTAATCTTACAGCATGGGTGTCCGGTGTGCCGGATATGGAGGCGCTCAGAGACAGCATAAAGACACAGGAGGGAATCGAAAGTATTAAGATACAGAACCTTATCTTTTCCGAATATGAAGCAAACGGTATAGAATCAGACAGCGAAGGGCAATTGATTCCCTGGAACCCAGGAGAAGAGACCTACCATTTCTTTCAGGATGACTTAACCGGTTATAAGGATCTTCCAGAGGAAATTGCTCCGGGAACACTTTATGCATCCCCCTCCATGGTTTCCATCATGGAACTTAAAATTGGGGATGTCATAACGTTTCCTGTGGCTAGAGGCGGAGAAACCATAAGCCTTACGGTCGTCGGGTATTATGAGGATCCTTTCATGGGAAGCTCCATGATTGGTATGAAAGGGTTTTTAATTTCAGAAGCAGATTATGAAGGAATCCTTCAAACCATCCGGGAAGCAGGCATGGACAGTCTGTCCAGAATTGGGGCTATGATCCATATTTTTACAAGGACTGAAAGTGAGGTAAGTGTGTCCGGCATCAACCAACGCCTGAATGAAAATACGCCCATTTCCCAATATACGGAGTTCATACACAGTGCAGAAGCCATTGAGGGCTTTATGGGAATTCTTCAAAATGCATTCTGCGGACTTCTGGCAGCATTTGCCCTTGTTCTTCTGGTGGCGGCCATGGTAGTTCTGGGTCACAGTATTTCAGGTGTAATCGAACAGGAATATAAAAACATGGGAATTTTAAAGACTATCGGGTTCACAGGAAACCGACTGATTCGGCTGCAACTTGTACAATATACAGCAGCTCTGGGGGCAGGAATCCTGTTTGGAATACTGGCAGCAATTCCAGCAGCAAAGGTGATAGGAAGGATAACGCTGACGACTACAGGTGTCCTCCTCCCGGCTGATTTACCAATACCTTCAAGTCTTGCAGTTTTTGCAGTGATTTTACTGCTGCTGGTGGGATTCACGATTCTGAAACTGAGAAAAATCATCTCTGTCACACCCATGAGAGCCATCCGGGGCGAGACGGCGGAAATAAAATGGAAACTGAGTAAGGCTTACCGGCTGAGAAACGAAGGGCTTCCCCTACGATTGGCAATGCGCCAGCTTCTGTCAGGGAAAAGGCAGTACTTAAGTGCCGGCCTGATTGCTGTGCTGCTTGTATTCTTTGCATCCCTGACGGGCAGGGTGAATGTATGGCTTGGACCGGAGGGCAAGGGTATGATGGATGCCTTTAACCCGGCAGACCTGGATATTGGCGTGCAGTCAATGGGGGAACTTGACCCAAAAGAGGTGGAGGACATGGTACGGTCCTACACGGACATTACAGATGGTTATCTTCTTGCTATGCCAAGCGTATCGGTGAATGGAACAAATTATACGGCAAATGTGATTACTGATCCGGAGCGGTTCCACATCAGTCAGGGAGAGACCAGCCGCGAAGAAGACCAGGTTGTACTGACAGAAACTGCCAGCTTGGATTTAGGTGTAGCAATAGGAGACAAGGTAACTATTCGCGGCGATGCGGGAAGCAGGGAATTTACAGTTTCCGGTATTTATCATTGTGCCAATGACATGGGCGCCAATATCGGAATGAACCGGGAAGGCTATCTGTCTATCGGGCAGGATAACCCGGATATATGGTGTCATCATTATTTTCTAGCAGACACATCACAAAAAACAGTGATTACTGAGGGGCTCCAGGTTGCTTATGGAGGTGATGTACATGTTCATGAGAATTCCTGGCCTGGGCTTTTTGGAATTATCTCGGCCATGCGGGGACTTTTGGCAGTTATGTATGGGATGATTGCAGTATTTGTTTGTATTGTATCAGCTATGACTGGAAGTAAAATTCTGGCAGCAGAACAAAAAGATCTGGGCATCTACAAATCCATTGGATGTTCCGGGGAGATGCTGCGCATGTCCTTTTCCCTGCGGTTTGGAATTGTAGCGGTTTTAGGAGCCGCAGGGGGAACGGTACTGGCAGCCTTCTTGACCGATTCCCTGGTATCTGCCGTCATGCGGTTAGCTGGTATCAGCAATTTTGCATCCCATCCCGATCTTTTAAATATTTTGATGCCAGGCCTGACAGTTATTCTTTTATTTCTGGGATTTTCTTATATGGTTGGGGGTCGGATCAGAAAGTCAGATATGACGGTATTGACAGTGGATTAAAGAATTGTTTTTCATATGGTAAAAAACAATTGAGGGCAAAATGTGCAGAAAGGACAAATTATGAAGAATAAATTATTGGAAAAAGTAATGGGAACAGCGGCGGTAATCGTGTTATCCACAGCACTTCTGGCAGGTTGTGGTCAGGAAGAGGGGGACCAGGGCAGTGGGGGCACTGGAATGAGTACAGAAGACACAGGAATTAGCTCAAAAGTAGAAACAGAGTCAGAAACTGATGCTTCATCAGGCGGTCAGACAGTAACTGAAGCATCAGAACTGGAGGTTCGGTTTGGAGATGACGGAGAACCGTTCATGATGCAGCTGGAAGATAATGAAACTGCAGAAGCCATCGCCCGTTATGTAGGAACGTCAGACTGGAGGCTTCCGATTTATGAGAGAGATGATGATGCAGACTATGATGTGATGCAGTATTACGATGTTTCCAGCAGATATGACATTCCTTCCAATCCGGAGATGGTGACTTCGGAAAAAGCAGGGGAAGTATATTATTCAGATCCAAACCGTATCATACTTTTTTACCATGATGCAGAGATTACCGGAGAATATACCAGAATAGGAACTTTTGAAGTTACGGATGAGTTCGTGAGTGCGGTAGAAGATAACCCGGTATTGGAAGGATGGGGAAACAA
>DVNN01000034.1 GCA_018714325.1 Candidatus Pelethocola excrementipullorum
ATTTACGGTGGACAATATATTCCGGAGACCTTGATGAATGAAATCATCAATTTGGAGAAGCAGTATGAGTTTTTCAAACAGGATCCGGAGTTTCAGAAGGAATTAGAGGATTTGCTGAATAATTACGCGGGCCGGCCATCCCTTCTCTATTATGCGGAGAAGATGACGAAGGATCTGGGCGGGGCCAAGATATACTTAAAAAGAGAGGATCTTAATCACACGGGATCCCATAAGATCAATAATGTGCTTGGACAGGTGCTCATGGCCAAGAAGATGGGTAAAACCAGGGTGATTGCCGAGACCGGGGCGGGTCAGCATGGAGTTGCCTGCGCAACAGCGGCCGCACTTCTGGGCTTGGAATGTGAAGTCTTTATGGGAAAAGAAGATACGGATCGTCAGGCTTTGAATGTATATCGGATGGAGCTTCTTGGAGCCAAGGTGCATTCTGTCACAAGTGGTACCCAGACCCTTAAGGATGCGGTCAATGAAACCATGCGTGAGTGGTCCGGCAGAGTCTATGATACCCATTATGTATTGGGATCTGTGATGGGCCCCCACCCATTTCCCACAATTGTCAGAGACTTCCAGGCTGTAATAAGCAAGGAAGCCAGAGAGCAGATATTAGAATATGAAGGGAAACTTCCCGCTGCGGTTCTGGCTTGTGTGGGCGGCGGCAGCAATGCCATGGGTATGTTCTATAACTTTGTGGATGACAAAGAGGTCCGGCTGATTGGATGTGAAGCAGCAGGACTTGGTGTGGATACCGAGAAGCATGCCGCTACGATTGCGAAAGGAAGTCATGGGGTATTTCATGGGATGAAATCATATTTCTGTCAGGATGAATATGGTCAAATCTCCCCGGTTTATTCGATTTCGGCGGGGTTGGATTATCCGGGTATCGGACCTGAGCATGCTTATCTAAATGATATTGGCCGGGCGCAGTATGTACCTATCACCGATGAAGAATCGGTGGGGGCGTTTGAATACCTGGCAAGGACGGAAGGGATTATCTGTGCTATCGAAAGTGCCCATGCAGTGGCCTATGCTAAAAAACTTGCACCGACCATGAAGCCGGAAGAGTCCATGATCATCTGCCTGTCCGGGCGTGGTGACAAGGATGTGGCGGCAATTGCAAGATACAGAGGAGTGAAGATCTATGAATAGAATTGAGAAAGCATTTAAGGATGGTAAGGCATTTATCCCCTTTATAACGGCGGGGGATCCAAGTTTGGATAAGACAGAGGATTATATAGTAGAAATGGTAAAGGCGGGAGCGGATATTGTTGAGATTGGCATTCCGTTTTCCGACCCCATCGCAGAAGGAAGTGTAATTCAGGAGGCTGACATCAGAGCACTTGCATCGGGCACTACTACTGATAAAATCTTTGACATGGTTGTCTCTTTGAGGAAAAAGACGGATGTTCCCTTAATCTTCATGACATACTTAAATCCTGTATTTCACTATGGGTATGATAAGTTCTTCGCCCGTTGCCAGGAGACAGGAATTGATGGGATCATCATACCAGATGTTCCATTTGAAGAAAAAGAAGAAATCACAGAAAGCGCAGGCAGATATGGAATCACCGTCATATCCATGATTGCCCCCACATCCGAGTCGCGGATTCAGGCCATAGCCAGTGAGGCAGAAGGGTTTATTTACGTGGTCTCCTCCATGGGTGTCACAGGTGTCAGAAGTGAAATCAACACAGATTTGAATGGGATGTTGTCTTCTATTAAGGAGGTAACCAAGGTGCCTGCTGCTGTGGGATTCGGAATTAACACTCCAAAGCAGGCGGCGGATATTGCCCAGACGGCGGATGGCGTCATCGTAGGAAGTGCAATCGTCAAGATGATTGCCCAATACGGTAGACATGCAGATCACCATATCTACACCTATGTACGTTTGATGAAGGAAGCTATCACAAAGGAGTAATGAGATATGATGTGACAAGATAATACAAAAAAGACCAAAAAACGACAAAAATGTAATATAGATTTAAGATTGACATGCTAAGATGCAGTTAGAATAAACCAGATATGTCAATCACCTCTATGCAGTTCAATGTCGTCAGACTCTGTTGGATTTCTATACGTTCTTTCATGCGTATCTAAAAAGGGACTGTTGTTAAATGAGCGGCGGCCCCTTTTCGCTACAGCGAATCTACAGTAGAGCGTTACGAAGTTGTTTCCGGGAGTTTCCTTATCTTATCGAGTTTGACTTTTTGTAGGAGTATCGCTATAATTACTAAATAGTAATTGTTATAGAAGTCCAGTCTATATCAGAATAGATTTTATAGATAAAGACTGTTTGAATAGTAATGTTAGTGAGAACAACAAAAGGAAAAAGGAGATAGGATATTATATGGCGATTTATAAGTGTATTGTCTGTGGCAATATTTATGATGAAGAGAAGGAGAAATTACCACTTTCTCAATTGGAGCATTGTCCCGTCTGTAAGCAGCCCCTGGAGAAAATGATTGATATATCCGGGGGAGATATAACATCTCAGGAGATTGGTGGGCAGAGGGCGGAAGAGATTAAAGAGGGAGAGTTAGACGAAGATTTATCCTACGATTCTAACTATGTCAGGCAGGATAGAAGCAGCCGCTATATGAGCGAAATCCATCAGATGGCCGTTACCGGGAAAAGCATTCAGGCTGCCATGGGAACGACTATGCCCATGCCCCACTGGGATGATATCCTGATTTTGGGAGCTCAGCTGAATCCCATGCCCTTGGATGAGCATGCTCCTGTGAATATCACCACCGTAATCGGTAAACATGCGAAACGTCCCATGATTCTGTCGGGGCCGGTTTACATATCCCATATGTCCTTTGGTGCCTTGTCGAAAGAGGGGAAGATCGCCCTTTCCAAAGGAGCAGCTATGGCTCGTACCGCCATGTGTTCCGGTGAAGGGGGGATACTTCCGGAGGAAAGGCAGGCGGCCCATAAATACATATTTGAATATGTGCCCAATCGATACAGTGTTACCGATGAAAACCTGCGGAGTTCTGATGCCATTGAGATAAAGATTGGACAGGGAACCAAACCAGGTATGGGAGGTCATCTGCCTGGAGAAAAGGTGACATCTGAGATAGCTTCGGTGCGGAATAAGCCCTTGGGTCAGGATGTGATCAGCCCATCTCGTTTTCCGGGAATCAATACAAAAGAAGACCTGAAGGAATTGGTGGATACTCTGCGAAGACGTTCCGATGGACGGCCGATAGGCATTAAAATAGCGGCCGGCAGGATTGAGAGGGATCTGGAATACTGTGTATTTGCAGAACCGGATTTTATCACAATTGATGGCCGCGGTGGCGCAACCGGATCCAGTCCGAAACTTCTGAGGGATGCCACCAGTGTGCCTACGATCTATGCTCTGTACCGTGCTAGAAAATATCTGGATGAGATTCATTCGGATATTGAGTTGGTGATTACCGGAGGATTAAGAGTCTCCGCGGATTTTGCCAAGGCAATAGCCATGGGAGCCGATGCGGTGGCAATTGCCTCCGCCGCCATGATTGCCGCTGCCTGTCAACAGTATCGGATTTGTGGAAGTGGGAATTGTCCGATGGGACTGGCCTCTCAGGATCCGGAACTACGTAAAAGGCTGAATATCGAGGCCGCATCTCAGAGGGTGGCAAATTATCTGAACTGTTCGTTTGAAGAGTTGAAGACATATGGAAGAATCACAGGTCATTCGGATATTCATCAGCTCAGCGTGGCGGATTTATGCACGATTAGCAGAGAAATCTCAGAGAATACCAATATTCCCCATGCCTGAGTCCGTGACAAGATAGAGAGAGAAGGAAGAGGATTGCTGTTTACGAAGCGGCAGTCCTCTATTTTATGTCATAGGAAAGTATGTCCTATGATCTTGTTAAGTGGATTAGTAAAGTTTTTATATAAAAATGCTTCTGAACGTTAAAACGTTACTTGAAAAATGTGAGATTATCCTGTATTATCGATAGTATTAAGAAATAAAATGTCCACAGGAGAGTGCTGGATGAAAGTTTATAGAGAAAAACCCCAAGATATTGAAAAACGCGAACCCAAAGAAGCAGCAGTATACCAGCTGTTGGAGAACTTAGCTATTCCTTTTGAAAGGGTGGATCACCAAGCTTTGTTTACCATAGACGCCTGCAGCGCTGTTGAGCAGGTTCTGGGAGTCAGTTGTTGCAAAAATCTGTTCTTATGCAATGGTCAAAAAACGAAGTTTTACTTATTGCTTATGCCAGGAGAGAAGAAGTTTCGTACCAAAGATGTCTCTTCACAAATCAATTCTTCAAGGTTGTCCTTTGCGGATGAGATGTATATGGAGGAGTATCTTGATATTACGCCAGGTTCAGTCAGCGTCATGGGATTGATGAATGACAAAGAGAATCAAGTGCAGTTATTGATTGACAAGGAGTTGCTGGAGGAAGAATACCTGGGCTGCCACCCTTGTATTAATACTTCAAGCCTTAAAATTCATACCTCGGATGTGATAAATAAATTCCTGCCCGCAGTGTTTCATGAGTATATCACTGTGGAATTGTAACAGAATGAGAGAGGGAGAGAAACGAATGAAAAAATCAATACAATACGCATTTAAGAAATCGATGCCCGTGTTTTTCGGGTATTTGTTTTTGGGAATTGCATTTGCCATCACTATGTGTGATGCTGGATTTGGGGCAGGATGGGCAATTATTTCAAGTGTAATCCTATATGCCGGATCCTTACAGTTTGCGATGGTAGGGCTGCTCAGTGCAGGTACCGGTTTGGGAACTATCGCTGTCATGACCTTGCTGATTAACAGCCGCCATATGTTCTATGGACTGTCCTTTGTGGAAAAGTTTAAGAAAATGGGGAAACAGTATCCCTATATGGTGTTTTCACTTACTGACGAGACTTACTCCGTTCTCTGCTCTGTGGATCAGACAGAGGGATCTAATGCACCGAAATCGATGTTCTGGATAGCATTATTCGACCATTGTTATTGGGTGCTTGGAACCATAATTGGAACCATATTAGGAAGAACTCTTCCTTTTGATACGACGGGAATCGATTTTACGATGACGGCATTGTTCGTAACTATATTTATCGATCAGTGGCGAAGTGCAAAGACACATCTTCCGGCCGTTACGGCCATAATTTCCGGTGTGTTTTATCTGGTGCTGTTAGGTCCCGACCATTTCCTTTTACCGGCAATCGGTACAACCGTCTGTATCCTGTTTCTTAGCAGAAATAAAATTCAGTTAGCACAAGCGGAGGCTCAATCATGACAAATAACAATATATATCTATTGTCCGCAATACTAATTATGGGAGTCATCACATTGGCAATACGGGCGGTTCCCTTCCTGTTGTTCGGCGGCAAAAAAGAGGTGCCAAAGTCAGTAAAATATCTTGGAAACGTCTTACCCACGGCCATGATCGCAACTTTAGTGGTGTACTGTCTGAAATCAGTGACACCTATGACTGGAAACCATGGTCTGCCGGAGTTCATATCCGTGGCTGTGGTGGCGGTTTTACATATATGGCGAAAGAATACTTTTTTAAGCATCGGTTTGGGCACCATTTGCTATATGGTGTTGATCCAGGTTGTTTTTTAAGAATAAAAAATTCCCCACCTCTTATAAAAGAGTGGGGAATTTGTGTTCAAATTATTAAATTTAAAACCGTGCGCCTCCCTTCGAACCTCCACCACGAACGTTACCTTTACAGTTAACTCGGCCCAGGCACCCTCACGGCACACGAAAGGTTCTATTTAGTGCTGCTGCATTCCTGCCCTGACACGATTCATAGATTTCCGTTGCGCGAGACCCAGACGTCA
>DVNN01000035.1 GCA_018714325.1 Candidatus Pelethocola excrementipullorum
TGGCGCAGTTCTATATTGGTAAGAAAAAGGAGGTGGAGGCATAATGCATACGAAAAAGGTTGGTGGAGTCAAGGCCCAGTTGTTGCAGGCGATAAAACTCATCGTGATTACAGGTACATTATTGTTATACATGCTTCCTTTTTTCCTGATTATCATCAACTCCTTCAAGAGTAAGAAAACTATTATCAGGACACCCTTAAAGCTTATAGATCCAGATGGCCTGTCCTTTCATAATTATGTGGAAGCTTTCAAGCAGATGGACTTTTTAAAGGCCTTTGGTAATTCTTTGATCATTACCTGTGTCAGCCTGTTGTTCATCGTATTATTTGCTGCTTTGGCCGCCTATTATTTTGCCAGAGAGGACACAAAGGCTTCTAAAATCTGCTTTGCAGCTATTGTAGCGGCCATGGTAATCCCTTTCCAGACATTGATGATTCCATTGATCTCTATCTATGGAGCGCAGCTTAACATACTGAATCGGAGATCCACCTTGATTTTTCTGTATATTGGTTTTGGTATGGCACTTGCAATCTTTATCTACCATGGATTTATCAGATCCAGCATTCCGAGGTCGTTGGAAGAGGCGTCCATCATCGATGGTTGTAATCGATATCAGACCTTCTTTTTAATCGTATTTCCATTGTTGAAACCAACGACTGCCACATTGATTGTATTGGACGTATTCTGGCTGTGGAACGATTATCTTTTACCCAGTCTGATTCTGGTAAAAAAAGAATTGTTCACCTTGCCACTGTCCACCTATTCTTTTTATGGGACCTATTCCAATGATTTGGGGAAAATCATGGCAGGACTAGTGCTGACCATCTTACCGGTAATCATTGTTTTTTTGATTCTACAGAGGCAGATTATCGATGGTGTGGTGGCCGGAGCGGTAAAATCATAAGGAAGGAAAGCATGAACTGCTAGATATATGAGCTGGAGGAAACAGATGAAAAAGTTAGAAAACAAAATCATGTTGATCACCTATGCGGATTCCATGGGACACCATTTAAAAGACCTGGATCAGGTGTTGGAAAAACATTTTTCCAAATCCATAGGTGGGCTGCATATACTACCATTTTTCCCTTCCTCAGGTGACCGTGGGTTTGCCCCCATGGATTACCGTAAGGTTGCCCAGGAATTTGGTGACTGGAAGGATATTGAGCGATTAGCGGAAAAGTATTTTATGATGTGTGATTATATGATCAACCATATATCAGCACAAAGCCCCTATTATCAGTCGTTTTTACGGGAAAAGGATGAATCGGAATATAAAGATTTATTCATCCGCTATAAAGACTTCTGGGAAAATGGTGAGCCTACAGAAGAAGAGGTTGGGGCCATCTATAAAAGAAAACCTAGAGCACCTTATACGGTTGCTCATTTTGCAGATGGTACTAAGGAAAAAGTATGGTGTACCTTTGACGAAGAGCAGATCGATATCAACTGCAAGTCAGATTGTGCAAAAAAATTCATTCGAGAGAATTTGGAATGTCTCTGCCAGCATGGGATGGCCATGATTCGGCTGGATGCATTCGCCTATGCTACCAAAAAAGCAGGTACAAGTTGCTTCTTTATCGAGCCGGATGTATGGGAGTTTCTGAAGGACTGCGAACGGATCACAGACCCATATGAGGCGGTGATCCTGCCTGAAATCCACGAACACTATACCATGCAGATGAGAATAGCGGAAAAAGATTATTATGTCTATGATTTCGCTTTGCCGATGCTGCTGATCAATGCCTTATATTATGGAAAGACAGAGTACCTGAAACATTGGCTGGAAATCTGTCCTAGGAAGCAGTTTACGACTTTGGACACCCACGACGGAATTGGGGTTGTGGATGTCAAGGATTTACTGCCGGATGAAGAGATAGAGAGAACGAAAGAGGACATCTTCAAATTCGGTGCCAATGTGAAAAAGGTGTATAACACGGCCGACTATCATAACCTGGATATCTACCAGATAAACTGTACCTATTATTCTGCCCTCGGCGATGATGATCGTTCTTATCTCCTTGCCAGAGCAGTACAATTCTTTGCCCCTGGAATCCCTCAGGTATATTATGTAGGATTACTGGCGGGGAAAAATGATATAAAGTTGCTGGAGGAAACAAAGGTCGGCAGAAATATTAACAGACATTATTATGAGTTGGATGAAATTGATGAAGAAGTGAAGCGGCCTGTAGTCCAAAGACTTCTGAAGCTGATGGAGTTTCGCAATGAGCATCCCGCCTTCGATGGTTCTTTTGAAGTGGTTGCAAGCGGCGAACATGAATTAACAATCAGAAGACAGAAGGATGACCAGTGGGCTGTGTTAAGGGCTGATTTTATGACGAAGGACTTTATGATATCTTATACGAATTCAGATGGTAAGGAAGAGAGGATTTAAGAGGCTTATATGTTAGAGACAATATTACAGGATAATTGGAAGATGAAGACATGTGGGACAGAGATTGAGTATCCGGCGGTGGTACCAGGCTCTGTCTACAATGATCTGTTGCTGAATGGTCTGATGGAAGATCCTTATTATCGGGATAATGAAGTAAAAGCTCTGGCACTGATGGATGAGGACTATCAGTACCGCACTATATTTTCCGTGGATGAAGCGTATTTTTCCATGGATGAAGTGCTGCTATGCTTTGAGGGGCTGGATACTGTGGCCGATATTTATCTCAATGGTGAGAAGCTGGATAGCGTATGCAATATGCATCGTGAGTGGCAGTATCCGGTGCTTTCCTTGATTCGGAAGGAGGAGAATGAATTAAAGGTTATCTTTCATTCGCCAACCCGATATATAAAGGAAATGTATGAAAAAGATCCGGTGGAAGGAATGGCAGATGCTATGGTGGGATTCCCCAACATACGCAAGGCACACTGTATGTTTGGCTGGGACTGGGGTCCACGTCTTCCAGATGCAGGAATTTGGAGAAAAGTGAGACTGCTAGGTGTGGAACATGCCAAATTTACCAGCTTTTATGTGACCCAGGAGCATCTTGAAGATAGAGTGAAACTAAGGGTTCAAAGTAAAATAAGAGTCGCCGGCGACCACAGGGAATTTAAGCTTGAATTTCATAGGCCTGGAGATAAAAAAGAAGTAATTTCATATAATGAAATTCAAAATAATGGATACACCTGCAGTGATACTCATTATGCGGTTCGCGTAACGGTTACATCACCAGAGGGAATTATAATTCAAAAAGAGGTGGTCAATCCAGAAGAAATTGAGATAGATGATCCTAAAATCTGGTGGCCCAATGGATACGGTGAACAGCCCTTATATGAAATAAAGGCAGAATTGCTGTATGGAGATGTGGTTTGTGATGTATGGGAGAAGAAGATTGGCCTTCGGGCGATGACTATCCATATGGAGAAAGACGAGTTTGGCGAGCAGTTTGCCCATGAAGTCAATGGAGTGAAAATCTTTGCAATGGGAGCGGATTATATACCGGAAGATAACATTCTGGCCAGAGTAAATCGGGAGAGGACCAGAACATTGCTGGAACACTGTGCCCATTCTCATTTTAACTGCATCCGAATCTGGGGCGGAGGGCATTATCCTGAAGATTATTTCTTTGATATTTGTGATGAATTTGGCATTATTGTATGGCAGGATTTCATGTTTGCAGGAGCCGTCTATCATTTGACCGAGGACTTTGAAAAGAATGTGGACAAAGAGATTGTGGACAATGTGAGACGATTACGTCATCATGCATGCCTGGGGCTTTGGTGTGGCAACAACGAGATGGAGATGTTCATGGCAGTGGGGGAATGGGGTTCTGGATTTGCTCAAAAGGCAGACTATATTAAGATGTATGAATGTCTGTTTCCTCAGATCCTGGAGGAAGAGGATCCCCAGACCTTCTATTGGAAGGCAAGCCCCTCTTCAGGCGGAGGATTCGATAATCCAAACGATGAGACCAGAGGAGATGCCCATTACTGGGATGTGTGGCATGGGAATAAACCGTTCACAGAATTCAGGAAATTTAAATTCAGATACCTATCGGAGTTTGGCTTCCAGTCCTTTCCATCCATAAAAACAATCGAATCATTTACCAAGGAGGAGGACCGTAATGTATTTTCTTATGTGATGGAAAAACATCAGCGCCATGCGTCTGCCAATGGAAGAATCATGAATTACATGGAACAGACCTTTTTATATCCCAATGATTTCGATACCCTGATCTATGCCTCCCAGATTTTACAGGCCGAAGCGATTCGTTATGGGGTGGAACATTTCCGGCGTCATCGGGGATGTTGTATGGGCACCATTTACTGGCAGCTAAACGACTGCTGGCCCGTGGCTTCCTGGGCTTCCATCGATTACTATGGAAGATGGAAGGCGCTGCAATATTACGCGAAGAGATTCTTTGCTCCCCTCATGATTTCCTGTCAGGAAGAAGGAATGTTGAGCCAGGAGACCAATATAAATAGAGAAAACTTCAAGGTAAGGAAATCCATCCGCCTGAATGTGGCCAATGAAACACTGGAGGACAGTGATGTTACCGTGAAGTGGCAGCTTCGTAATGCTGCAGCGGAAATCCTGCGGGAAGAGGAAGTAAAACTTAGGTCCACCGCTCAGTCAGCCACATGGCTTTCAAAAGTGGATCTGGAAGAGGCAGATCTTTTCCAGGATTATGTAAGCTATGGGCTTTATCAGGAGGGGCAGGTGATCTCAGAAGGCACAGTTTTGTTCTGCCCGCCAAAGTATTATCAGTTCCATAATCCAAAACTAAGCGCGCGGGTAGAAGGGGATGAAATTATAGTTATTGCTTCCTCTTATGCGAGATGTGTAGAGATCCGGAATAATGAGGACAATCTGTTGTTGACCGATAATTTCTTCGATATGAATGCAGGAGAAAAGAGGGTCAAGATC
>DVNN01000036.1 GCA_018714325.1 Candidatus Pelethocola excrementipullorum
CTATTAGCACCGAAGCTATCCATACTATTATCAATAAATTTATGAGAAATTTGCGTAGTGATTTCATACTGTACTCCTTAATTTATAGAACATGAATGTTATCATGCTCTGTTTTATATACTCCTTTAGTATCTAAAATAATTTTCCCACCATTTGCTAATTTACTGTAATCAATACAATCATGTGCAGTAATAATAATTGTGAGATCAGCCTGTTTTAGTTTTTCGTAGTCAATATCGAGAACAGGAATAGTTATATCGTCAATATTTAGGGAGTCAACATAAGGATCATAGATATCAGTATCAATGGATAATTTTTTAAGTTCATTATATAGAGCCGGAATGCAAGACATACGGGTATCAGGAACATTCTCCTTATAAGAAACACCAATTACAGCAATTTTACTGTCGTAAATAGGAATTTTATATAATGTTAATAATTCAATGATTTTGTCTTTTAGAAAACTTACCATAGATTGGTCGATAGCGCCAGAAGCGTCTATTAAAGGGGTACTCATCCCTCTTCCCTTCATATACCATTGAAGATAATAAGGGTCAACTGCGATACAATGGCCTCCTATTTTGGCAGATGGTGTAAATTTCATAAAGCCAAAAGGTTTAGTTGCGGCAGCATCAAGTACTTCATAGCTAGAGATATTCAGTTCAGAACAAAGCTTTGATAATTCATCTGCCAGGGCGATATTGACAAAGCGAAATGTATTTTCAAATAATTTAGCCATTTCTGCTGTTTCAAGTGAAGAAACAGTATGAGCGCGATTGCCAATCATTGTGGCGCCAAGATCTTTACAGGTTTCGGTATATCCACCAACTACCTTAGGGGTATTTTCTAGTTGATATAATTTATTACCAGGATCTATACGTTCAGGCGAGAATACAATAAAGATATCAGACCCTATAGTAAATCCAGCTTGTTGTAGCGGTTTTACAAAAAATTCATCTGTTGAAGTTGGATATGTGGTGCTTTCTAGAATGATAAGTTGTCCTTTTCTAGCATGAGATAAGATGATTTTACTGACATTGTCTAGGTAGGACATATCAGGAATATTAAATTCATCAATAGGGGTAGGAACTGCAATAAAGATAACATCACAATCTTCTATAGTATCGAAGTTAGTAGTAAATTCACTGGTTTTCAGGTAATTTTCAACTCGTTCATTCGAAATATCGATGATATAGCTAATTCCTGAATTTAGTTTTTGGATTTTCTCTTGATTTAAATCGATACCTTTTACGATATATCCTGATTCAGCTTTATTTATGGCATTAGGTAATCCGACATAACCTAATCCAATGACAGCTACTTTGGCGGTCCTATCTAGTATTTTTTTCTTAAGCACTTGTGCAAACACTTATATTACCTCCTTCTTTTTTTGAAATATGTTATAAAACTATACTCATATATGTATGTAATGTATTATATATTAGCAAGATAGAATAATGCAATGAAGTTCGTAATAAAGTCATAAATTCTCAGGATTTGTCTAATTTTGTCTTATATTACAATAGATATTTAGAAAAAGTGTATAGATAAATTGTAACAATATTGATGAGATAGTAATGGCGGATGATTTAAGTATTACACCTGGTGAAGAGGAAACTCATTCCGGGTGTTTTTTGTATCATAGAAATACTGCTATCGGAAATAGACAAAGTATAACATCTATAGTAGAATTTATATTAAGAGCTATGGATATTGATCATTCATCTGCTTTTACTTAAAACGTTGACAAGAAATGGAGATTAGATGATGGAAGGTAAAGTTAAAGTGCCCACCCCGTTAGACTTAGAAGGGGCGCACAACGTAAGAGATTTAGGAACATATGTAAATGCAGAAGGAAAGAGATTAAGAGAACATCAATTTCTCAGAGGCGACAGTCTGGCCGGTCTGACCAGTGAGGATCAGAGAAAATTAATGGCTTATGGAGTGAAGGCCGTAATCGATTTTAGAAGCTCTCAGGAAAAGAATCAGGCTCCTTGTGTATGGGAAGGTTCCAAAGAGGTGGACTATTATTCAATCCCTCTTTTGGATGAGATGAATTCAAGTTCCTTTCAAAGCCGGATTCCAGACAGTATGAGCGAACTTTATATCAAATTGTTGGAAAATAACAAGGCAGAATTTGCCCAGGCTTTGAGGATCATGTCTGGATACAAGGAAGATTGTGTAATATTTAACTGTACTGCCGGTAAAGACCGTACGGGGATAATGGCCATGCTTCTTTTGCTTATGGCAGGTGTGGATCATGAAGTTATCATTGCGGATTATGCTGAAAGTGAATTCAATATGAAGGATGCTTTCCAGAGTCAGAAAGAACAACTACTGGACATCGGGATTGAGGTACCTGAGTTTGCTTTCCAGTCCAAGCCCGATCAGATGGCTGCTACCCTGGATGCTCTCACTTCGAAATATGGCAGGGCGGATGCTTACTTAAGTACCCTTGGACTAAAGGCAGAGGAAATCAGTTGTCTGAAACATAAGCTGCTGATGGAAGAGGAGTAAAAGTTTTTCAAAAAAACATATATTTTTTTTGATTTCTACATAGTATAACTATTGACAACTTGTACATTATGGAGTATGATGATAACAGTAACAGATACTATTATTAAAAATGAAAAAGAGAGGTATTAATATGAAAAAGTATGTATGCGAACCATGTGGCTATATCTATGATCCAGAGGTAGGCGATCCTGATGGAGGAATCGAACCAGGAACATCATTTGACGATATCCCGGAAGATTGGGTATGCCCTCTTTGCGGTGTAGGCAAAGACATGTTTGTACCGGCAGAAGATTAATCAATCACTACTATAAGCAAAACAATCAGGCGGGGGAAGAAGAGGTAGAAGGCAAATGAAGACCATGGAACTGAGAAAGAATTTTTACTGGGCAGGTATTGTGGATAAAGACCTGCGGGTATTCGATATCATCATGCATACGGAGTTTGGAACCACATATAATTCCTATATCATGAAGGCAGGCGATAAGACTATATTATTTGAGACTGCCAAAGAACCATTCTTCGATGAGTATCTTGATAAACTGAAGGAAGAAATCAATGTTACGGATATAGACTATCTGATAGTAAGCCACACGGAACCGGATCATGCTGGTTCTATCGGCAAATTGTTGGAGTTAAATCCACAGCTTAAGATTGTGGCTACCGGATGTGCCATTGGATTTCTGAAGCAGATTATCAACAGGGAATTCTTCAGCATCCCAATCAAAGACAATCAAGAGATGAAGATTGGAGATAAAACACTCAGATTCCTTGTCGTACCGAATCTTCACTGGCCTGATACCATGTATACTTATATTGAAGAGGATCAGATTTTGGTAACCTGTGACTCTTTCGGCTCTCATTACGCATTTGATGACGTTCTTGTCAGTAAAGTAACAGATCAAGAAGGGTATATGAGGGCTCTAAAGTATTATTATGACTGCATTATCGGTCCCTTCAAGCCTTATATGCTGAAGGCGTTGGACCGTATCAGTGATTTGGATATTTCCATGATATGTACCGGACATGGTCCGGTTCTGGATGAAAAGATAGATTATATACAGCATATCTATAGGGAGTGGAGCACCGTGGTGAACCCGAATCCCCGGAAAACAGTTGTGATTCCTTATGTAAGTGCCTATGGCTATACGGGTATGCTGGCAGAGAAGATCTCCCAGGGTATCAAGGACAGCGGTGAGGTGGATGTCCGCAGCTATGATATGGTAACTGCAAGTCAGGAGCAAGTTCTGGAAGAACTGGGATTCGCCGATGGAATCTTGTTTGGAACACCTACCATTGTAGGCGATGCTTTGAAACCTATTTGGGATCTTACCACCTCCCTTTCGGGGGTAACACATGGCGGAAAGCTGGCCAGTGCATTCGGAAGTTATGGATGGAGCGGTGAAGGCGTTCCCCATATTGTTGAACGGCTGAAACAACTTCGCATGAAGGTCATGGATCCATTCAAAATCCGATTTAGACCCAGTGAGGTGGAATTGATTGATGCCTATGAATATGGTTATAACTTTGGGTGTGTTCTTCAGGAGAAAGAGAATCCGAAGACGGCCCAAGGTCCTTCCAAACTGGTTAAGTGCCTGGTATGCGGTGAGATTTTTGATTCCTCTTTGGAGATTTGTCCTGTCTGTGGTGTTGGCAGAGAGAATTTCGTGCCGGTGGATGTGGTCGATAGCGGATACCAGAATGACAGCGATAATTTCTATGTGATCTTAGGCAATGGAGCAGCCGGTTTAAGTGCGGCCAGGGAGATCAGGAAGCGTGATAAGACGGGTTCCGTAGTCATGGTATCCGAGGAAGCGTATTCCACATATAACCGGCCGATGCTGACGAAAGCTTTGATGGCCGATATCCGCGCGGATCAGATTGCGGTGGAAGATGAAGATTGGTATGAAGAGAACCGGATTTATCAGGTTTTAGGCAAGAAGGCCGAAGCTATTGATACCGAGAAGAAGGAAGTCCGTCTATCCGATCAGAGTCGACTGCAATATACCAAACTTATCTATGCGCTGGGAGCGGAGTGTTTTATTCCACCCATATCAGGGCATGAGAAGGAAGGGGTAATTGCAATCCGCAGGCTAGAGGACACGGAAAAGATTGGAGCCATGATGCAGCAGGTGAAACATGTGGTGGTTATTGGCGGAGGTGTTCTGGGATTAGAGGCGGCCTGGGAATTGAAGAAGGCCGGCAGCCAGGTTACCGTTCTGGAATTGGCTCCTCAGTTGATGGGACGCCAGTTGGATGATGATGCCGGTGAAATGCTCAAGTGTATCAGTGAGAGTGTGGGAATCCAGATTCATACAGGGGTTTCTATTCGGTCCATTGAAGGCGATGACCATGTGACAGGAGTAAAGCTGGAAGATGGAACAGAATTTTCTGCCGATCTGGTGATTGTATCCTGCGGTGTCAGAGCCAATGTAGCACTGGCGAAAGAGGCTGGAATCCAGGTGGATCGCTCAGTGGTTGTAGACGATACTATGATGACCAATATTCCTGATATCTATGCTGCGGGAGACTGTGCACAGTATAAGGGGCTGAATTACGGCATTTGGCCGCAGGCTCTGGAGGAGGGTAAGGTCGCCGGAGCGTGTGCTGCCGGAGATCCGGACATCAAGTACGAACCAGAGACACCTGCCCTTAGTTTTCATGGCATGAATACCGCATTGTTTGCCATTGGAGATAATGGAAAGAATCCAGACCTGATCTATAAGACGCTGGAACTGAAAGATCGTGGGAAGAAACAGTATCAGAAGTATTACTTCCTGAACAATCGGCTATGCGGTGTGATCTTGTTGGGAGATACCACCAAGATGGCAGAGATGACAGAGGCAGTAAACCAGAAGAAGACCTTTCAGGAAATGTTTTCCGGGATGGCTTGATTAAAGAATAATAGATTAGTATAGATAAGAACCTCACCTGAACAATATTCAGATGGGGTTTTTCTATCGTAGGAAAAGAAATTCCCTACGATAGAAAAAACCTCCAGGGGATGCGTAAGAAGTAGAGGATTTCATATTATTTTCAAGAAAGCATCTCTTCCTTAAGGATAGAAAAGGGCATGGGACCTAGTTCCAGGATTTTTTGATGGAACTTTTTGAGGTTGAAGTCGTCGCCCTTTGCTTTCTTGCATGCTTCCCGGATATCCAGGAAATTCAGATACCCGTAGTAATATTTCAGGTAGTTTGCCGGCGTTTCGAGAATATACTGGTAGATTTCAGCCGCTGTGTCCGGACTGGTAATGCCAAACTTAGAGAGAAATTCGGCGGTTTTTTCTACGGTCCAACCGTGATAGTGGATTCCCACGTCCATGATGGAATAGAGGCATAGATTCATAGAGCGGTTCAACCACAGCAGGCGGTTACGGTCGGCCTCGCCTTCCGCATAGGAATAGGCGTAGGACTCAACATAAGTGGCCCAGCCCTCGATATACCCTCCGGGGGAGTATAGATGGCGGATAAGAGGAGGATTGGTCTCGGAGAAGTAGTTTGTCTGGTAGAGGTGTCCGGGAAATCCTTCGTGAGCCAGGGTGGTGAATAGTTCGGTCCCTCCCATATTGGAATGTGGATTGATATAGATGGCATTGGGGCTGTTGGTATCCACCGGCGGCGTCAGGTAGAATGCAGGGCTTAAGAACTTCTGGAGATCCTCATGGACATATTTTACCTCGTAAGAGGTTTCGGGCAAAACCGGGAAGTCGGCCGCCATACAAGACTGCAGTTTTTCCAGTATTTCCACAGGTGCCTGTGTCTCTTGAGCCGAAGTGTCATTGGCGGAAATCAGCAGGGAGGGGTTAGCTGTCAGGAGCTGTTGCATTTCCTTAGAATCCGCAACTAGCTGATTGAGAAGACGGCGTTCCAGTTCCGCTACAGAGTCTTCTGTACCCACCTGGGTTCTCAGCAGATAAGTATAATAGGATTTTCCATTGGGATAATAAGCCAGGCCTTTGTCGTTCTTTCCGGTTCCTTTCAATGCATTTAGACCATCAATCAGCTGTTGATATGCGGGAACCACAACATTGATAATCAACTTATTATGTAAGGCCTGACAGGAAGTACGTTCTTCTTCACTTAGACCTGACATATCTTTTACTTTTTCATTGAATACCGGAATCAGATAATTCTCTTCCGGATTCTCAATAAAGGAGCTACATTGGGCAATCACTCTATCGGCGGCCTTGTCATTCATAAATAGCCCTCGTTGTGATTTTTCTTGTTCCAGCTGAAAAATCCGCTGAAAGTAGTCCGGAAGAGTCTTCAGCAGCTGGAGATAGTCCAGCACATCCTGCTTGGTACGGAAGGTATATTCGGCCAAAAGTACAGGGAGCTGGGCCTGAACTCCCAGGGAAGGACTTAAGGGTTCCTGAAGATACCAGGCATCGGGACAGTCCATCTGAGCCTTGCAGTTTTGTTTCAGAATCGAGAGGGTCAGCTTGTTTTGTTTCGAAAGCCTGTTTTGGTCAAAGGAAGATAAAATTGCGTCGTGATTCTCCAATGCGGCCTGATACCCTGTATTATCTCCCTGTGAGACCGAGCCGAAGGTGATAGGATAGTCAAGGATATCACAGGAATCGGGCTCTGCCAATGTATAATGGAGATTAATTGTGGAGGAACAGACCTCAGACCGGAATAGATTTTCTGTGAATTCTTCAAATTTCTTATTCTCAGAATAGATACCGGGGAGAACTAGAGCAGCCAGCAGTATAAGTAACAGAACAGGAATCAGAAGAAGTGGGATGAATCGTTTCTTGTTGTGGAAAGGATGTTTCATAAACCACCAATAAACAGCATATTCAGGCCTTTTCAGGCAGAATATGCATCTCCTTTCAAGTAACTCTTTGCAATAGTTTATGTGTAATCAGGATTGGAAAGTACGGGTATTTATGTTAAAATGTCTGAAAGGAGGCAAAGAAGATGAAGCGCTATGTTTTTGTGATTGGAATGCTTACCGTGCTGGCTCTGGCCGGCTGTAAAGATAACAAAGAAGAGATACCAATAGCTACGAATTCCTCCTCTCAGCTGGACGATGAAGATCCTACTGATGAATTGGAAGATGAACTTCCAGGAGAGGATATACCGGATTATTCCGTAGATCTCCCGGAGAAACTATCTTCATTTACCATTGCGATTTGGGGGGAGGTCTACAAGATCCCCATATCTTATGAGGAGTTTACAGCTCTTGGATGGACTTATAAAGGCAAAGAGACAGCTCAGCTGGGCCCGGAGTCCTATGTGGAGAATGAACAGTTTGAACAAGAGGGCAATGTTGTATATGTGGATCTGATGAACCTGGATACTGAGAGTCAACCGGTGTCCCAGTGCTATATTGCAGGTATTCATGTAGATGCGTCCAGTGCGGAAAGTCAAGGGATTCATATCAATTTGCCCGGAGGAATTGTATTTCAAAAGTCCACGGAAGAAGAAGTGATCGCGGCTTATGGCTCGCCCATTGACCGCTATGAAGAAGGAAAATCCATACTTTTAACCTATGAATATGGCATGAACAGCAGGGTGAAATTAAGTTTTGATGAAGAGACCGGAGTCCTGATGGAAATCAGCCTTCAGAACTTCCGTAACCCGGAGGGGGAAGAGGATCTGGAAAATGTCAGCGATGCGATAACCCCGGAGGTGGAGGCCTACAAATTACCTGAGGCCGAGGGAATTCTTCTGCAGGACTTCATCGTTCAATACGATGGGGTATTATACCAGTTGCCTGCCCCTGTTTCATGCTTCCTGGATCATGGCTGGACTTTGGACGAGGATGGCTCGGATGAAGCGGTTAAGTCCGGGAAATATGGGTATGCAACACTTGTGAGGAATGAACAAAAGATTTACGCCGTAGTATATAATTATGGAACCGAGGCAACTACGATTAAGAACTGCTTTGTGACCACGCTATATGGGGATCTGGATACCACAAAGATACAGATATCCATAGCCGGAGGCATCACCCTTGGCATGAGAGAGGAAGAGTTTCTGGAGAGGGTTGGTGACCAAAAGTATGAAAAGACGGAAGATAAGGATAATGGATACGATATCTACACATTCTATATCGATGACGAACAGCTTGACTACACCCAAGTGACCGTGGATAAGGTCCTGCATCTGGTGAGACAGATCAAAGTGGTGCATAACCAGGATGCGGTGGAAGACTCAGAGACAAAAGACGGTCAGGACACACTAGAGAATCCGGATACAACGAATAACCCTGATACGGATTCAGAGTCAACGCCAAATCCAGATACAACAAATAATTAAGATACAACAGATAATCAAAGCACAACGTGTCATCAGGAGGGACCTGATGATTCGGGTGGTGAATAGAAAGAAGGGATTGGATGGAACAGGTATATGATGTAATTATTATCGGCTCAGGCCCTGCGGGATTAAGCGCTGCAATCTATGCACAGCGGGCGAAGCTTTCTACAATTATAATTGAAGCTAACTATATAAGCGGAGGCCAGGTGGTCAATACTTATGAGGTGGATAATTATCCCGGACTGCCGGGAATCAGCGGTATGGATCTGAGCACTACGCTCAGAGAACATGCGGAGAAGATGGGCAGCGAATTTGTCAGGGACGAGGTTCTGGAGCTAAAGTTGGAGGGCGGTGTGAAGACCGTGGCAACTAAGAATGCACAATATAAGGCTAAATCCATACTTTTGGCCACGGGTGCAAAACACAGACATCTGGGAGTTCCCGGAGAGCAGAAGTTGTCTGGCAGCGGAGTTTCTTATTGTGCTACCTGCGATGGTGCATTTTTCAAGAATAAGACCGTTGTCGTGGTAGGCGGCGGTGACGTGGCGGTTGAAGATGCAATCTTCCTGGCCAGAATCTGTAAAAAGGTATATCTGGTTCATCGGAGAGAAGAATTACGTGCCGCAAAGATTCTGCAGGACAATCTCTTCGCTCAGGAGAATGTGGAGCTGGTGTGGAATAGCGTGGTCACGGAAATACAGGGTGACTTCCAGGTGAAAAGTGTGACCTTGCAGAATGTTGTGACCAAGGAAGATAAGAAGTTGGAAGTGGATGGCTGTTTTATCGCTGTGGGTATCATACCGAACAGTGAGCTGGTTCAGGGACAGCTGGATTTGGATGCAGGAGGCTATGTGGAAGCCGGTGAAGATGGGGTGACCAGTGTTCCGGGTGTGTTTGCGGCAGGCGATGTGAGAACGAAGCAGCTGCGCCAGATTATAACGGCGGCATCGGACGGGGCAAATTGTATTACATCGGTTCAGGACTATCTCCTGGAAGCTTAATTTAAATTATTTGAATTGTCGTAATTGTACTGAAATGTATGCGATTAGACATAGTGCACAAATTTTGGCGGAACCTGTCGAATGGCAGGCTTCCGCCAAAAAAATAAACCACATAGTTATCCACATGTCCAAATGGTGGAAACATGCTGAAATACGAGTTATACACTAAGTTATCCACATTGTCCACCAGAAATGAGGATAAAAAAGAGATTTACATAAGAATTCTAAAGAACGAGTGTTTTGTAGAGAACTCATAAATCGTATCAAAAATAAAAAAAGGTTAGAAAATCACTTGACTTTTAAGAAATCAAAATATAAGTTTACCTGCCAAATATTTCCGAATAATTTTCAAACAAAAGAAACAATTCAATCAATTTAATGCATCATATTTGCTATATTTTCCTAGGAATCCGATGTGGATTATATATGTGAAGCCAGAGGAAGCAAATAATTTCTGATTTTAACAAAATTTTTCATAAAATAGCAGATGTCCCCTGAATTTTCAGGAGACATCTGCTATTTCTATTTCTGCTGCATTCGTTTAATGACTTTTAGTCTGGTAAATTCCTCACGCTCTTTCTCTTCCAAGGCATCGGATATATTCTTCGTCAAATCCACATAATGAGGAATGGTGATGTTTTTCAATGCATTGGCACGTTTCTGAGTCTTTTTTATGGCGACAGCCAGCCGGTAAGCCGAGTTCTCGATCATGGACAGCCGGATGGTCAGTTCCTTTACCTTCTCGAAGGCTATTCGGGCTCGATCCAGTGATTCCTTGGTCGTGTAGAAGCTATAGGTTGGATTCTGGCCGGATGGCTCAGATTCCACCAGGGGAATCTCAACACCCATGATGCTTCGGGTCTTAATGCGGATGGAATCCACCATAGGAACCGTGTAGGAGATGGACTGCACATAGTTAATACCACTTTCTATGTTGGCAATCTGGAGGGCTGCATATGCCTCACGGAAGGTCACATCAATTTGGGACTGGATTTCTTTGGCCTGATCAATCAGGTCCATCATTTCCCGAATCAGGATGTTACGCTTCTTATCCATCAGATCATAACCCATGCGGCTAAGTGATAAAGAGTTTTTCGCCAGTATCAAATTTCCTTTTGTGGGAAATGTATTCGGATCCATGTAATCCCTCCCTTCTTATTACATCTTATCCGCATCGGCCTTGGCCTGAGCGGTCAGATCCACGTCGGTGGGCTGGTAATACTGATCCAGAATCTTGGTATCGATACGGTCAAGCTCATCCTTCGGAAGGATACCCAGCAGGTGCCAGCCGATGTCCAGCGTCTGCTCAATTGTCCTGTTTTCCTCCAGTCCCTGGCCTATGAATTCATGCTCAAAGGCATTTCCGAATATCAGGTACTGTTTATCCAGGGGGGAAAGCTCATCTTCACCGATTACGGAAGCCAGGGCTCTCGCATCACCTACCTTTGCATAGCAGGAGAAGAGCTGGTTCGCCACATCCTGATGGTCTGCTCTGGTGTACCCCTCTCCGATACCGTCTTTCATCAGACGGGAGAGAGAAGGCAGTACGTTAATCGGCGGATAGATGGACTGTCCGTGAAGCTGTCGTTCCAATACGATCTGCCCTTCTGTGATATAGCCGGTAAGGTCAGGGATTGGATGGGTGATATCGTCGTTGGGCATGGTCAGAATCGGAATCTGAGTTA
>DVNN01000037.1 GCA_018714325.1 Candidatus Pelethocola excrementipullorum
CTGGCCATGGCATTCTCGCTGTTGGTCAACGGCATGATGTACTGGCGGTTAAAGAAAATAGATATGATTGAATCACTGAAAAGTGTGGAATAACATCGGAAAAGATGTCCTGGTTAATCAGACGATAAGAGGTGGTTCAGGGCATCTTTTTTACGACATTATTAGACAATTAACGCAAAAACTTGAAAGTTATTATGAAAGTTATATTTATCTGAAGTTAATGTCATGGTATTATGAAGTGATGATTAATAATAGGAAGTAGCCGACGATAGTTAGAGCAGAAAGGCAGATGTGATTATGAAATGCAAAAAGTGTGGATTTGAAAATCTATTTGGGACAAGATATTGTCAAAGATGTGGTGAAGTGGTGAAAGAAAAAAAGCGTTTCTGGAACAGCAAAAATACGAAATATGCAGCTGGTGCGGGACAAAAGGGAGTATCATTGGCTCCATTAGGTGCGATGGCGATTGAAGAGCAAGCCAAAGAACTAGGGCCTGTAACCACACATAAAAACTTTGTAAAAGTATGCCCAATGGAGGATGGCACCTGGTATTGTCCTGATTGCGGAGAATTAAATAGAAAAGGCAGTAATTTTTGCAAGGGATGTGGAAGGGATTATATATAAGACTTCAATAGCAAAAAAACAGAAAAACGAATCAAATTATTAATAGTTGCAACAACATAATCGAGCGGTGATTATGTTGTTGCAACTATTTTAATATCATAGGAAATTTCTTTCCTATGATATTAAATCCTCTGGGAGAAACGAATGACGCTTTATTTGAAGTTGTTATTAAAGTGACGTACGACGGCAAAAGAGTCTGACTTGTATCAGTACCCTAAAAAATGCATAAAAGAACGTTGCAACACAACTTAATAAAGAGGGAATTAAGTAAAAATTAACAAAAAATAAATTAAATAAAGTTTGCAATTGACTCACTATATTAGTTAAACTATAATTAATTTAATTAAAAGCGCGCTTAATCAAGCAGAACCAAAGATATAAAATAGTAAAAGGAGTAGGGGATATGAAAAGTAAATTTCTTAAACGCTTCCTGGCATGTGGGATTTCAGCAGCCATGTCTTTGACAGGGCCTGGTGTTGCTGGTGAATTGAGTGGTTTTAACATTGTACAGGCGGCAGATTATGTGATTAACACAACTCATGAGTACAAATTTGATGTGGGCTCTACCTGGGATGATGGCAATGGATATGAAAATAATATTCCTCTAACAACGGATCAAGCACCGGCGGATGGGACAACACTGACCATGGATATCTTGTTTCCTGTGACGGAGAGCAACAAAGAAGGATTAGCATATGAAGGGCTGATAAAACCGGTGGGAGTGTTAAGACTTGGCAGTGGTTGGACATGGACCCAGTCTGATACAATACCTGAAATAGCAGCAGCTGATATTACCGAAACAGTGACAATCGGAGATAAGGAGTATTACAAAGTCAGTGAAGTTATTCCATTTGAAGAAACTTCGGAAAAGCCATTTGAAGAACCCGTTACACAGGTAACCGTGAAGTTTGCCGGATATCAGTGTGACTATGAAGGGGACATCTTAATAGGTAATGCTTCGCTTATCAACACTACTTCCCCTGAAAATCCTGGTGAGGCGGTTACGCCCTTGAACAAGTGGGATTTCAGCGATGGAATTGGCGACTGGAAGTATAACCAGGACTGGGACTGGCAGTATAGCGGTGGCGCTTCTACCAGTGCAACAGCAGAAAAGGACATGATGAAAGTCTCGGTGGACTATAGTGGTGATGCGGATAAGGACTGGAGTCAGATGACGGTAACCACAGCGGGAGCCATCGCTACAAAGAATGCGAACAGATTAGGGTTTGACTTCTATTATGACAGCAGTAAGCTGGAAGATTCCGCAGCCTTTAAAGTAAAGATTACTTTGAAAGGAGGAGAGCCCAGCAAAGAAGTCGTAGCAGTGGATAGTACAATCGATACTGCAGCCGCAGAAGAGGCAACTGAAGTGGAAGGAATGAAAAAGGTTCATGTAGATGTGGACTTCAATGCTGTTTCTCAAGAGACCTGCAGTGAATTTGGCCTTGCAATCGTTGGATACAGGACAGGTTATAAAGGCGACATTTATCTGGACAATATCTCCATAGAACAGGTGGTAAAAGCAGAGGATGGGTTTGTGGATTCTACGGTGGCTCCAGTTACAGGGGAACCCATAAAAGTCGATGGGAATACCTTAACAACGCCTTCAGGTGCAGCGGTTGAAATTCCTGAAAGCATTGTCCTGGTCGACGGAGATGCTACGGCTAATACAAAAGCCATGTATACATATCTGAAAGCAATAGGAGCATCGGATCTTGCCATGTTCGGCCATCAGAACGATACCTGGCATAAGGCTGGTTCATCAGAACTGAGTAATTCTGATACCAAGGATGTGACAGGTTCCATAGCGGGAGTGGTGGGAATCGATGCCCTGTCTTTCACTGGTGACGAGTATAGTGCCGCCAGATATAATTCAGAGATAGGCGGAAACTATCCGGAAACTACCAGCGGCAATATTGCAGCCGCAGCCGCATTGACGAACCAGACAATCGGGGAAGGGGCAGTGGTTACTCTTTCTGCCCATATGCCTAACTTTTCTATTGTGAAGGAAAAGGATGGCTATCAGTCTTCGGTGGATCCAACCTACGAGAAATACGATTTTTCAGGCTATTCGCCCAATAATATGAGCGGAGATGTGATGAACGAAATCCTTCCAGGAGGAAAATACAACCAGCAGTTTACTGCCTATCTGGATATGATTGCAGATTACGCCAGTCAGGTAGATGGAACCATTTTGTTCCGTCCATTTCATGAAAATACGGGAAGCTGGTTTTGGTGGGGAGCTGCCTTCTGCGATACAGCCGCCTTTAAAAATGTATATCGTTATACCGTAGAATACCTGAGAGACAATAAAGATATCCACAATTTTCTATATGTATATGGACCAGGAGGTGATGCAGGGTCCACGGGAGAATACGAAGAGCGTTACCCAGGTGATAACTATGTGGATATGGTTGGATTTGATATGTATCATGATGACCCCACAAATGGTGACGGATGGTTTGATGGTTTAAAGTCGGAGATTGCAGTTGTGCAGCGGTTTGCAAGAGAACATAATAAACTATTTGCCGTTACGGAAACAGGTGTGAGAACCAGTACACCGGATAAGGGAGACAGTCAGACGGCGCTTCATAAAACGGGCAATGAGCAGCCGGACTGGTATATGGATTTGTTGGATACGGTGACAGACTCCGATGCCTCCTTCTTCCTGGTGTGGGCTAATTTCTCAGAAAACAATGGTTTTTATACACCTTACGTGAAGTCGGTAAATGAAGATGGTTCTCTTCATGGCCATGAGATGTTGGATTATTTTATCAATTATTACAATGATGAAAGAAGTATCTTTGCCATAGATCAAAAGGAGGCGCTGAACGCCTTAACAGATCAGGTATCGGTAAATGCATCACCCACAACGGAGGGGGTTACAGGATATATCTTTGCACCTATCTCCCGGGCAAGAATCTTGGACGAGGTAAAGCTTCAGGCTACATTAAAAGGTGTTTCCGACAGCACCAAAGTGTCCTTTCAACTGGAAAATGGAGAGAATAAGGTAACTCTTAATGGTGAAGCAACTGATTCTGTAATTTCAGGAAGCAAAACATTTGCAGCCGAATTAACCAAGGAAGATCTCACATCCCTGGGAGAAGGAGTAGGCAGTATCAGTGTATATGCTGGCTCGGAGAAAATAGATACCATAAAGGCTCTGTTTAATCTGGAAGTCCCGGCAGAAGATCCCTATGAGATTGACGGATTTGAGAACTATTTTGGAGTGGATTCCCTGTTAAACCAGAAGTGGACTACCAATAAAGATACGGGTTGTTCCATTAATCTGTCCTTGACCAATGAAAGTGGAAGATTCTCCGAAGGTGAATATGGATTGAAATTCACCTACGATGAGACTAAAAGTGGATGGGCAGGAGCCACCATCAATAAAGAAGTTGACTGGTCGGACTGCAATGCGCTGCGCTTTTGGACCATACCGGATGGGAATAATCAAAGGGCGGTAATTCAAATTACAGCCAACGGCAATGTATACGAGACCTATCTGAATCTATATGATGGATATAGGGACGTAACGACTCCGATTCTTGTAACCATACCGTTCAGTGAATTCGTGGCAAGAGATATCAGTGGTAATCCGAAAGGTGGGCTGCTGGAGGACCGCAGCAAGGTAACTTCCTTTGGTCTTTGGTTAAATGCCGTTGATGGAACGCCTGCTATGATAGAGGGTAGAGTCAGTGGGACAATCTATTATGATAAGATCACAGCTATTTCCACTGATGTGGAAGAGCCAACATTCGAAGCGGTGAAATTGGCACAGAGCAAATTAGAGATAAGCGGCGTGCCGGAGAGGCCAGAATATGGAACTTCTTTTACCCTTAGTGCCACAGGCGGGAATGGTGAAGGAGCCCTTAGTTATCAGGTAATCGAAGGTGGGGATTACGCATCCGTAGATGCTGAAACCGGGGTGGTGAAGGTAACAGGTGTTGGAACCGTCACTATTGCCGTGACAAAATCCGAGGATGACCAATATTCCGCCCGGACAGATCAGGTTTCATTTAACACGATTAAGGCAAACCAGGCTCCATTAGCTATCGAAGCCATTTCTGCCAAGGATACTTCTGATAAAAAAGCAGTTGTAACAACAAAAGGAGGCAGTGGTACGGGGACGGTTTCCTATGAGGTTTCAGATGGTAGTAAATACGCTGAGGTGGACCTAAAAAGCGGTAAGATTACCGTGCTTGGCATCGGAAAGGTAACGATTACAGCGGTAAAAGCCGAGGATGAGAACTATAATTCTGCAACTGCAGTTTACACCTTTAAGACCAATGAATTTCCGACCTTTGCAAAGGCAGGCAGCATTAATAATGGGAAACAAGACAACAAGGGCAAAGGGGATACAACAAAAGGGACAAATGTGAAGACAGGAGATCAGACACCTCTTGTAGCACTTATCTCACTCTGCCTGATCTCAGGTACAGGAATCATTATATTCGTTAAAAAAGGTAAAAAAGAAAGATAACTTTATCATCGAGAAGTGAAATGTATCCAAGAAGAGAGAGCGGCTTTTTAGCTGCTCCCTCTTTTTGGATTACAAATGGTGCTTATATTTTCTTGCCTTTATGAATTACAGACACAAGATTTAAATTATTATCCAACAAGACTACATTTCCAATTTTTCCACTTTCAATACTGCCATAACGATCATAGATGGAAACCGATTTGGCGGAATTGACAGCGGCTGCTTTCACAGCGCTTTCCAACGGAATCCCCATGTTCTGAACCGCGGTGCGCATACACTTCAAAAGGTTGGTTACTGAGCCTGCAATGGTGCCATCTTTCAAGGTGGCCAGTGAGCCGGTTACCTTCACCGCCTGCCCCCCAAGAGAATAGTCTCCATCTTCCAATCCTGCGGCCATCATACTGTCGCTGATAAGCACTACCCGGTCATCACCGAACAGCTGGAAGGTTGCCCGGACAACAGAAGGGTGAATATGAATACCATCACAGATCAGTTCCACAAATACCTGCTTATGATCAAAGGCCGCTCCGATAACACCCGGTGCCCGGTGTGAGAGAGGGGGCATTGCATTGTACAGATGTGTGACTTGTCTTACCCCTTTTGTGAATGCCAGATCTGCGGTATCGTAATCTGCCGTAGTATGGGCTATGGAAATTGCAACCTCATCCTTCAATGCATCGATGAACTCCATGGAGCCCTCTTCCTCCGGCGCGATATCCACCAGCTTGATAAGCCCTCCGGATGCTTTCTGAAGTCGGTGGAACATATCGATATCGGGTGAATGAATGTAGCGATCATTCTGAGCGCCTTTTTTGGCTGAGGATATAAAGGGGCCTTCCATGTTAATTCCGCAGAGATCGGCGCCGGATCTATTTTCATGTGCGTTAGCGGTATTCATGATACCTGTCAGCCTTTCCTCATCGAAGGTCATGGTTGCGGGAACGATATTGGTGATACCGTTCTTCACCTGATAATTAGCAATCGCCTGGATTGCTTCCTCGGTACCATCACAGAAATCATATCCATCACAGCCATGGAAATGCACATCTGTAAGACCGGGAATTGCATAGAGCCCTTTGCCGTCAATAACCTCATCCTCTGTACCAGGGGAGTCTGCAAAGACACCATGATGGATGTAGATATCCTTTTCTTCAAATTGAAAATCCTCGTTAAAAACCTTAGCATTCTTAATTACCATGTTTTATCTCTCCTTCTATTATTTTGACCCCAACATCAAAGATCTGACTTAAGATGAAAAATATTTTTAGAATTAGTTATATAAAAGAAAGTTTTTTCTAATTTCATTGTAGAGGATTTCATGTAAAAAAGAAAGTTTATATTTAGGCAAAATTTGAATATTTTTGTGATTATGAAATACTGTAAAGAAAAATGCTCATTAGTGGTTCTGTTTTAAGACAAACCTCCGTAGACTATAAATAATTAGCAATATTTTATCTAATTATATGGAGGCGTCTTATGAAAATACTTTTATATATTTCCGATTTTATGATACCTTTTATTTTCTTTTATATTGTCGGATATGGTATACTCCAAAAGCAAAATATCTATGAGCAGTTTGTAACCGGAGCCAAGGATGGTCTGAAAACGGTGGTTCAAATACTGCCTACGTTAATTGGTCTTATGGTTGCAGTTGGGGTACTGAGGGCTTCTGGTTTTTTGGATCTGTTATCCAATCTGTTGGGAACTCTATTAAATCGTTTTGGTTTCCCATCTCAATTGATTCCGCTGTCAATTGTAAAAATGTTTTCTTCATCTGCTTCTACCGGTCTTTTATTGGATATCTTTAAAAATTACGGAACCGACTCCTTCATCGGACTGGCGGCCTCCATATCGATGTCCTGTACAGAGACAATTTTTTATACCATGTCTGTGTACTTTATGGCTGCGAAGGTGAAGAAGACCAGATATACACTTGCTGGGGCGCTATTAGCTACATTTGCGGGAATTGTGGCAAGTGTTATACTGGGTAGAATGATGTAGGTATCAAGGGTCAAAAGGTCATGCGTAGAGATATGACGCAAAGTCGTCATATCTCTTTCAATCTGTAGACAAACAAGAGCTATCTCGTTGACCATTTGGATTTTGTTATTGTAAGTAAAGCATAAATCCTTATGGCAATTAATATGAATCCGTAGAAAAAATTATAAATAAACCCGTACATATAGATTAATGGTTGCTTTTTTGAATAGTATATGCAGGATATGTAGTATACCAAAATGGAATAAAAAATAGCTGCTATAATCGTGGTAAGGCTAAAGCGAAATCCCATAAAAACACTTATTATAAATAAGATTAAATTGAAAAGCCAGAGATATGATTCTAATACTTGAAAAATAATTGCGATAGGGCGTTTGTATAAGTATTTAAAGCTATATAAGGTCAAAATATATCCTGACTTGGCCCATCTTACTTGTTGTTTAAAGTATTTTGAAAGGGATTCAGGGACATCTGTACGACAGACAGCTGATTCTTGATAAACGGTTTTGTATCCTTCTTTCAGAGTAATCATCGTTAATAGCCGGTCATCACCGGAAATACACTTTATTCCAAAAAAGCGCTCTTTAGAGAACAGGTCTAGATTCGCTTTTACAAGTCCGGCACGATACATACTTAGGGCACCTGAACAAACGGATACACACCCAAAGTGAGCTTGAGCCCTTCTACCTAGCTGAAAAGCATTTGTATATAATATATCTTGAAGTCTAGTTATAAAATTTTTTGATGCGTTCCTAGGTTCAATTTTACCCACGACTGCACCTACTTTTTCGGAATCAAAATTACCGACCATTTCTTCTACTACAGTAGAACTTATTTCGGAGTCTGAATCAAACAGCATAAATATTTCACCTTGGCAAATTTCAAATCCGTGTTGCTGAACTTTCTTTTTCCCAACATTTTCTTCAAAACGGATAGCTTTTAATCGGTTATTGAGGTGTGATTGCATGGAAAGCTCTTTTACGGCAAGAAATGCTTCTTGATTGCTGCTTCCGTCATCGATAAATAAAATTTCTTGGATAGGATATGACTGCTGAAATAGGGAATCAATTGCTTTTAAGACAGCATCTTTGTCTTCGTTGTAACAGGGTAATATGGCAGAGATCGTATACTTTGTCTTGCTTTTTATCACCTTATCTTGATATGTGAGCGAGGAGACAAGTTTTATCAGAAGGTAGATGAAATTAATAGACAGAAAAGCAGTGATAACACTGAAATATTCAGCTTTAAAATTTCTAAGGATGACTATTCCTATTAGCACCGAAGCTATCCATACTATTATCAATAAATTTATGAGAAATTTGCGTAGTGATTTCATTCTGTACTCCTTAACTTATAGAACATGAATGTTTTCATGCTCTGTTTTATATACTCCTTTAGTATCAATAATAATTTTTCCGCCATTTGCTAATTTACTGTAATCAATACAATCATGTGCAGTAATAATAATTGTGAGGTCAGCCTGTTTTAGTTTTTCGTAGTCAA
>DVNN01000038.1 GCA_018714325.1 Candidatus Pelethocola excrementipullorum
ACCAGTTTTAAGGATTTGATATGGAAACAATCTTGAATAAGATATGAAAATTATCCTAGGATAGATGGATAGATCAGGAGGATAAAAGCATGAGAATGTACGACCTTATTAAGAAAAAGAGAAGTGGTGAATCTTTGACCAGAGAGGAAGTCCAGTTCATGATCCGGGAATACGTGGCGGACAATATTCCCGATTACCAGATGTCTGCTTTTTTGATGGCGGTCTACTTTCAGGGGATGAGCGAGGAGGAGACCCTGGCCATGACCCAGGAAGTGGCCCACTCTGGTGAGATGGTGGATCTTACCGCCATTCAGGGAGTGACGGTGGATAAGCACTCCACAGGAGGTGTGGGAGACAAGACTTCACTGATTATAGGCCCCATCGTTGCGGCCTGCGGCGTAAAAGTGGCTAAGATGTCGGGGCGGGGTCTGGGACATACGGGAGGAACGGTGGATAAGTTGGAATCCATTCCCGGATTTCAGACAACACTCACCAGAGAATCATTTTTTGACGTGGTGAATAAAGTTGGATTCAGCATTATCGGCCAGTCGGGGAATCTGGCTCCGGCGGATAAAAAGCTGTATGCACTCAGGGATGTGACGGCCACCGTAGACAGTATTCCTTTGATTGCGGTATCTGTTATGAGCAAAAAACTGGCTGCAGGGAATGACTGTATACTGCTGGATGTGAAGACGGGCAGCGGCGCATTTATGAAAACCGTGGAAGATGCCATCACCCTGGCTGAGGAAATGGTTGCCATCGGAGAAAATGCAGGCAGGAAGACCGTGGCGTTAATCACCGATATGGATATCCCCCTGGGGCGTAATATCGGCAACAGCCTGGAAGTCATCGAGGCGGTGGATACGTTAAAGGGACATGGAGCTGCGGACTTGACGGAAGTCTGTGTGGATCTGGCTGCAAATATGTTGTTCCTGGGCGGAAAAGGCAGCCTAACGGAGTGTAAAGCCATGGTCCATGAGGTAATTGACAGCGGAGCGGCTTTCGACCGTCTGGTGGCCATGGTGGAGGCCCAGGGCGGGGACTCAGCCGTAATTCTGGATACCGATAAGTTTGCCAAGGCACCATATGTACATGAGGTGAAAGCGCTGAAGTCGGGCTATATCACATGGATGGATACGGAAAGCTGTGGAATTGTCTCCTCCATGTTGGGGGCCGGCCGGGAGACGAAAGACAGTGAAATCGATTATGCGGCAGGGCTCATCCTGCATAAAAAGGTGGGGGATTTTGTGGAAAAGGGAGATCCACTGGCAACTATGTATGCGTCCAGAGAGGCGTTGTTTTCGGAAGCCGAAAGAAGGTATGAGGAAGCGATCAGAATCGAAGACGACAGGGAAGAGGAGAAGCCTCTGGTATATGCAAGGGTCACCAGGGATGGAATAGAGCGGTTGGCTTAGAGAGAGGTACTTAAGGAAAAGGAACTATATTACGCATAAGAAAAAGGAGAAGTTAAATGGAAAACAAAGAGATTTTAAGACATGTGGATCACACTCAGCTAAAGGCCTTTGCCACCTGGGAGGATATTAAGCAATTATGTGATGAGGCGGTGGAATACCAGACTGCCTCGGTGTGTATTCCTCCCTGTTATATCAAAAGAGTTCATGATACCTATGGAGATAAGATCAATATCTGTACGGTGGTGGGTTTTCCGCTGGGATATAGCGTGACTAAGGCGAAGGCGACGGAGACACAGCAAGCGTTGGAAGATGGAGCATCTGAAATCGATATGGTTATCAATATCTCTGATGTTAAGAATGGAGATTTTCAGAGGGTGAAGGAGGAGATCAGAACGTTAAAGGCGATCACAGGTGATAAGATTTTAAAGGTGATCATCGAAACCTGTTATCTGACAGAGGAAGAAAAAATCGCGATGTGTAAGGTGGTCACAGAAGCCGGAGCCAACTACATCAAGACTTCCACCGGATTTGGTACCGCGGGAGCTACCCTCGATGATATACGACTTTTCAAGGCTAACATTGGTCAAAAAGTGAAGATGAAGGCGGCCGGCGGAGTGAAGACGGTGGCCGACATGGAGGAGTTTTTGGAAGCGGGATGTGATAGAATCGGAACAAGTTCGGCCATTAAACTGATTCAGGGACAAAAGTCCGGTGGCTATTAATTAAGAGAGCAGCGAAGGAGAAAGGTGGAGGAAAGCATGAATGCTATCTATGAAAAATTAATCAGGTGCCGCAAAGCGGTGAATGCTAAGATTAAATTTAAACCGGAGGTAGCCTTAATTCTTGGATCCGGACTTGGGGATTATGCCGATGAGATGCAGGTGGAGGAAAGCCTGGAATATTCTGATATCGGCGGATTTCCCATATCAACAGTGGCAGGCCACGAAGGCAGGTTTTTGTTTGGTTATGTGAAGGGGGTACCCGTGGTAGCCATGCAGGGACGGGTTCACTTTTATGAGGGATACCCCATGAGCGACGTGGTGCTGCCCGTGCGACTGATGGGGCTGTTGGGGGCTAAGAACTTGATATTGACCAATGCTGCAGGCGGTGTTAATGTGAATTTTCAGCCTGGTGATCTGATGATGATTACCGACCATATCACCACGGCCGTTCCAAGCCCTCTGATTGGACCGAATCTGGATGAACTGGGAACCAGGTTCCCGGATATGAGTGAGGTTTATGACAAGGGATTGAGAAAAATGATTAAACAGGCGTCCAAGAACACGGGAGTTCCCATTCAGGAAGGTGTTTATATGCAGTTTACCGGTCCCAATTATGAGTCACCGGCCGAGATCCGGATGTGCAGAACCTGGGGTGGGGATGCGGCTGGCATGAGCACGGCCTGTGAGGCCATGGCGGCCAGACATATGGGGCTTAGAGTCTGTGGAATCTCCTGTATCACAAATCTGGCGGCGGGAATGTCCGATCAGCCGCTGAATCATAAGGAAGTACAGGAAACTGCGGATAAGGTGTCCAGACAGTTCAAAAGCCTGGTTACGGAGACCATCCGCCTGATGGGAGAGGAAGCATAATGGAAGAACGTGAACTAATCCGTCTGGCACATGAGGCCAGACATAGGGCATACACTCCATATTCCGGTTTTAAAGTGGGAGCGGCTTTACTGACGAAAGAAGGCAAGGTGTATCAAGGCTGCAATATTGAGAATGCTTCTTATGGTCCTACCAACTGTGCGGAACGTACCGCCTTTTTCAAGGCTGTTTCCGAAGGAGAAAGAGAATTTGAGGCCATAGCCATCGTAGGCGGAAAGGATGAGGAGGGGGCATACCAGACGTGTGCTCCTTGTGGAGTCTGCCGTCAGGTCATGATGGAATTCTGTAATCCCAGGGAGTTTCGGATTATGCTGGAAGACGGCAAAGGTGGAATCCGGGTCTATACGCTGGAGGAATTGCTTCCTCTGGGATTTGGCCCTGAGAATCTACAGTGATTCCCAAGAAAGGAGGTATGTATGACGGAAACCATGGAAAAGCTGCCCAAGATAGATCTCCATTGTCATCTGGATGGCTCCTTGACCCAGGGATGTATTCAGGAACTTCTGGGCAGAAAGGTTGAACGGGAAGAATTACAGGTGGATGCGGATTGCCGCAGCCTGAAGGAATATCTGGAGAAGTTCCAGCTTCCCCTCAGCTGTCTTCAGACGGAGGGCGGGTTAAAAAGAGGGGGATATGATTTCATGGAAAATGTGGCAAAAGATGGGATTGCCTATCTGGAAGTCCGATTTGCCCCACAGTTATCCGTGAATGAGAATCTGGACTGTGGAAAGGTCATCGAATCCGTCCTGGAGGGTTTGGAAAGAGGAGCCAGAGAGTATCACATCGATTACGGGGTGATCGTATGTGCCATGCGCCATCATAGTGATGCAGAAAATCTGCAGATGATGCGAGTCGCCAGAGAATATCTGGGACAAGGGGTCTGCGGGGCTGATTTGGCCGGGGATGAAGCCTCCTATCCCATGAAGAATTTCAGGAACCTATTCCGTGAAGTGAACATGTTGGATCTGCCTTTCACTATTCACGCAGGTGAATGCGGAAGTGTGGAAAATGTAATGGAAGCCGTGAAATGCGGTGCCAGGAGGATTGGGCATGGGATAGCTCTTAGGGGACATGGTGATGAGATCCGCATCTGCAGAGAACGAGGAATTGGAATAGAGATGTGCCCAATCAGTAATCTGCAGACAAAGGCAGTGAAAAGTAAAGCAGAGTATCCTATGAGAGAATTTCTGGATCAGGGTCTTATGGTGACCATCAATACGGATAACCGTACGGTCAGTGATACGACCATTGGAAAAGAGATCGCATTTGTCCAGAAAGAATATGGGATCAGGGACGAAGAGATTAGAACGATGATGAAGAATGCTGCGAAGCTGGCATTTGCATCGGATGATGTGAAAGATAGATTATTAAGTAGGTATTAGAAAAGAAAAAGGGTGAATCACTTGTGTCCGCATATTTTAAACCAGGCTTGTATATATTGGAAGGAATGACAGAATAGTTACAGGGAGGTTTTATGGAGAGGACCGCAGAACTTTTGCGCAGTATCGATAATCTGGTGTGGGGGCCTCTGAT
>DVNN01000039.1 GCA_018714325.1 Candidatus Pelethocola excrementipullorum
AACAAGAAGGATAAGGTATATAACAAAGAACGATGAAGGTCAAATACTATCCATGATGGAACTGGTAAAAGATGATTTTGCCGGGTATAAAGAAAAAGAATTTTTAGAAGCAGTATATAGTGCTATTAGAAATAATGAAGCAATTATGGAAGAAAACGATGGGAGAATAGCAGGATTGCTTATGTGCTCGAAGAAAGATATCAAGCTGCGGGCAGAGAGGGTGAAGAGGTGAGGATATGACGGACCGAAGGGTGAGCGTGGACGGGATGGCGTTCGGCAGGGGCGGATGCCAGCGCCCATGCAAGGGCGCAGTATAACGGGAATTTAAGCACATCTGTCCACTATTATACGGATGATAAGGATACGGTGTACCAGACGGCTTCCCATGGCCGGGGATGCTGGCATGTGGGAGTGGATTATGGGGGACGGTTGTTTGGAACAGTGAATAATAAGAATTCCATTGGTGTGGAGATGTGTGTACAGGCAGGGTATGACTTCCAGAGAGCCTTTTCCAATACGGTGGAGTTTGTTCGACAGCTGATGGCGGAGACAGGGATTTCGGCTGACCGGGTGGTGCAGCATTATGATGTGTGTGCGAAGAACTGTCCTTCCCAGATTCGTGCGAAGGGGATGTGGGAGGAGTTTCAGCGGCAGGTTGGGAGCGGAGGCTCCGGGCAGGGGGAGAATGTTTCTTCTTATACAAAGATTATGGGGAAGGCTGTGGCTGCGGCGGAGCAGATGCGGCAGTATGTCAAAAAGAAGAATCCGTCTGTGGCGCAGTCGGTGCTGGATATGGTTCCGCTATACCTGTCCGAAGGGGAGGCAGAAGGTGCGAGAGGGGATATTGCTTTTGCCCAGTCCTGCCTGGAGACGGGGAACTTTGGATTTTCCGGTTCGGCGGTGACGCTTGAGCAGAATAATTTCTGCGGGATGGGCGTGATCTCCAATGGGGAGAAGGGGAATTCTTTTGACACGGCGCAGATGGGAATCCGGGCGCAGGTGCAGCATTTGAAAGCATATGCGTGTACGGAAGGATTGTTAAATCAGAAGGTAGACCCACGCTTCAAATATGTAGCTAGGGGTTCTGCTCCTTATGTGGAATGGCTGGGGATTCAGGAGAATCCACAGGGAAAGGGCTGGGCTGCCGGGGTAGGCTATGGCGGTAAGATTTTGGCTATTTTAAAAGGTATCATCGGAGACAGCGGAAGTTCAGGAGGCAGCATGGAGGGTTCTGGAACCCCAAACCAGACGGTCAATCCGCTGTCTGGTTTTGGAAAGTGTTCTATAAAGGGAAAGATGGAGTGAATGTGAGGAAAGCACCGTGTATGGGGGATAACGTGTACCAGGTGGTGTTTGATGGCGTATATACGGTGGTGGGTGTCAGCGCGGATGGGCTGTGGTATAAGCTGAAATCCGGGCTGTTTTTGACTTCGGATAAGCGGTATGTGCAGTTCATGGAGAAACTGCCGGAGGCATCTTCTTATATGGTGAAGGTGGAGATTCCGGATTTGAATATCAGGAAGGGACCGGGAACTGGTTATGTGAGGACGGGAAGGTTTACCGGGGTAGGGGCGTTTACTATTGTGGATGAGGTGCAAGGAGCCGGGGATTCTAAGTGGGGGCTGCTGAAATCTTACCAGAAGAAGCGAGACGGGTGGATTTCGCTGGATTATGTGACGAGGATATAGAGATTTGCCCGGTGGGGGAACCTGCCGGGTTCTTCTTTTTGACCTTCTGAAATAAGTTTCCGCAGACCAAAAGAAAAGACGTAGAAACCGCCTATCTGCTTGACTTATAGGGCGTTGAGAGTGATTAATAGACTACGCTTATTGAGCTTGCTCGATGGGAAACCCAAAATGAAAGGAGTGGGATGCCGGATGAAGATGCATGTGGCATATTATTACAGAACCACACACCGGGATCATGGATATGAAAAATATGTGGAACCGGGGAGAGAAGCATTCAGCGGACGCTATGGTAAGCGTACGGTGGAAGAACATTTCTTCTGGGATGAAGTGTCTGGTGTAGATGCAAACCGGAAAGCGTTCCGGCAGTTGATTGAGGAAATTCAGACCGGGCATATCTGTGTGGTAGTCACAAGGGACGCCACTATGATTGCGCGTGACTGGCGGCAGTTCTTTGAATTTATGGAAGCCTGCGATAAAGCAGGGGTGCCAGTGGTATGTATCAATGAGGACGGAGACGCAGGAAAGCAGTATGAATGTGTGAAGCGGTTTGTAAAAGAATACTTCGGAAGGGAGAAGGTTTTATGAGGATACGGATGTTCGAGCCGGTACAGAATAAAATACAGAAAAAGAAACGTGTCTGTGCTTATGCCAGGGTTTCCACGGATTCCAGGAAACAGGGAGAATCCCTGGAAAACCAGATATCCTCCTATGAACGCTCCTTGAAAGCCAACCCGGAATATGAGTTTATTGGCGTGTTTGCAGACCATGGGATATCCGGTTTCAGCAGGAACCGTCCAGAATTCCAGCGGATGGTGCAGATGGCAAAGGACGGCCAGATAGATTTAATCATCACAAAGTCCATTTCCCGTTTTGTCAGAAAGTTCTCCTGGAAACGGTAAGGGAGCTGCGGCTGATTGGGGTTGCTGTCTATTTTGAAGAACAGAATATTAATACATTATCCGGGGACGGTGAGGTCATGCTCACTGTCCTCGCTTCATTTGCCGAGGAAGAAAGCAGGAATGTGTCGGAGAACCGGAAATGGTCTATCCGCAAGAAGTTTGAGCGTGGGGAGTACATGATTAACACGGAGCGGTTCATGGGCTATGACAAGGATGAATTTGGGGAGCTGGTCATCAATCCCAAAGAGGCAATGGCAGTCAGGTTCTTTGCGGATATGTACCTTTTGGGAGTAGGTTCCAGCCGTCTGGGGCAGTTGGCAGATTTTCTGGGAGTCCCGTCTGTGACAGGAGGGAAGTGGACTGGCGGTTCATTTATGGGTATGTTCAAAAATGAGAAATACAAAGGGGATTTCCATTTGCAGAAATATTACACACCGGAGGATAAGAGGAACCAGACGGTACGGAATCATGGGGAAGTACAGAGTTATTACATGGAGGACAGCCATCCGGCGATTTTGAGCACGGAGGTTTGGGATGCACTTCAGGAAAAGATAGAAGAAAATAAACGGGGCAGGAACATTGCCCAGAGTGACACACAAAAGTACCAGTACAGATATCCATTGACGGGAATGCTGTACTGTCCGCATTGCGGAAACACACTCCGGCGCAGGATTGGGTACAAAAGAAGGTGGAGTGGATTTGCTCCACTTATATTGAAGAAGGAAAGCAAGCCTGTCTGGGTGTGCGGATTCCGGATGAATCGGCATCCCGGCAGGATATCATAGAACCAACGGTGGTAGAGGAGGTTTACAGGAATGGCAAGAAACATTACCGCTATACCAGCAAAGCAGAATTCGACAGCAGGGAAAGGGAAAGCCGTACCGAGGAAGAAATTGCGGGTGGCGGCATACTGCCGGGTGAGTACCGACCAAGAAGAACAGCTATTAAGCTATGAGAACCAGGTTCGGTTTTATACGGAAAGCATCAACAGTAACCCGGAATATGAGTGTGCTGGAATATATGCGGATGAAGGCATTTCAGGTACGAATACCAAGAAAAGGGATGAATTTAACCGGATGATTATGGACTGCCGGGCGGGAAAGATTGATCGCATTATCACGAAGTCCATCTCCCGGTTTGCAAGAAATACACTGGACTGCCTGAATTATGTGCGGGAGCTTAAGGGACTTGGAATTGGGGTGACATTTGAAAAGGAGGCCATAGACACCCTGGATGCTAAGGGGGAAGTGCTGCTTACAATCCTCTCGTCCCTTGCACAGGATGAAAGCCGGAATATTTCAGAGAACAGCACATGGGGAATCCGCAAGCGGTTTGAGATTGGGCAGCATAAGATGAGTACCAAGCGGTTCCTTGGTTATGATGCTGATGAGAATGGAAAACTGGTTGTGAATAAACAGCAGGCGAAGATAGTGAAGCGGATTTTTATGGAGTTCCTATGGGGAAAGACCACCGATTATATGAAGCGTATTTTTGAGAGGGAAGGTGTCATAAATTGGGATGGCGGTACGAAATGGCAGTCCACGACTATTGGTAGCATGTTGGAAAATGAAAAGTACAAAGGGGACACACTTCTGCAGAAAAGCTACACAGTGGATTTCCTGACGAAAAAGCGGGTGCAGAATGAAGGGGAAGTACAGCAGTATTATATTGAGGATGACCATGAAGCGATTATAGAGCCCTGGATTTGGGAATGTGTGCAGTTGGAGATGAAGCGGAGGGAACGGTATCTGGAGGAGCATAATATCACACGGTTTTCCCAGAACACGGAGGCGAATCCATTTTCAAGCAAGATTATCTGTGGGGAGTGCAACAAGGCTTTTGCGAGGAAGGGGTGGCGGACACCGAGCGGAGACAGGAAAGTGTGGCAGTGCAGTGAGCGGTATAAAGTGAAAGGTTTACTGGGATGTGGGAATCGGCATATTTATGAGGAAACATTGATTGAGATTTACCTGATGGCGTGGAACCGGCTGTTGGAGTGTAGGGATATGCTGGTGTCGGAGTGGGAGGAGAAGATACAGGGAGAGGATTTGTTGGCGAAGTTCCGGGCGATGGATTTTATGGAGGTTACTAAGGAAGCACAGCCGATTAAGGAGCTGGATATTGATTTGATGCTTCGGACGGTGGATTATATTAAGGTGTATGAGAGTGGATCGGTTGTGACAGTGTTCTTGGATGGGACGGATATAGAGTATACAAACGAGAAAGAAGTTGATTAGGGCATATTCCTAATCAGCGACTAACTTGACTTGTTTTATGATAGTAAACCTTTAGAATGTATGGTAAAATATTGATATTACTCAGAGAAGGAGTTGTAGAATACTATGGATAATTATGAGGTTTTAGAAGTTACTCATTCATCAAAAACAAGCGAGACAATAATTTTAAAGGTTAAAGAGAAAAATAAGAAGACATGTGATAAAGTGTATGCTTTAAAGCTGGTTGGTTCTTTAAATAATAGATTTCAAAAATTACTTTTCAAAAGAGAAGTAGATGCACTTAGAACTTTGAATTCATGCAATAATATTGTGAAAATCAGAGATTATACGCTTAATGTGGAGTTTAGGGATAAAACTGATTGGGGACTTATTTTATTAGATTATGTTGATGGGAATAATTTAGACGAACTTGATATGAGTAACTTCTCACAAATGAAAAAATATGAAATTTGCCTCAGAATCTTAAAAGCTGTTGAGGAAGCTCATAATAATAATGTTCTTCATCGTGATATTAAACCATCAAATATTATGTACAACCAAGAAACGGATGAAGTTACAATAATAGATTTTGGTACAAGCAAAATCAAATCTATAGTAGAGCAGGAAACTACTTTGCCATTTTATTCCCCCAATTTTTCGGCACCAGAAGTGGTTAAGGGAAATAGCACAACAGAAGCAAGCGATATATACTCTTTAGGGGCAGTGATGTTTTACATTTTGTTTAGTATTTTACCAGAAGGAACGGATATGATTTGTAAAACAATGGAAAAATTAGAAGTTCCTGAAGTATTATATAAATTAATATCCAGAATGGTTTTTGAAGAACCAGACAATAGATTCCAAGAGATTAGTGAAATAATTGATATTTTGGAAGACTTAATTGGCGATAATAGTCCACAAAAAGATACTTATTTATGCCGCATTGATGTAGAAAAATTGCGGTATTTGAAAAAAATTTCAATGATTGAATCAGATGTTAATATGAGTATATTTACCAAATCTTATTTAAAAAACCAATTTAAAGAGTGTTCGGCATACTATAATCAAAAAAATGATACATATGTATATACAGGTAAAAAGGTGGCAGTAGAATGTTCGTACAATACTGCACAAGAGATGTTTACCGTTATAAAAATTTTTGCATTATCAATAGATAGACGAATTAGCAACCAAAGGAGGGGATTCCTTGTAGAAGGAAATATTAAGTTTTTAGAGGCTGCAAGAGGAGATTATCGTGTAAGAGGAGCCAATGATAATGAAAAATTAGTAGTACAATTCAAAAACAATAAAAATAGTAAGCAAGTATTGCAACGGCAGGACGAATTGTTTGATGATTTATTTGGTAAATGGCAAGATGGATTAGATGAGTCTATGAAAAATGAGAAGGAGCGAGTAGGTAGGATAATATACTCGGAATTCAATATTATAGATCAGCAATTACTTTTGTCAGTTGAAGAATATAAAAACAATGATATTGATGGACTGGAAAATGATATGAATTATGTCATTGAAGAGCAAGACGAAAGAGGTAATTTTTATTATTATGATGTGGGAACATATAGAGGGGTTAATTATGATGAGGAAGAAACAACACTAATCATTGATTTAGATAAAAAAGTTCAACTAGGAAAATTACGTCCTTTGCTTAGAAAGAGAAAACCTATAATGGAGGACTTTAGAGCTAATTTAAGTGCATATAAGAGACAGCATTATGCAATCCGTGCTTTACATGATGATAATTATTCTTCAAAAAATTTGAAAGATATTTTATTGAATTTAGATGAGCCTACATATACACTGTCCTTAAAAGAAATCCAATTTACTACAGCATTGTTGAATGCTTCACAGAAAGAGGCCATAAAGAAGGCTTTATACTCAGACAGCATTAGTTTGATTCAAGGCCCACCAGGTACAGGGAAGACTAC
>DVNN01000040.1 GCA_018714325.1 Candidatus Pelethocola excrementipullorum
GGACAGCCTCAGAAGTTTCTGGGTGTTCCTAAAACCATTGACAATGATCTGGCGCTGACCGATCACACACCAGGATTTGGAAGCGCTGCAAAATACATAGGCGCCTCCACAAAGGAAGTTATCCGGGATGCTCTGGGACTGACCTATTTAAAGCCGATGATCACCGTGATCGAGGTGATGGGAAGAAATGCCGGATGGCTGACTGGAGCCACCGCCTTGGCCAAGACGGAAGAGTGTGAAGGGCCGGATCTGATTTATCTTCCGGAGGTTGACTTTGATTTGGACAAATGCCTGAAGAAGGTACAGACATTGCTCACTAAGAAAGATTCCATCGTAATTGCAGTATCCGAGGGGATAAAGCTGGCAGACGGCCGCTATGTATGCGAGTTGTCTGGCGGCGCCGACTATGTGGATGCATTTGGACACAGGCAGCTTCAGGGAACGGCCGCATATCTGGCCAGTTTCTTTGCGGCTGAGATTGGATGTAAGGCCAGAAGCGTGGAATTCTCCACCTTACAACGGAGTGCCTCTCATCTGGCATCCCGGGTGGATATCGATGAAGCCTTCATGGTAGGTGGAGCTGCGGTCAAGGCTGCAGACGAGGGAGATACCGGGAAGATGGTGGTCATCGATCGTGTATCAGAGGATCCTTATATGAGCTCAGCGGGAATCTACGATGTCCATCGGATTGCCAATGAAGAAAAGCTGGTTCCCAGAGAATGGATGAACAGGGAAGCTGACTATGTGACCAAAGACTTTGTCGATTACGTCAAACCTTTGATTCAGGGAAGCTATCAGCCCATTATGGTCAATGGTCTGCCACGACATCTGGTGCTGGATCTGAAACAGAAGAAAAAGAAAAGATAAGAGCTATTTATTAGGTTGCAAATCTTATGGGGTAAGATAAAGCGGCGGGGAGGAGAAGGCCCTGCTGCTTGGCAACAACTTTTAAATACGAAAAGCAAGTGGAAGAGAAGCCTGTCTGATATGTGGAGAAGGCTTCTTTTTCTGTTTATACAGTCTGGCAGAATGCATAAATTTTTTGCCTCTATCGTGAAAATTTACAAAAAAGATTTAAAGCGTATATTTTTAGGGTTTGAATAGGGGTTAATGGAAGTCATAATCACTAAAAATACAAAGTCACAGTTGTAAGATACTTACAGAGGAAGGCTTTTTCAAGGGTTTAGAAGCGGATTAGTGCACAAAATCCACTTGACTATGAAAGATGTTATGATACAATAGATGTGTGCGTCTTTTGGGACGTTCACGAATATATATAGAGGTATATCTAGGGAAAATCTGGAAATACTTTACTATAGAATTCAAATCACATTTTAGGAGGAAAAGTAACTATGGCAAAATGGGTTTACTTATTTAAAGAAGGCGAAGCAAGCATGAAGAACCTTCTTGGTGGAAAAGGTGCTAACCTGGCAGAGATGACCAATTTAGGACTTCCAATCCCTCAGGGCTTCACTGTTACTACTGAAGCTTGTACAGATTATTACAATAGTGGCAAAAAAATCACTGATGAAATCCAGGGACAGATTTTTGACGCTATCGCTGAACTGGAGAAAATCCAGGGAAAGAAATTCGGAGATAATGCGGATCCATTACTTGTATCTGTACGTTCCGGAGCCAGAGCTTCCATGCCTGGTATGATGGATACAATCCTGAACTTGGGATTAAATGACGAGGCTGTAGAAGGCTTTGCAAATAAAACTGGAAACCCAAGATTTGCATACGATTCATACAGAAGATTTATCCAGATGTTCTCTGATGTAGTTATGGAAGTGAGCAAAACAAAATTCGATGCTATCTTAGAAGCTACAAAAGAAGCAAAAGGTTGTAAGTTAGACACTGACTTAACAGCTGATGACTTAAAAGAAATCATTGCTAAATACAAAGAGTTATACAAGGGTGAATTAGGACAAGACTTCCCACAGGATGCAAAAGAGCAGCTGATGTTAGCAGTAACAGCAGTATTCCGTTCTTGGGATAACCCACGTGCTATCGTTTACAGAAGAATGAACGATATCCCTGGTGACTGGGGAACAGCCGTTAACGTTCAGGCAATGGTATTCGGTAACATGGGAGATACCTCTGGTACAGGTGTTGCATTTACACGTAACCCTGCAACTGGTGACAATGGTATCTTTGGTGAGTACCTGATCAATGCTCAGGGTGAGGACGTTGTTGCTGGTATCAGAACACCTCAGCCAATTACCAAATTAGCAGAAGATCTGCCGGAGTGCTATAAAGAGTTCATGGAAATCTCTCAAAAGCTGGAAGATCACTATGCCGATATGCAGGATATGGAGTTCACAATTCAGGAAGGCAAATTATACTTCTTACAGACCAGAAGTGGTAAGAGAACCGCTCAGGCAGCTCTTAATATCGCTTGTGATTTAGTGGACGAAGGAAAGATCACTCCAGAAGTGGCAGTAAATAGAATCGAAGCAAAATCCTTAGATCAGCTGCTTCACCCAACCTTTGATCCTGCAGCTCTTAAAGCAGGCAGAGTACTGGGATCAGCTCTTCCGGCTTCTCCAGGTGCCGCAGCAGGTAAGGTATACTTTACTGCTGAAACAGCAAAAGAAGCTGCCGATAAGGGTGAAAGAGTAATCCTTGCTCGTCTTGAGACCTCTCCAGAAGATATCGAAGGTATGCATGCATCTGAAGGTATCCTGACAGTACGTGGCGGTATGACCTCTCACGCAGCCGTAGTTGCTCGTGGTATGGGAACCTGCTGTGTATCCGGATGCGGTGAAATCAAGATGAACGAAGAAGAGAAATACTTCGAATTAGATGGCGAAACCATCAAAGAAGGAGATTACATCTCTCTGGATGGTTCTACAGGTAAAATCTACCTGGGAGACATCAAGACAGTAGAAGCTTCCGTAGGTGGAAACTTCGGAAGAATCATGGCTTGGGCTGATGAATTCAGAACATTGAATGTAAGAACCAACGCTGATACTCCGGCTGATGCTCAGAATGCAGTCAATCTGGGAGCAGAAGGTATCGGACTTTGCCGTACAGAGCATATGTTCTTCGAAGGCGATAGAATCAAGAAAATCAGAAAGATGATTCTTTCTAAGACAGTTGAAGCCAGAGAAGCAGCTCTTAACGAGTTGATTCCTTTCCAGAAAGGTGACTTCAAAGGCATCTACGAAGTTATGGAAGGCAAGCCAGTTACCATCCGTTTCTTAGATCCGCCGCTGCATGAGTTCATCCCAACTCACGAAGCAGACATTGCTGAGTTAGCAAAAGACATGAACTTAAGCATAGAAGAAGTAAAAGCTACCTGTGACAGCTTACATGAGTTCAACCCAATGATGGGACACAGAGGTTGCCGTCTTGCTGTAACTTATCCGGAAATCGCTAAGATGCAGACAAGAGCCGTAATGGAAGCAGCAATCGAAGTGAAGAATGAAAAAGGATTCAATATCATTCCTGAGATCATGATCCCACTTGTTGGCGAGAAGAAAGAATTGCAGTTTGTAAAACAGGTTGTTGTTGAGACAGCAGAAGCTGTTAAAGCTGAAAAAGGATCTGACATCGAATACCATATCGGTACCATGATTGAGATTCCAAGAGCTTGTCTGTTGGCTAACGAAATCGCAGAAGAAGCTGATTTCTTCTCATTCGGAACCAATGACCTGACACAGATGACATTCGGATTCTCCCGTGATGATGCTGGCAAATTCTTAGATGCCTACTACAAAGAGAAAATCTATGAATCAGACCCATTTGCAAGACTTGACCAGGCAGGTGTTGGCCAGCTTGTTAAGATGGCAGCTGAAAAGGGACGTGCTACAAAGTCTAACCTGAAATTAGGAATCTGTGGAGAGCACGGTGGAGATCCTTCTACCGTAGAATTCTGCCATAACATTGGACTGAACTATGTTTCCTGTTCACCATTCCGTGTGCCAATCGCTAAATTAGCAGCAGCACAGGCAGCTATCAATAATAAATAATTAAGATTCGTAAGGCTCTGTCAAAACTGACAGAGCCTTTATTATATTATTAGGAAAAAAATTCCTATGATATGATGATATGCAAATAAAGTTATATCTTTTTGCAAATAAAGTTGTTTATTTTAGTGTTGTTTTTTTTCATTTAAAAATAAGGAGGAAAGAGCAGGAGAGAACATAATCTTGCGGTTGAAATAAGTGATTCTAGTTGAGGATATATATTATTTTAAAATTGAAAGGAGATTATTATTATGGTACAGAGAATTGTATTGAATGAAACATCCTATCATGGGAAAGGTGCGATTGCTAGTATTGCAGATGAAATCAAAGGCAGAGGATTTACCAAAGCATTTGTTTGTTCTGACCCGGATTTGATTCGATTTGGGGTGACGGAAAAGGTTACCAATATTTTAGAAAATTCAGGTTTTCCATATCAGCTCTATTCTGACATCAAAGCAAATCCAACCATTGAGAATGTTCAGGCAGGTATTGCGGCATTTAAGGAGGCCAAAGCAGATTATATTATCGCAATCGGGGGCGGCTCTTCCATGGATACCGCTAAAGCAGTAGGGATTATTATTAACAATCCGGAGTTTGAAGATGTCAGAAGTTTAGAGGGCGTTGCGCCGACTAAAAAGGCATCAGTACCTATTATAGCTATTCCAACAACAGCAGGAACTGCTGCAGAAGTAACCATTAACTATGTTATCACAGATGTCGAAAAGAAACGCAAATTTGTATGTGTAGATACCCATGATATTCCGGTCATAGCGGTCATTGACCCCGATATGATGGCGTCAATGCCAAAGGGCTTAACAGCAGCAACCGGCATGGATGCCTTGACTCATGCGATAGAGGGATACATTACGAAAGGCGCGTGGGAAATGACAGATATGTTCCATTTGAAATCTATTGAAATTATTTCCAAGTCCTTAAGGGGAGCTGTAGATAATACTGCAGAAGGAAGAGCAGGGATGGCATTAGGGCAATATATTGCAGGAATGGGATTTTCTAATGTCGGATTGGGAATCGTCCATTCCATGGCACATGCATTAGGAGCAGTATATGACACCCCCCATGGTGTGGCAAATGCAATCCTCCTGCCGACGGTTATGGAATATAATGCTGATGCGACAGGAGATAAATATAAGTATATTGCTCAGGCGATGGGGGTAGCCGGCACTGAAGCGATGACTCAGGCGGAATACCGGAAAGCAGCTGTGGATGCAGTACAGCAGCTATCATTGGATGTAGGGATACCTCAAGACTTAAAAGAAATTGTGAAGGATGAGGATATTAGATTTTTATCTGAAAGTGCAGTGGCGGATGCGTGCGCCCCTGGGAATCCAAAAGAATTTACAGTGGAGGCTATAGAGGATTTGTTTAGGAAATTGCTGTAAAAAAACAAATAATTACATATAGTTTCATATTGCCGATTGATTTTCCTTTTTGAAAATCAATCGGTTTTTTTTGTTATGGAGCTTTCCAGGATGCCTAATATTGAAAAAACGTAAGATAATACTATTTTATCTTAATAAATAAACTTTTTGATAAAAGTGTTTTTAGTCAGTTTAAGATAATCGTAAAATATGGAAAAATTATCATCTCAGGTCCAGTGGGCAACTGATGTATTTACCAGTATAATTATCATAGACGTCAGGCTAGTGTGATGTATCGCTCTTCTTTTATTATGAGCGGGACAAGACACTAGAGAGTAACTGAATAAGATAATTATCTACAGAGTATGAAAGATTTACCGTAGGAGGAAAGTTGAATATGAAGAGAAAAATTTATCTGGCTTTAGTATTAGCAGGCATCCTGATATTGGGTCTAAATGGATGTAATTCAAGTGAAAAAGAAAAATCAGATGGAAAAGTAAATGCAGATCAGCAGAATGAGAACTCAGATTCCGGTGAGCAGATCACCTTGAGTTTTCTCAGAGCAGGAACTTCTGAAAATGTGCAGAAAGTATATGAAGAATTGATTGATGCTTACGAGAAAGAGCATCCCAATATTAAGATTGAGTATGAACAAATTGGGTATGGTGAAGAGTTGGAAACGAAATTAAACACGATGTATGCCTCCGGAATGGCTCCTGACATAGTGAGGGCTCCAATCAGCACGATCGCTGAGAGAGCATCCAGGGGCCAGTATGCAAATCTGAATGACTATATTGAGAATTGGGACGAAAAAGATAATGTTATCCCCACAGCCTATGATGTGGGAAGTTATAAAGGCGATAAGTTTGGAATCGCCATAAGTATGGAAGCAAATTTCCTTTTCTATCGTAAGGATATGTTTGAAGAGGCGGGCCTTGATCCCAATAAAGCTCCAGAGGATTGGGATGAATTGATGGAATATGCAGAAAAGTTAACCGTCCGTGATGGAGACATGGTAACAAGAGCAGGTTTTGCGATCCCTACTTCGGCGGGGCACAGCACACTGATTCCTTTTGCAAGACAAAATGGGGCTACTTTGGTTGATACAGAGAATGATGTTCCTACGTTTAATGATGAAAAAACCGCAGAGGCATTGGAATATCTAAGTGAGTATAGCGAAAAGAATTTATTAATTCCTTTTATCAACAATAAAGACGATAATCCATTTGACACTGGTAAAGCAGCTATGCGTTATGGTGATATCAATGCTTATATCGCATTGAAATCTAAGGGAGTCGATTGGTTAGATCAAGTAGCTTTTGCCAAAGGAATAGGAAAAGAGAAGATAAGTTCTTTTGGTGGATGTCAGATCATGTTTATGAGTGAAGAGAGTAAACATAAGGAGGCAGCCTGGGATTTTATTCAATACCTTTTTGAAGATGAGAATGTGTGGAAACTCACAACTGACGCAGGGGCAGCACCGGTAAAAACATCTCTGGAAAGTCAGTACCTGGAAGAATTCCCAGAAATAGGTTCGGCATACCTGGAGGCTCTGGAGTATACAGAAGGAATGCCAAAAGTTACCTGGGCAGCACTCTTTGAGCAATCGATCGTCACTGCTTATGAAGAAGCCATGTATGGCAAAAAAGATGCGGCGACAGCACTAAATGATGCATACGACTGGCTGATGGCTGAAAAATAACATTCATGTGAAGCAGCTGCTTGAGTCATGGGCTGATGCAAAATTGGTAGATTATGCGTCAGCCTGTGAGTTTCATGGTGCAGCGGCATAGTGAAATGACGGACACTGAAAATAAAGGAAGGTGGAAGGTTGAAGCGGAAAAGTATCAACAATGAAAAAGTTGGCTATTTATTTATAGCACCCTATTACATATTTTTTGTATTCATGCTTTTATTGCCTATTATAAATACCATTATTAATAGTTTCACCAATTATGATCTCTATAATAAAAAAGATTTTATCGGGCTATCCAATTACATCAATTTATTCAAAGACGAATTATTTTTAACATCAATGCAGAACACCGTGGTTTATTTTCTTCTATATGTTGTACCCAGCATGGTTCTGGGGTTATTATTAGCCCTGCTGCTTAGCAAAGAAGGAAGAGGATTTAAGTTCTTCAGAGCCGCGTTTTATATCCCCTATGTGATCTCCATGGTGTGTGCATCCACCATCTGGCTCTGGATTTTTGATCCGGTCAATGGAGTCTTAAACCAGGCCTTAAAAGCGATGGGATTATCTACTGGAACCTGGCTGAAAGACCCTAAAATGGCCATGTTATGCGTTGCATTGGTCGGTGTATGGAAAACCCTTGGTTACTGTATGCTGATCAATTTGTCCGGGATAAAGAGTATTCCGGGATATCTCTATGAAGCAGCCAGACTGGATGGCGCCAATGGGATACAGAAGCTGCGGTATATTACGCTTCCAATGCTTCAACCCACTACTTTTTTTCTGTTTATCACATCATGCATATCTTCATTTAATGTATTTGAGCAAGTGAATGTCTTGACGGCTGGTGGCCCTTTAAACGCCACAACAACCATCGTTCATCAGATCTATAAAAGAGGATTCACCCAGTTTAAAATGGGTTATGCATCTGCCATGTCCGTAGTATTATTAATCATTGTGAGCATCATTACCTTTGTTAATTTCCGCTACGGAAATCAGGGTAAAGATATAGATATTGGATAGGAGGACGGATGATGAAACAGAATAAAGTAGCAAGTACTCTAATATTTGCTTTATGCATCATGATTAGTTTAATCGTATTGCTCCCCTTATTTTTGATGATACTTACTTCATTAAAAAGTACGGGAGAGATAAATGCCGAATCATTTGTATTTATTCCGGAAAAATTATTGTTTTCCAATTATGTGGATGCGATGAGAAAGGGAAATTGGTTCATTTACTTTAAAAACACTGTGATTGTAACCGCTATTACTGTTATAATAAGCTTAATTATTAATTCGCTGGCAGGTTATGCATTCGCCAGAATTCCGTTCAAAGGCAGGGATGTTTTGTTCTTTATCGCGATGATCGGAATGATGATTCCAGGGCAGGTCACCATGATTCCGGTGTTTACTCAGTTAAAAACTTTCCCGCTGGCAGGGGGCAATAATATCCTTGGCGCCGGAGGCACCGGGCTGATTAATACATACGCAGGATTAATTCTACCTTATATAGCAGGAGCATTTGGGGTCTTTCTATGTAGACAATATTATATGGGAATACCACAGGCATTGGATGAGGCCGCAAAGATAGACGGTTGTTCGAGGATGAAGGCCTACGTTTATATCTTTCTTCCAAACAGCAAGTCGATCTTGGCAACATTGGCGGTATTAAAAGCCTCTCAGACATGGAACGACTATATTTGGCCGTTGATTATGATTAGCAACGATTCTAAACGTACGGTACAAGTTGCTCTGGTCAATACCTTTGTAACAGAAGTCTCTACGAACTGGAATTTATTAATGGCTGGTACTACCATTGTAATGCTTCCCCTGGTTATTTTGTTCTTATTTACACAGAAATATTTTGTGGAAG
>DVNN01000041.1 GCA_018714325.1 Candidatus Pelethocola excrementipullorum
GGATAATGGAGTCCAATCCGTAAAAGGATTAGGGAAGAATGTGCTTCACAATCCTGAGAAAAAGACCTGCCCTCACATGGGCTGTGCCCTGGAATGGAATCCGGATGAGAATGCCTTTGAATGTCCCTGCCATGGTTCCAGATTCGATAAGGATGGAAAATTGCTGAATAATCCGGCACAGGAGGACTTGAAACTATGAAGACACATTTCTATGGTCATTGTAAAAAGAAATCTTATTTTGAGGGCTGGTATTTTAAGCAGGAGAACCAGGAGCAGACGCTGGCTGTGATTCCCTCCTTTCATGTGGATCGGGAGGGGGAAAAGAGTGCCACAATCCAGGTTATCACGGAACAAGATTCCTGGACGCTCTACTTTCCGGCGGAAACATTTCAGGCCTGCAGAAAACGGCTGGGTGTGCGTATCGGGGATAATCTATTTACCGAAAGAGGGATGAAACTGAAGCTGCATGGCAATGGTATTGATCTGGAGGGAACCCTCCGGTTCGGGCCATTTACGCCCACGGAAAAGGAGATGATGGGACCCTTCTTTCGAATTCCGGGGATGCAGTGCAGTCATCAGGTATTGAGTCTGTATCATGAAATAAAGGGAAGTGTTGTGTTGAATGGAGAAAGAATTAATTTCAATGGTGGCCGTGGATATCTGGAAAAAGACAGGGGCACTTCCTTTCCCAAGGAGTATATGTGGACCCAGTGCGGATTCGAGGATCAGGGTCCGGGTTGCATCATGGGGGCAGTGGCCGATGTGCCTTTTCTGGGTACCAGCTTCAGGGGATGTACCTGTGTGGTGCTCCATCGGGGAAAACAGCATAGGTTCGCCACCTATACAGGGGCAAAGGTGGTATTGAATGCGGGAAGATCGGTGGTGATACGTCAGGGGGATTGGGAACTCCGCATGATGGCCCAGGCGGAAAACCCCAGGACACTTCAGGCACCGGAAGATGGCAAGATGGGCAGAGCCATACAGGAAAGTGCTTCCTGCCCGGTGAGGTATGAGCTCTGGAATGGTGAAGAGAGAGTGTTTCGAGTCTCGGTGGACAAGGCGGGATGGGAGAGGGGATGATTATTGACTGAGCATGCCCGATTTGAGCATCGGGCATGGATGGAAATTTGTTCCGGTTTACATAGAACATACATTCTGCTATACTGAGGAAAAATGGAGGTCGAATATATGTTCGATAAAATTGTTTTTCATATTGATGTAAATTCTGCCTTTTTGAGTTGGGAGGCTGTTCATCGGATAGAGCATCGGAAGAGCACTAGGGATCTCAGGGAGTTTCCTTCGGCTGTGGGGGGAGATATTAGTAAGAGGCATGGGATTATTCTGGCAAAGTCCATTTCGGCTAAGAGGTTTGGAATTAAGACCGGGGATTCTATTCCGGAGGCTCTGCAGAAGTGTCCGAAGTTGTATTTAGCGCCTCCGAATTATGGGTTGTATGAGAGGTGTTCCAGGGCGTTTATGGAGATTTTGAGGGAGTACTCGGCTTGCGTGGAGCAGTATAGTATCGATGAGGCTTATGTGGATATGACGGAGACGGTGGAGCTTTGGGGCGGAGCGGTGGAGACGGCAGAGAGGATGAGGAAGCAGATTTACCGGGAACTGGGGTTTACGGTGAATATTGGGATTTCGGAAAATAAACTGCTGGCTAAGATGGCTTCAGATTTTGAAAAGCCGAACAAAGTTCATACATTATTTCGAGAGGAAATTCCGCAGAAGATGTGGGGGCTTCCTGTGACGGATTTGTTTTTTGTTGGAAGGGCTACGGCCAAAAAACTTAGGAATCTGGGAATCAGGACGATTGGAGAGCTGGCCAAGGGGGACCCCGAAATCTTAAGGGCACATCTGAAAAAGCATGGGGAAGTGATTTGGGCCTTTGCCAACGGGATGGATGTCTCGGCGGTGGAATCGGAGCCCATACCCAATAAAGGATATGGGAACAGCACGACGGTGGCTTTCGATGTGACGGATGCATCTACGGCCAGGCTGGTGCTTCTGGGGCTGGCGGAGACCGTAGGTTCCAGGATGAGAAGAGATAAGATGAAGGCGGAGGTGGTGTCGGTGGGGATTAAGTATGATGATTTTACCCAGCTTTCCCATCAACGGGTGCTGGAAGAACCCACCAACATCACCATGGAGCTGGCTCAGCGTGCGGGACAGTTGTTTGAAGAGGCGTGGAATGGAAAGCCAATCCGGCATCTGGGAGTACATGCAGGCAGGGTGGTGGATCAGGATGTAAGCCGCCAGTTAAAACTTTTTGACGATACCGATTATGAAAAACTGGAAAAGATGGATCGGACGGTAGATCAGATCCGCAGACGGTTTGGCATCGATTCGGTGAAGAGGGCTTCATTTGTGCAGTCACCCATCGATCATCTGTCCGGGGGAATCAGCAGGGAAAAGCGATCCGTGGACTATGAACGGCTTGGAATGTAGGGGGTAGAGGAAGTGAAATTCCCGCTGCCGTGTAGGGGGTAGAGGTGAAATTCCTGCTGCCGTGAAAGCGGTATTGGGTGCGGCTTTGGTTTCGGGATTAAGAACTTCTAGGGCTCAGGAATTTTGCTAAAGGCGTGTGCCCAAATAATAAACTCACTGCGTTCAGACAGTATTATTTGGGCACACAACGCAAAATCCCAGAACCCAAGAAGTTCTAGAATCCCTGCAAATGACAGCCGCATCCAATACCGCTTTCACGGCGTCAGGAACTTCACCAATACCAATTTTGAGGCAGCGGGAATTTCACTTCTATCGCTCTCATGACAGTGGGTATTTCACCAATACCGTTTTCACCACAGTGGAAATTTTGGAGGGTTTTGGTTTCGGATGGGGTGTGATTTGAGAACAGCGCGTTACCGAATAGATTTGTAGCAGGAGGTGGTAAAGATGGCATTTGGTATAGGGGTTAATACGGAGGAGGTGGATGCTGGTGAGCTGCGGGGAGAGAAGATGGACATTGCGGTGGATTGTTGGTTTACCAGCAAGGGGTATACGATTCCCAGGATGTTTAAGTATCAGGATGGTGAGGGCCAGGTTCATAGTGTTTCAGAAATCCGTGTGCTGAGTCAGGAGGAAAAGCGGTATTGTGGAATGCCCACGATGGAATATCGTTGTGAAATCCTGCAGGAGCAAATCCGTAAAGAGGTGAAATTAATATTCCTTGTGGAAGAGCATCGGTGGATGTTATGTTATTAAGTCCATTTTTGAAATTTTATTGATAAAACTTAATAAAATGGAAAGTCTAATTAAAAAATGGAGGTTAATAATATGGATGGAACTGCATTTGATACAAAGCGCATGAGTTACCATGACACTGTGGAAGAGATGTTGGTTAAAATCAGAGAAGACGGAATGACCAATGTATTCGACCGATGGAACCAGCAAGAGAAAATACGTTGTAAATTCTGTCTTGAGGGCTTAAGCTGCCAGCTGTGTTCCCACGGTCCATGTAGGTGGAGTGTTAACAAAGGAATCGATAAGGGCGTGTGCGGCATAGGTCCCGATGGTAATGCCATGAGGAAGCTGCTGATTCAAAATGCCCTGGGAGCAGGAACATACAGCCATCATGCCTATGAAGCATATAGAACCTTAAAGTCCATTGGAGAAGGCAGCTCACCTTTTAAAATAAAAGATGAAAACAAGCTGATCTGGATGTGTGAGAAACTAGGAATTGATACGAAACAGGATATTAATCACATGGCGGTTGAGCTGGGGGATCTGCTGGAAGCCCAGCAACATATCGGAGCCGGGGACAGGAATTGGATGGTGGAAGCATTTGCGCCGAAAAAGCGGAAGGAAGTGTGGAAGAAAATCGGTATTTATCCGGCGGGCACGGTACACGAAGAGCAGACCTGTATAGCCAGCTGTCTGACCAATGTGGATGGGGATTATGTATCCCTGGCCGTAAAGGCTCTGCGGCTGGGACTGTCCACCATATACAATTCCCAAATTGGCCTGGAGATGGTCCAGGACATCATATTTGGCACGCCCACTCCCCATGAGGTGGATACCGATCTGGGAATCTTTGATTCAGATTATATCAATATTGTATTCAATGGACATCAGCCATGGATTGGTGCCCTGACCATCGAAAAACTTAAGGATTCCACCTATCAGGAGAGAGGAAAGGCCGTTGGAGCGAAAGGCATCCGGGTGATCGGTTCCATAGAGACCGGACAGGAACTGCTTCAAAGATATGAGATGGATGATGTGTTCGTAGGCCTTATGGGAAATTGGCTTTCCATCGAACCCATGCTGGCAACAGGTGCCGTGGATGTTTTGGCGATGGAGGAGAACTGTTCACCTCCGGCCATCGATTCCTATGCCGAAAAGTATCAGGTCACTTTAGTGGCCATCAGCACGATTATCGGCGTACCAGGGACTCAGGAAAAGATGCCATATGATCCGTCTAAGGCTGATGAGATGTCTGAAAAACTGATTCAGCTTGCCATAGAGAATTTCGAAAAGCGGCATGATAAGATTAGGCCCCATGTACCCAAACGGGTGCAAAAAGCAATTGCCGGATTTTCGACAGAGGCGGTTCTAAATGTCCTGGGTAACAAGTTAGATCCTCTGGTGGATGTGATTGTGGATGGTAAAATAAAGGGAGTTGTGGCCCTGGCAAGCTGCTCGACCCTGAGAAATGGTCCACACGATTGGAATACCATAAATCTGACAAAAGAACTGATTAAGCGGGATATTCTGGTGGTTGCGGCCGGTTGCGGAAACCATGGTCTTGAAGTTGCAGGTTTATGCAGTCTGGATGCGGCTGATATGGCGGGAGAAGGCTTAAAGACAGTATGTAATCTCCTGAATATCCCGCCCGTATTAAGTTTTGGAACCTGTACCGACACAGGGCGGATCTCCATGTTGGTAACAGCGCTGGCGGATCATCTGGATGTGGATATCCCACAGCTGCCCATCGCGGTGACGGCACCGGAATGGATGGAGCAAAAAGCCACCATAGATGGAATTTTTGCAGTTGCATATGGAGCATATACCCACTTATCACCCGCACCATTTTTAACTGGTGCCCCTAATCTGGTTAAACTGGTGACCGAAGAGGTAGAAGGATTAACAGGAGGTAAAGTGGGGCTGGGAGATGATCCGGTTGAAGCTGCGGATAAAATTGAGGAACAGATTATAAGTAAAAGAAAAGGATTAGGGCTGAATTAAGGTGCCCCCGAAGAGATAATAGGAACGTAATCGGATAGAAAGAAAGGACTGATACAGCCGATGAAAAGTGATTTTCTGCTGTATCGGTCCTTCCCTGCTTAAACTGCAGCCATATAAGAATAATTAGGATAATTGTGAGATGGTTTCGGTTAAATCCATGGGACAGGTAATGACGGCATCCGGCTGTTCCACTTGTCCAAAACCATAAGATGCGAAGATAAACGGAAGCCCCGCCTCCTTGGAAGCATGAAAATCACCAATGGTATCACCTACGTAAACCGGAGATTTCAGGTCATAGGTTTCCACGATTGATTTAATGTTGGAAGCCTTTGGATTTCCGGTGTCCCCCGGGCAGAGGTGACCTTCAAAGTAACTGGATAGGCCTGTGGATTTCAGGAAGATTTCGATATAGCCTGCCTGGCAGTTGCTGACGATGAAGAGACGGTATTTTTCCGAAAGAATCTTCAGCATATCCTCCAGCCTTTCATATACGGAGCCAGGAGTACGGAGCAGTGCACGGTGCTGTTCCTGACAGCAAAGATCGATAAGCTCCAGCTGACGTTCCTTTGGCTCCTCAGCGAAGATGACTGCGGCGATATCCTTCAAAAGACGGCCAAACAGGTTTTTTAGATCGTCTCCGGTCACCCGCAGATCCAGGTCGGTCTCCTCCGCAATCACACAGTTCCACGCCTTGGCAACAACATCCGTAGAATCCCAGAGTGTTCCATCCAAATCAAAAATTATGCTGTCGATCATTTGTTCTCCTTATAGTATAAACAATTATTAAATATTTACTGGTTTCATGGTCTCAGATAATGGTAAAATCCTGGAAAATGCACAGGATAGAATCATTGTAATAAGAAATCGGCAGAAATTCAATGTTTATTTTGCTTTTTTTGTGGTTTTATGGCAAGATAAAGAATATGTGAGGAGAAAGTATGTTAGAAAAAATTGTACAACCACTGATGTTGTGGTATGATAAGAACAAGCGTATTCTTCCCTGGCGGAAGAACAGGAATGCCTATGATATCTGGATTTCTGAGATCATGTTACAGCAGACCAGAGTGGAGGCTGTGAAGCCATTTTTCCAACGGTTTAAGGAGGCATTGCCCAGGATAGAGGATCTTGCAGAGTGTCCTGAGGACAGGCTGCTGAAGCTGTGGGAAGGGCTGGGATACTATAACCGGGTGCGCAATATGCAAAAAGCAGCCATTCAGGTTGTGGAGAAGTTCGATGGAAAACTACCCGATGATTATGAAGCATTGAAAAGTCTTTCGGGAATCGGGAATTATACGGCGGGAGCCATCGCTTCCATCGCCTATGGGATACCGGTTCCGGCAGTGGATGGCAACGTACTTCGGGTGCTTGCCAGAATCCGGGAGGATGACCGGGATATCATGAAGCAGTCCGTACGAAGCCAGGTGGAAGCCGATCTGCTGAAGGTGATGCCTTCAGAGCATCCAGGCATCTTTAACCAGGCTCTTATGGAGCTTGGGGCTACGGTATGTGTGCCAAATGGCATGGCTCATTGTGAGGTGTGTCCTGTGGCCGAATTCTGCAAGGCGAGAGAGTCCCAAAGAGTGCTGGACTTTCCTGTGAAGACGAAGGCTAAGGCAAGAAGGATTGAAGACCGTACCATACTGGTCATCATGGATGGAGAGCATATCGCCATACAGAAGCGACCCAAGAAGGGACTTCTGGCCGGCCTGTATGAATTCCCCAATCTGGAAGGCCATCTGACCGAAGAAGAGGTATTAGAGCAGGTGGAGGGATATGGACTGACGTCTCTTAGAATCCAACCTCTGCCAAATTCAAAACACATCTTTTCCCATGTGGAGTGGCATATGATCGGTTATGCCGTACGGGTTGCTGCTTTGGAGCATCCTTCCACTCAGAAGATGCTGTTCGTGGAAGTGGAACATGCAGAAGAGAAATATCCGGTTCCTGCGGCCTATAGTGCCTATGCCGGTTATATGAACCTGCGTCTGGGGCAGGAGAAGTTTGAAGAAATGTGATGATACCACAAAGTGCGTAGCAATTCGTAAGTATCATGGGGGCAAAATACCTTTTGACCCCAACATCATCATGTGATTAAGGTCACAAATATAAATAAGATTGAGGAAATATGACATGAAACTTTTGAGTATAGCGGTACCGTGCTACAATTCATCAGCTTATATGCGTAAATGCATCGACTCCCTGTTGGTGGGAGGCGATGATGTGGAGATCCTGATTGTCAATGATGGCTCTACAAAAGATAATACCGCTGAGATAGCGGATGAGTATGCTGCAAAATATCCTACCATCGTCCGTACGATCCATCAGGTGAATAAGGGACATGGAGGAGCCGTTAACACAGGGATTGCGGCTGCCACTGGTTTGTATTTTAAGGTTGTGGACAGCGATGACTGGGTAAATGAAGAGGCTTACAAGAAGATATTGGCGGTTTTGGACGAATTGACAAGAGGGCCGAAAACCCTGGACGTTATGATATCCAACTATGTATATGAGAAAGAGGGAGCCAAAAAGAAGCGTGTGATGCGTTATCCCCATGCATTTCCCGAAAATCAGATTTTCGGATGGAATGATACCAAGAAGTTGAGACCGACACACTATGTGCTGATGCATTCACTGATTTTCCGCACCTCACTTCTAAGAGAATGTGGATTGAGGCTACCTGAGCACACCTTCTATGTGGATAACCTGTTTGCCTTCATACCATTTCCATATGTGAAGACCTTCTATTATATGGATGTGAATTTGTACCGTTATTATATAGGCAGAGAAGATCAGTCGGTCAATGAAAAGGTGATGATCAGCAGAGTGGATCAGCAGCTGCGGGTAAATAATGAGATGATTGAATATATGGGAAAGCAGAAGAATCTCAACAAGGCTCAGAGAAGATTCATGCTTCATAGTCTGAGCATCATCATGACTGTATCCTCAATTATGCTGATTCGTGCCGATACGGAAGATTGCCTGCAAAAGAAAAAAGACCTTTGGAAAAAACTAAAGAAGCATGATCCCATGGCTTATTTTAACATAAGATATGGAATCACCGGAAGCGCTATGAACCTTCCGGGAAAAAGCGGCAGAAAAGTATCTGTAACAAGTTATAAGATAGTTCAAAAATTATATGGATTCAATTAATCGGGAGGACGAGACAGCAGTATGCAGATCGATTTAGAACAGTTCCGAAATCCTTGCTCTTGTGGGAAAATCCATGAGATTTCCGTACAAGGTATCTGGATTGAAGAGGGTGCCGTGAAGCGCCTGTATCAGATGTTGACGGAAGAGGAAGAACTGGGTGAGTTTATTGCACCAGTCATCGTGTGGGATGACAATATCAAGGAAGCAGTGGAAAAAGAACTGGAAGATGTGGAAGATATTTGTTTGGATGAGATTTGTCTGGAAAGTGAGAATCTCCATGCCAATAATCAGGGCGTTGAGATTCTGGAACAAAATCTTCCCGAGGAAACAGATCTGATTATTGCGGTGGGAAGCGGTACGATTCACGATCTATGCCGTTATGTGGCATATGAAAGAAGGATTTCCTTCATATCCGTGCCGACCGCGGCCAGCGTGGATGGATTTGTATCCACCGTGGCAGCCATGACCTGGGATGGGATGAAAAAGACCATGCCTGCGGCGGCGCCCATCTATGTGTTCGCTGACACAAATATTTTCAAGGCGGCACCTTATCGGTTGACGGCTTCAGGAGTTTCAGATCTTCTGGGCAAATATATCGCCCTTGCAGATTGGAAGATCGCTCACCTTGTGACAGGAGAATATATCTGTGGAGAGATTATTGAACTGGAGTATGAGGCATTGAAAGAGGTGGTTTCCTGTATCGATGATCTGGACAGAAAAGATGGACAGGCGTATGAGAAGCTGATGTATGCCCTGCTCTTATCTGGACTAGCCATGCAGATGACAGGTAATTCCAGACCGGCTTCCTGTGCGGAGCATCACATGTCCCATCTGTGGGAGATGGAAGTCATCAATGAACCTATCGATGCTCTTCATGGCGAAAAAGTCTCCGTGGGCATGATTCTGGTCCGGGATAGATACGCTGCCGTCGCAGAAGCCATCCGAAAGGGCAACTGCCGTGTACATCCTTATGAGGGACTGGAAAAGGAGTTGATTCAGGATACCTTTGGCAGCAAAGGCCTCTATGAATCCACCATAGCCGAGAATACCCCAGATCCCATGGCAGAGGTAGATGCCGGGAAATTGCAGGCCGTGCTTCCTCAGATCGCCGAGATTATCGATGAGATACCGACGACGAAGAAGCTAAGGAATATATTAAAAGACGGGGGCTGTTGTTACAGCATGGGGCAGATTGGACTCTCAGATGAGCTGATGGAACCTTCCTTGCAGCTGTCCCCCTATGTTAGAAACCGTCTGAGCTTTAACCGTATTACGAAGATGCTGGATTATTGAAGTTGTATAGAAGCAAGGAGTAAGTTATGAGAGTTGGAATGGGATACGATGTACACAAGCTGGTAGAAGGCAGGAAGCTGATTCTGGGCGGGATTGAGATACCCCACGAACTGGGACTTCTGGGTCATTCTGATGCGGATGTAGTGATACATGCGGTGATGGATGCCCTGTTGGGAGCGGCTGCCTTAAGAGATATCGGCTATCATTTTCCTGATACGGACCCGGCTTACGAAGGGGCATCCAGTATGATGCTTCTTGAAAAGGTGGGTGAAATGCTGGAAGAACACATGTATCTGATTGAGAATATAGATGCCACGATTATAGCCCAAAGGCCAAAACTGCAGCCCTATATGGAGCAGATGATTAGAAATGTGGCAGCTGCTTTGCATCTGCAGGAAAATCAGGTGAATATCAAGGCCACTACAGAGGAAGGACTTGGTTTTACCGGATCCCAGGATGGAATTTCTGCCCATGCCATCTGTTCCATCGTCCCTGCCTTAGATCAGATGGCAGATGACCGTATGGGAAGCAGCGGAGGCTGCTGTGGCGGGTGTTCAAAGTTTTCGGATCAGTAAATATAATAAAAAAGATAACGGTTTTGAATAAAATAAAAAAGAAATTGACTTATACTGCAGATATGTGTTACACTATATGCCAGTAAGGGAGTAGTCGACGATTAACCGTGAAAAAGTCAACACCCGGAATGAGATTCCTGGCTTTGGATGAAATGACGAGACTTATCTGTGTATACAGATAGGTCTCTTTTTATATAATAAGGAGGAAACCATTCTTATTTGGTTAAATCTGTTGGTGATATAATATGTCACAGGTTAGTCGAAGATGAAAAAACAGAATACAAGGAGGTCACTATGAAAGAGTACTTAACCGATGCGGAACAAGTACTGCAGGAGCAACAGTCAACAGAAGTGGGACTGAGCACCCAGGAAGCGGAAAAGCGTCTGCAGCAGTTTGGCAGAAATAAGCTGAAGGAAGGAAAGAAAGTTTCCATCATTCAACGTTTTTTAGGTGAACTTGCAGACCCTATGATTATCATACTGATTGTGGCTGCCGTTATCTCAGGAATCACGGCCGTCATAGAGGGAGAATCCTTCGCAGAGGTAATCATCATCATGACTGTGGTAATTATCAATGCAGTACTGGGTGTGGTACAGGAAAGCAAGGCGGAGAAAGCCATTGAGGCACTTCAGGAAATTGCCGCTGCCACATCTAAGGTAATCCGGGATGGAAAACACATCACTGTTAAGAGTGAGGAATTGGTTCCTGGAGATATTATCGTATTGGAGGCAGGAGATGCGGTTCCGGCTGATGCCAGAATCTTAGAAAGCGCCAGCATGAAGATTGAGGAAGCGGCTTTGACCGGTGAATCAGTGCCTGTCAATAAGATGTGTAAGCTTCTGAACCTGGACGGGAGAAAAGATATCCCTCTGGGAGACAGAAAAAACATGTGCTACATGGGCAGTACCGTTGTTTACGGCCGTGGTAAAGCGGTTGTAACGGGAACGGGTATGGAGACAGAGATGGGTAAAATTGCCGATGCTCTGGCCAATGCTCAGGAAGATGAGACACCACTGCAGATTAAGTTGAATCAGCTCAGTAAGATATTGAGTGTTCTGGTACTGGCAATCTGTGTTGTGATATTTGCGGTAAGTCTTATCAGAGCATATGTGACAGGCAGCGGAATTGATGGCGGTGTGGTACTGGATACCTTCATGGTTGCGGTTTCTCTGGCCGTTGCGGCTATACCGGAAGGTCTGGCAGCAGTAGTTACCATCGTACTTTCCATGGGTGTTACCAAGATGTCTGCTAAAAATGCGGTAATCCGTAAGCTGACAGCCGTGGAGACTCTGGGATGTACTCAGATTATTTGTTCCGATAAGACAGGTACTCTGACTCAGAATAAGATGACAGTTGTGGAGCACTCCAGTCAGGATGAAAAGCGTCTTGCGATTGCCATGGCTCTTTGCTCAGACGCAGAGCTCGGTGAAAATAACGATGCGATCGGTGAGCCCACAGAGTGTGCCCTTGTAAATGATGCATATAAACTTGGTATGGCCAAGCATGATCTGAAAGAGCAGTATCCTCGTATTGGTGAAGCACCTTTCGACTCCATGCGTAAGATGATGTCCACCATCCATCAGACAAGTGATGGAAGCGTGATACAGTTCACAAAAGGTGCGCCGGATGAGGTGCTGAAGCGTTGTACCAAAATCTGGTCAGAAGGCAAAGAGATTCCTTTGGATGATGAAACCAGAGCAGAAATCCTTCGTCAGAACAAAGAGATGGCCGATCAGGCATTGCGTGTACTCTGTGGTGCACAGCGTAGCTGGGGGGCTATTCCTGAGAGTCAGGAACCGGAAGCTCTGGAGCAGGATCTTTGTTATCTCGGCCTGTCCGGCATGATTGACCCCGTACGTCCTGAGGTTCAGGAAGCCGTACACAAATGTCGGGAAGCTGGAATCCGTCCAATTATGATCACTGGTGACCATAAGGATACGGCGGTTGCCATCGCTAAGCAACTGGGAATCATCGATGAGGCCGGCCAGGCTATTACCGGAGCTCAGCTGGATGAAATCAGCAACGAAGAACTGCCGAATAAGATTGAGCAGTTCTCCGTATATGCCCGTGTACAGCCGGAACATAAGGTTCGAATCGTAACCGGATGGAAGAAAAAAGGCATGATTGTGGCCATGACCTGTGACGGTGTCAACGATGCTCCTTCAATCAAGAGCGCCGATATCGGTGTTGGTATGGGTATAACCGGAACAGATGTGACCAAGAATGTGGCGGATATGGTACTGGCCGATGATAACTTCGCTACCATAGTTTCAGCGGTGGAAGAAGGCCGAAGAATCTATGACAATATCAGAAAAGCGATCCAATTCCTGCTGGCCTCCAATATGGCCGAGGTACTGGCGGTATTTTTCGCAACCCTGTTGGGATTCACCATCCTGAAACCGGTACATCTGTTGTGGATTAACCTGATTACGGACTGTTTCCCGGCACTTGCATTGGGTATGGAGAAGAGCGAAAACGATATCATGAAACGTAAGCCAAGAAATTCCAGAGACGGAATTTTTGCAGGCGGCATGGGATTTGATATCGGTTATCAAGGTGTTGTGGTTACCATCTTAACAATGGCTTCTTATTTCATCGGTCATTATGTGGAATCCGGAGCCTGGGAGATCGCTCAGAGTGCCGATGGTATGACCATGGCATTCCTGACCTTGTCCATGATTGAGATTTTCCATTCCTTTAATATGAGATCCAGAAGAGGTTCCATATTCACCATGAACAACCAGAACAAATGGCTGTGGGGTGCGATGCTGCTTTCCTTAGTTTGTACGACAGCAGTTATCGAGGTACCATTCCTGGCCAATGCGTTCTCCTTCCAGCCAATCGACTGGAATGAATATCTGATAGCTATGGGACTGGCAATCGTGATTATTCCGATCATGGAAGTTACGAAAGCAGTTCAGAGAAAATTAGGAAAATAACAAGAGTAATAAAGACCTCTTGGCATAAAGATGCGATACCAAAGCCTACGGCCTGGTATCGCGTTTTTTCTCGTTTTCAGGGTTGACAAATCGACGGTTATTGCATAGACTATAAAATAGATGAATAGTCTAAAGGTTTTGAACGGAAAGAGTAACAGATTAACCGGATTTCCAGAGAGTGACTGCCACTGGCTGAGAGCAGTCTGATTACGGGATTTGTGAAGTGCTTCCGGGAACTGATTGGGTGAAAGGTTAGTAGCCCGATACGTATGGTAGACGTTACAGGCCCATGAGCAGAACTTCCATGCGGGAAAGGGCAGAGACCTTAGGTGGACATCGAATTTCTGAAAATAAAGTGGGACCACGGAGAATTTCGTCTTTATTGGATGGGGTTCTTTTTTTATGTGTAAAAACAACAGGTATACAGAGTGGAAACTTCATAGATGCTAGAATATAAGGAGGGAATGATTATGGGATTCATATCGCATATAAAAGAAGAGTTTGCGGTTATAAGAGAACGGGATCCGGCCATCAAGTCGCCGTGGGAAGTGCTTTTATACCCCAGTTTCCGGGTCATGTTAAAATACCGGAAGGCTCATAAGCAATATCTAAAGGGACATTATTTCAGGGCAAGGTGGATTTCGCAGCGTGCCACAAGGAAGACTGGCATTGAGATCCATCCTGGGGCAACTATTGGTAAAGGTTTGTTCATCGACCATGGTACCGGTGTTGTAATCGGGGAAACCGCGGTGGTTGGGGACAATGTGACCTTATATCAGGGTGTTACCCTGGGTGGAACCGGAAAGGAGACGGGAAAGCGTCATCCTACGCTGGAAGACAATGTGATGGTCAGTGCGGGAGCCAAATTGCTTGGTTCATTTACCGTGGGAGAGAACTCCAAAATCGGAGCGGGAAGTGTGGTTCTGGAAGAAGTTCCCCCGAACTGTACGGTGGTGGGTGTACCAGGCCGTGTGGTGAAACGTGAGAATATGAAAGTTCCAAGGGAAACCATGGATCAGTGTCATCTGCCCGATCCTGTACGGGACGATATCAAGGTGCTTCAGCGGGAGAATACGGAGCTTATCAACCGGGTGCTGGAGTTGGAAAGACGTTTGAGAAGTGCAGAAAAAGAAGAAAAAGAAGAACGTGTTTAAGTTTTACTTGACAGAAACACTTCTATGTGGGAACAATAGAGAGAGATAGGAGAAGAATATGAAATTATACAATACATTGACTAAGAAAAAGGAAGACTTTATACCTATAAAAGAAGGCGAAGTCAGTATGTACGTATGCGGACCCACCGTGTATAATCTGATTCATATCGGTAATGCACGTCCGATGATTGTATTTGATTCCGCCCGCCGCTATATGGAATATAAGGGTTATAAGGTGAATTTCGTATCCAACTTCACCGATGTGGATGATAAGATTATAGCCAAGGCGTTGGAGGAAGGCGTACCGGCTGAGGAGGTATCACAGCGCTATATAGCAGAGTGCAAGAAGGATATGGCCGCTATGAATGTAAGACCTGCCACAGTCCATCCCCTGGCCACCCAGGAGATCCCCGGTATGATTGAGATGATTCAGACCTTAATCGACAAGGGCTTTGCATACGATGTGAACGGTACCGTATACTTTAGAACCAGAAAGTTCGACGAGTATGGCAAACTGTCCCACAAAAACCTGGATGATCTGCGTACTGGCGGCCGTTCCCTTCTGGTAAGTGGTGAGGACCAGAAAGACGATCCGCTGGACTTCGTGCTTTGGAAACCCAAAAAAGAAGGGGAACCGGCATGGAAGGCTCCATGGAGTGAGGGACGTCCGGGCTGGCACATCGAGTGCTCTGAGATGTCAAAGAAGTATCTGGGAGAAGAGATTGATATCCATGCAGGCGGCGAGGACCTGATTTTCCCCCATCATGAAAATGAAATCGCACAGAGCGAGTGCTGCAACGGCAAGACATTCGCACGCTATTGGATGCATAATGCATTTCTCAATATTGATAATAGAAAGATGAGCAAGTCCCTGGGGAACTTCTTCACGGTTCGTGAAATCGGTGAGAAATATGATCTTCAGGTGCTTCGCTTTTTCATGCTGTCCGCACATTACAGAAGTCCGTTGAACTTCAGCGCCGATATTATGGAATCCTCCAAGAGCGCTTTGAATCGTATCGTAACAGCGGTTGATAACTGCAAACATGTGATTGAAACCGTGGCCATAGAAGAATTGACGGCAAATGAAGGCGAGAAACTTCAGGAGATAAAGGAATACCGCTCCAAATTTGAAGAGGCTATGGATGATGATCTGAATACCGCGGATGCCATCTCAGCGATCTTTGAATTGGTGAAATTCTCTAATACAGAGGTCAGTGAAAAGAGCTCCAAGGCATTTGCGGAAGCGGTGAAAGAAGAGATTGTATCCTTATCCGATATCCTGGGTCTTTTGGTGGATCGGAGGGCGGAAACATTGGACAGCGAAATCGAGGATTTGATCGCTCAGCGTCAGGCGGCCAGAAAAGCAAGAGATTTTGCAAGGGCAGACGAGATTCGCGATGAACTGCTGGCCAAGGGAATCGTACTGGAGGATACCCGCGAAGGAGTAAAATGGAAGAGAGCTTAATCACATATCTGAAAGAACAATTTCATCAGGAGGATGTGGATATCAGGACCTATTCGCCCCTTACGCTGGCCTATATCGGCGATGCGATTTATGACCTGCTCATCCGCACCCTTTTGGTGGAAAAAGGAAATACACAGGTCAACAAGCTCCACAAAAGAGCAAGCAGCCTTGTAAAGGCGGAAAAGCAGTCTCAGATGATTGAGATTCTGGAGCCCCACTTTACAGGAGAGGAGCGTCAGGTCTATAAGAGAGGGCGAAACGCCAAGTCATTTACCAGTGCGAAGAATGCCAGCATTGCTGACTATCGGAGGGCTACGGGGTTTGAGGCGGTGATGGGATTTTTATATCTAAAAGGACGATATCACCGTATTATTGATTTGATAAAACTGGGCCTGGAGCCTGGGGAAGAGGAATAGAATGGAGAACGGTAATAAAGAGATATATACAGAGAATAAGATTGAGGGTAGGAATGCAGTGATGGAGACCCTTCGATCGGGGCGCAGTGTGGACAAGATCTATGTATTGATGGGGAGCCATGACGGCCCGATTCAGTCCATAGTCCGGGAGGCGAAGAAACACGATACAATCATTAGTTTTGTCTCCAAGGAACGACTGAACCAGATGTCAGAGACGGGGAACCATCAGGGAGTTATCGCCATGGCGGCGTCTTATGAATACGCTACGGTGGAGGGGATACTTAAAATAGCCGAAGATAAGGGCGAACCTCCATTTATCATATTGCTGGACGGGATAGAAGATCCCCATAACCTGGGAGCGATTCTGCGTACGGCCAATCTGGCAGGTGCCCATGGGGTGATCATACCAAAGCACAGGGCCGTGGGTCTGACCGCTACGGTGGCCAAGACCTCTGCGGGTGCCATCAATTATACCCCTGTGGCCAAAGTTACCAATCTGGGAGCGGCCATCGATCAGCTGAAGAAGGAAGGCCTGTGGTTCGTCTGTGCCGATATGGGCGGCACCAAGATGTACGATCTGGATCTGAAGGGTCCCATCGGACTGGTGGTTGGAAATGAAGGCGGAGGAGTCAGCCGTCTCGTGAGAGAAAAGTGTGACTTTATCGCATCCATCCCTATGAAAGGGGATATTGATTCTCTGAATGCATCGGTAGCAGCCGGAGTACTTGCCTATGAGATCGTCAGGCAGCGAGGGTAAAATGAAAAAATATGAAGAGTTTACAGATGAACAGCTAATAGAGATGCTGCGAGACGGAGAACAGGAAATTGCGGACTATCTGGTGGACAAGTATAAAAATCTTGTCCGCAAGAAAGCCCGCGCTCTTTATCTGGCCGGAGGTGACCAGGAAGACCTGCTCCAGGAAGGGATGCTGGGGCTATTTAAAGCGGTGCAGGAATACCAGACCGATAAAGATGCCGTCTTCTATACCTTCGCAAGCTCCTGCATCACCAATCAGATGTATAAGGCTGTGACCTCCTCCAGGCGGCAGAAGCACCAGCCGTTGAACAACTCTCTATCCTTAAATGAACTGGAAGAGAACACCGGCTGGAATCTGATCACCGAGAACAGTCCCGAGAAGATTCTGCTTGAGCAGGAACGCAGTGCTCATCTCAATGACAGAATTGAGTCCATGCTCAGCACTTTTGAAAAGCAGGTTCTGGAGATGTATCTGGACGGAGATAATTATATCAGAATAGGAGAGCGGCTGAATAAATCCCCAAAATCCATTGATAACGCACTCCAGAGGATACGGAAAAAAGTAAGAGAAACCTTGGGCACAAGTGAATCTTAATGCAAACGAAAAAAAAGCAGAAAAGAGCTTGACAATTCTCTCACTTTTTGGTAGAATCTTTACTTGTAGCGGGTAAGAAAAACCGCTTCCAAAATCAAAAGGCTGATGTGGCACAGGTGGTAGCGCACCTCATTGGTAGTGAGGAGGTCACGGGTCCGAGTCCCGTCATCAGCTCTTGAAAAGTCCAGTATTTACTGGACTTTTTTGTTGCATTTTATTTTCAAGAAGTAGATGCAGGTTCGCGTTTTGTTGAAATATTGATAGCTGCAAAAAAACTCCGTATTCATCCCCCTTATAGGGAAGAAATACAGAGTCTGTTAATTTACTCATCTAAATATAATATTCTCTGGTTGCTGCTGCCTCGAAACTGAAGTTCCAAATCTCTTAGTTCCTCCACATAAGGACCATCAATGAGAATATCGGTGATGGAGAGAAGTGAGGCAATAAAGGGATTGTTTTCCTGGAGTTTTTTTAATTGCTCCAAGGTATATCCCGTATAGACCACAATGTTTTTCTTAAGCTCTTTGACCTTCAATCCAAGATAATACAAAGGTTCGGGCTGGCAAAAGGGTTCGCCGCCTGAAAAAGTAATCCCGCTCAGCAGGGGATTCTCCACAAACTTCTCAAATATCTCTTCAATGGTACTATCATACCCTTCCGAAAAATCATGGGTTTGGGGATTATGGCAGCCCTTGCAGTGATGGGGACAGCCCTGGGTGAATACGGTAAAGCGTATACCCGGGCCATCCACGATGGATTCTTCTGCAAGACCGCTTAAACGTAACTTAGATTCCATGTTTTACCCTATCATTTACTTCTGCTTGTTTTGCATTGTTAAAGCGATCAACGGTTCCCACAAGATATCCTGTGATTCTTCTGATTCTTTCGAATCCAACATTTTCTCCAATTAACTTGTCTTCATGATTCATAGTTGTTTCATTCATAACCTACACCTTTTATATACAACGAATAACTTCGAGTATCCTTTCTTTTTTAAGATTTATATAATTTTGACAGCTTCATTAATGTTGCGGAACATTTCTGTATTTTTCCTGAAGTTCCTTAAGTTTTTCCAGGGTGATAGGTTCTCCTACACGCCTTCCGCAGCGTGGGCAGACCTCATCGATAATTCCTGTGTACCCACATACCGGATCCCGATCCACAGGATGGTTGATGGAGCCGTAACCAATTCCCGTCTCCTTCATAAAGCGGATGATCGTTTCAAATGCCTCTAGGTTCTTGCTGGTGTCACCATCCAGTTCCACATAACTGATGTGGCCGGCGTTGGTAAGTTCATGATATGGCGCTTCCAACTGGATTTTCTGATAGGCCTTGATTGGAAAGTAAACAGGAACGTGGAAGGAATTCGTGTAATAATCCCGACTCGTCACTCCTTCGATGGAGCCAAATTTCTTTTTGTCAATTGACACGAAGCGTCCGCTTAAACCTTCAGCCGGAGTTGCCAGAAGGGAAAAATTAAGCCCTGTTTCTTCGGACAGCTCGTCCATCCGCTTTCGCATAAATCCGATGATTTCCAGTCCCAGCTTTTGGGATTCAGCACTTTCTCCATGGTGTTTGCCGGTCAGTGCCTTCAGCGTTTCGGCAAGGCCGATAAATCCCACGCTTAAGGTTCCGTGCTTTAATACTTCAGCCACGCTGTCATCTGGGTCCAGGTCATCGGAATCCAGCCATACATGTTGTCCCATCAGGAAGGGGTAGTTACGCACCTTCTTGCTGCACTGAATCTTGAATCTATGGAGAAGCTGCCTTTTTACCAGTTGAATACGGTCCTCTAACAGCTCGTAGAACAGATCCAGATCACCCTTCGCCATAATACCCAGGCGCGGGAGATTGATGGAGGTAAAACTTAGATTACCCCGGCCGGATATGGTCTCCTTAGTATTATCATAATGATTGCTGATGACTCTGGTGCGGCAGCCCATATATGCGATTTCCGTATTGTAATCCCCTTCTTTGTAGTACTGTAGATTATAGGGGGCATCAATGAAGCTAAAGTTAGGAAATAGTCTGATAGCCGAAGATTTAATCGCCAACTTAAATAAGTCATAGTTGGGATCCTCCGGATTATAGTTAACTCCCTCTTTTACCTTAAATATCTGAACCGGGAAGATGGGAGTTTCTCCGTCCCCCATACCGGCAATTGTCGCCTCTAAGATGTTGCGGGTTACCATCTTGCCCTCTAAAGAAGTATCGGTGCCGTAATTGATAGAACTGAAGGGAACCTGGGCACCTGCTCTGGAGTTCATGGTGTTTAAGTTATGGATCAACGCCTCCATCGACTGGTAGGTATGTTTGTTAGTGTGGTTGATGGCTTCCTTAAAACTGAAGCGATGTGCTTCTCTCCACTGCTGTTGGGACAGGGGTGAAAGGGAGAGTTCACATAACATTTCTTCAAAACGATCACCTTCTGCCATGCTAAATTCAAAGTCTATGGAGTCTTTCATAGCAGTGATCAATGAATCTATTTTTTCTTCGTCAATCTCAAATTTTACTTCAAGATAGGTCTTCATCATCTTGAAATATTCTTTATAATAGGTTTTCTTCACACCCTGAGCCATGGCATAGTCAAAATTAGGAACACTTTGTCCACCATGCATCTCATTTTGATTGGACTGAATGGCGATGCAGGCCAAAGCGGCATAACTGCGGATGGAGTTGGGTTCTCTCAAATAGCCATGTCCGGTGGAAAATCCATTTTTAAACAGCTTAATCAAATCAATCTGACAGCAGGTCTCTGTCAGCATATAAAAATCTTTGTCATGAATATGAATATCTCCGTTACTATGGGCTAAGGCAACATCCTTCGGGAGAATATAATTATCAACAAAATACTTGGCTCCTTCGGAACCGTATTTTAACATGGTGCCCATGGCGGTATCGCCGTCAATGTTGGCATTCTCCCTTTTAATATCCTCATCCTTGGCATCGGCATAGGTAAGCCTTTGGTAAATATCCATTAAGTCGGATTCAGACTGCCGGATCTTGGAATGTTCCGCCCGGTATAAAATATATGCTTTGGCCGTTCTGGCATGACCCGAACGAATCAGTACATCTTCCACAATATCTTGTATCTGCTCCACAGTCCATAGGGTATCCGGGGATAAATTATTACAAACGCTTTCGGTTAAACATGAAATATCCTCCAGGGGGATAGCATCATTATCAACCGCACGATTTGCCTTTGTAATTGCACTTTTGATCTTAGTAGAATCAAAAGGAACTATGTTGCCATTCCTCTTTTGTATTGTCTCAATCAATGTAAAGCCACCTCACTTTTTCAACTATATATAGAAGTGCAGGAAAAACAAGCACTATATCTTGTGCTATTATAGCTTCTTTTGATAAGTGAGTCAAGAGCGAAGAGGTGTGAAAAATATACAAAAATAATATTCTGTAATTCTATCTAAAAAAAGGTGATTTTTCGTTAAAATCTGCATGAAATTTTGGCTATTATAATGGTTTTACTGTTCCGGTCGAAGGAAGTTGAAAAGAAGCTGAATGAATAAAACGAAACACAGGATAGATATCTACTCCTTCTGATTTAGAACTTTAATAATACACGATGCAGCATAGCGGATATTTCGCTCTGAGCCATATCCAGTCCCTTGTCCAGCCATTCCTCTAAAACGCCTATCACGCCAGACACAATAAATATTGACTCCACCCTGTCATATTCAGAGGTGTACCATGACGGGTCGGCCCATAGTGCTCTTTCACTGAAAATCTTTTTAAGTTTGTACAGGGCTTTTCCATCGGCACTAGAACGAACAATTAGCAAGAACAAATCTCTGTTTTCATCAATATACTTGGTTATTGTTTCGGTGAGGTTCCATAAATTCTCGGAATCCATAGGGATCGAAGCATCAAACATTTGCACAAGGTCACTATATAATTCGTCCTCAATTTTTTCATACAAGTCGTATACGTCTTTGTAGTGCAGGTAAAATGTTCCCCGTCCCAAATCCGCTCTGCGCGTTAATTCAGCCACTGTTATATGGTTTAGGCTTTTCTCACTCAAAAGTGACAGGAAAGCCATGCGGATAGCCTTTTTTGTTTTTACCGTTCGTCTATCTTCCAATTCGTCCTCCTTATGAACACTTTAAGTACTGGTGTTTACTAACATACACCTATGTGATATCTGCATATTGTTTTACGATGTTGGCAATAGTATAATTTTAATATACACATGAATGTTAGTCAACACATGTTCAATATAAGGAGTGCGGTACATGATTGAAATTAGGCAAATCAGAAAAAGGGACTTTAACGCAGCAAGAAAATTCGCCGTTGTAGGAATGCATTTGAACTGGTATACCAACAATAAATTTGAGCTGTACTTTTACAGCAAATACTTTTGGTATCATGAGATATCCAGGGCAACAAGGGCACTGGGTGCTTATATGGGTGATAGATTGGTTGGTGTTTTGCTGGCGGACATCAAAAATAAACCGCCAATATTTAAGTCCCTTTGGTATAAGACATATGTTAAGATAGTCACATTCTTAATGAATCTCGGCTACAAAAATGCAACCGGCCCTTACGATGTGGCCAACAAAGAGATATTAGAAGAATATACAAAGAATAACACTGTTGACGGTGAAGTGATATTTTTCGCAGTGGATCCGGATATCAAAGGAAGAGGGATTGGCACTTTGCTGATGAATGAACTGGAGCGTTTGGAAAAGGGGAAGCATATCTATTTGTATACCGATACAGGCTGCACCTATCAATTCTATACACACCGTGGATTTAAGGAAGTAGGCAGGAGAGATATCTCTATTGTAAATGGTAAAAAAGAGGTGTCTTTAACTTGCCTGTTGTTTAGCAAAAGACTCTTTCGTACACATAAGCCGAAAAGCCCTTGATATCAGGCTTTTCGGCTTATGTCAATGTAACATATCGTCGTCTTTAGATGATGGAGACAACAGGACTCGAACCTGCGACCCTCTACACGTCAAGCAGATGCTCTCCCACTGAGCTATGTCTCCATGCTTTGATTTTAGCACATGGTTATCAATAGTCAAGCATTATTGAGCATATGATTGAAATTTGTATCATATTAAGACTTAGGGACGCAGATTAATTTGCGTCCCTTTTGCTTTCGCATAATTCTTCATGTGCCAGCATGGTTGCCAGAGAATCGCCCAGTTGGGTGAACACGGCCGCAAGCAGGGGAAGTTCTTCGGGAGGGCAAGTTCTGGACAGTGCACAGGCAAGCGAAGATACGAATGTGACAAGTTCACATGATGTCATAGAATCACCTCAGGATATAATATGCAAAAAGAAAGGGAATGGATTACTCCGATTCCCCTTCTGCAACGATATCCTCTAGCACGCGTATTAAATCATGGATAGATTCAATATGCACATCGCGTTCGAGTATAACATTCTTTAAATTGATTGACAAAGTTTCAAATTTATCCCGTACTGACGGGGATATATAGGATGCCATAAAATCACCTCGAAGTTAGAATGCGCAAATAATCAAAAATTATTCTTAATTATTTTGAAAAATGATCTACAGGCTGTAATCATCAATACAGACGGGTCCGGCAAGTTCTTCTCTGGCCACGTATAAAGTCATATCCTCTCTTGTGGCAGTGGTCCATTTGACCAGTGTCAGACAGCGGTTTTGAACCTCTATGCAGGTGATACATCTGGGATGCACACAGCTTCCGGTATTGAAATATGGCGAATCAGGGGAGCCGATCATAGGCCGATGGGTATGTCCTGTAACCAGGATACGGTGATTGTCACGGGCCCACCTGGTGAGTCGTTCCTCTGTTCTTCGCTTGTGGGTATTATTTTTCGCCGCGCTGGTAGGATCCAGTAGACCGAATCCTTCGGCCGGCTTCCACAGATAACGAACCAGAAAGCGGGCGAGTTTCCAGAAGGTACTGTTCAGGACATCCGCTTGATGACCATGGGTCAGATACAGATCTTTAATGTGTTTTTGGTCTTTTAGTATAAGTCCTTCATGAATCCGGATGCCGGGAAAGAGAGGGGAGCATTCCTGTCGGTTACTGCAGTGGTAGGCAGAAAGATTCCTTACTGCATAAAGTGGAGACCGTTTTACCATATCGTGATTTCCATATAAAAGGTAGAGCCTTTTTTCCTGATAAAACTTAGACAAAAGCCAGAAGACGTTACTGTGAAGGTCGATGATCTGGCTGATTGTGTAGTTTTCCCATAGCTCATCGCCATCCCCCAGCTCGATGTAGGTATAGCCCTCCTTGTAGTAATGCTGGAGGGCTGCGAAATAAGGATTCTGGTTTTTAAGGAAATTATCATTGGAAGTCCCGGTGCCGCGGTGGCAGTCACTGAATAGAATAATTTTGGAATCTTCAGCCAATACAAGGGAGGGTGCGTCTTGAAAAGCGTGATCTAACCGACGGTTGCAGCTCATCTTTTTCGCCACCTCCGTTTACATTTTCTGATATTTATCATACGACGGAAGCACCATGGAATGAAGTAATACAAGTAGAGCAGTCGATCCAGTGAGGAGCAAAAAGGCCTCGTCACCCATAGGTAGAGACGGCAGTAGATTCGGTTTGCCAGTTGTGAGAATGCAGCACTTAGGCGGTGGCGTCTCCGTGGCTGAGCGTGCTTTGGAGTACCGATGACCATATTTAACTTCACTCCGCAAAGATCATATTCATCCTCAGCGTATCCGGCATCATTCAACCCTTTCAGGAAGGCATTGAGCATGCTTTTGTCCGGGAATATGATGGAGGCCTTCAGTGTCAGCGATTCAGGGTAAGAAAATTCCCCCATGGAAAAGCCTGTGATCCACCAATGCTTCTGGGAGATGTCAAATAGCAGCCTGTCATGCTTCCATATCTCTAGTGTTCCGCAAATAAGGTCCTGATTTGGTAATCCATGAAAGACAGCCAGGTGGCGGCGGCCCCTTGGAACCAGGGTATATGCCCGGTAGAAACCTATTTCACCTCCGGTATTGATACCATATTGGCCTTTCCAGAATTCGAACATCCAGGTAACACCTTCATAATCAAAGTAAATCGGCTCGCAGTCAAATACCATGTTTAAGGCTGGCGAGGCTTCATCGTAAAGAGCGGTATAGCCCATTTCACGCTGCCAGGACTCAACCTGGGAGGTGAAGATATCCTGATCCATATCATACTGGAAGCCCGCGGGTTCAATCAGAGAATTGAGAAGACAGCATTTCTCTGAAAGACTCATGCAGCATATCTTTTTGATGATTTTTTTCCTGCGGTAATAATTTATAATGAAGAAAAGTAATGCTATCATAAAAAAAACTAAGATAAGTAGGTACATAACTCATTTCCTGACGAAGTTTGTTACTATAAAGTATGTATATTTTTGTAGAGACGTGAATATATACTGAGGGAAAATCGAAGTCATCTGTGAATATATTTGAGCAGCTGGGAAAAGGATAGTTGACAAAAATATTCTGATTGCAACAATTTTCACTTGCATTTTTGAGACTTTGTGTTAAAATAGATGCGATGGGGCATTGGCGCAGCTGGGAGCGCGCCACACTGGCAGTGTGGAGGTCACGGGTTCGAATCCCGTATGCTCCATTGAAAAAACCTGTAGAACAAATTGTTTACGGGTTTTCTTTTTTATCCGAAATTGTAAATGAGGGAGAGATTCCTTATTGACTAACTTATAGCTAACGAAATATAGGAAAGACCACCATATCTCTTGTAGTGAGGTGTCCCTTAAAAGTTGAACCTGAAATCTAACTTTTGGGGGGAGCTCATAGAGAGAGGGGTGGTCTTTTTGATATTTAGTTGGTGAGATTCTAAAGTACAGGAGATAAGATGGAACTGAGAGATTTTAATGATGATGCCTTGGAACAGGAAGTGATTGCAAGAATCAAAGAGCTTGAAATAGAACATAAAAATGAACAGAATACTTTCAGGAAAAAGGATTATATAGTGGCAGTATTATGTATGCTTATTTGTTTTTTGGGTATTGTACTGGGCTATTATATATAAGGACAGACTGATGAAGAAAAATGTGAATGAACAATTGGAGAAAGAAGTTACCTTTGGCGTGATGCCGGCATTAAAAAAGAATAAAATATATGGGTTTATGGATGCATTTCTAGTCCTGTCAGGTTACTGTATCGCCACCTGGAGCTATACCCAGGGAGCGTACCTGACTACTTTAGTAGGATTTAAGCAGCTGCTTATCGGCGCATTTCTGGGAGCGATACTGATGCTTTTAATCTATCAGCTGCCAGTGATTCTATCGGTGAGATATGGGATAGACATTTGGATTTGGTTTAGGAGCATCTTTGGAAAAAAAGGTGTTAGAGTGGTTTCTATTATAATAATTCTAATCAACTTTCCATGGTATGCGGTTTGTAGTGAAGTATTCGCTTCCTCTATGAGGAGTTTGTTGGAATTGTTTGGGATTCCATCACCTGAATACAGTCATGTATTTTTTGCCCTTATCTGTGTATTTGTAGGAGTTTTTGTTGCCTTCAGGGGGATTGGGAGTATTACCTGGGTCACCCGCATATTGGTTCCGGTGCTGTTAATTGTTGGTGTTTTGGTGATGTATATCGGATTCACATCAGTTACATGGGATACGATTCTCAATTATAGACCGAAAGATACGGGATTTTCTGACAGTATGATTCCATATATTATGTCCATAGAGGCTAATTTTGCATTTGTTATCACATTGGTCGGCGGAATGGGTGAGATCCCCAGACTGACGAAGGGGGAAAAGGGCGGTTATTACGCAGGTGTGCTGGCCCAGGGGGTATCGGGTTCTTTCTTTGTTGTAATCGGTGCAGTTATGGCGATAGCGACGAATCATGTCCTGGGTGAAGTGATTGTTGATCCGACGGTTATGCTGGCTTCCTTATCCATGCCGGCGCTTGGGCTGTTATCCCTGCTGCTGGTGGCCTTTGCCAATATTGGTACTCAGGCAGTGGGGTTTTATCTCTATGGTGTGATGTTGAAATCATCATTTCCCAAAGTATCTTATTATAAGTTAATACTCATTTTGACCGCATATGTAAGCGGGCTTTGTGTATGGGGGAATATCATCGAGTACTTTGGAAGTTTTCTTACGGTGAGCGCCTGTGTATATGCTCCAATTGCTGCTTTGCTATTTGTCGATTTCTTTTTTGTCCGCAAGCAGAGAATATCACTCTATTCTGCTTACGGAGTCAAGGGATACAACGGATATGAATATACGAAAGGGTATAATATCATAGGGCTGGCAATGATTTTAGTGGGCGTTATGATCTCTTTAGCCATCTATAATCCGCTTACCAATGAAGTACATAACCGTTTCCTGTTTTATTTGACGCCTACGGGGGCGTCCTTCTTAGGAACAGGAGTAATCTATTGGATCTTATGCAAAATTCCGGTGATTCATAAATATGTCCGCCGGGATCAGCAGGAGACTTTAGATGTCAGGCCTTTTGATAGAGAACGGGTTCCGCCGAAACAGAATCTACTGGCGATGCCGTTTATATGGCTCCTTAGTTTCATCATGACCAAAAAAGCTGGGCTAAAGATCAGGAAGACAAGGATGAAAGGGGTAAAACCGCCATACCTGGTATTAGGTACCCATCAGTCTTTTACAGACTTTTATGTTACACCTCTGGCATTATTTCCCCATAGAGCGAACTATGTATCTGAGCTGGAGGGGTTTGAAGCTTATGGGGAATGGATTTACCGGCAGGCCGGATGCCTGGGAACCAGAAAATTTGTCGATGATATGGCGCTAATCAAGAATATCCGGCGGATTATGAAGCGCAGAGGAATCCTGGTGATGTATCCGGAGGCCAGATATGCCAATGTGGGGACAAATAGTGAAATTCCCAAAGCGGTGGCGAAATTAGCAAAGGTCTTGGAGGTTCCGGTAGTAGTAATAAATATGAAGGGAAATTACCTTCAGTCACCTATATGGAATTTGAAAATAAGGAAAGAAGCCCGTCTGGAGGCGGAATTAATACAGGTATATACGAAAGAAGAACTAAAGGCAGCTTCCGTTGATGAAATCCATGAGAACTTATCCAAACATCTCTCCTATGATGAATATGGGTGGCAGAAGGAAAAGGGCATGCATCTTACCGATAAAGATCGTGCAGAAGGTTTGCATCATGTGCTCTATCAATGTCCGGAATGTAAAGCAGAATTCCTGATGGACTCGAGGGGATCGGAGATTTATTGCAGAAATTGCCATGAGAAATGGAATTTGAATACACTGGGAGAATTGGAGCATCGGAAGAAAATTGTCCGGATTCCTGGGTGGTATGAGTGGGAACGGGTGATGGTCCAACAGGAGATTGATCAAAATAAATACAATCTCTCTCTCAGGGTTCACATTGAGGCGTTACCCAATGCGGTTAATTTTGTCGATTGCAGGGAAGGGTTGCTGGTCCACAATAAAAATGGATTCTATCTTACCTTTTCTTATCTATCAGAAGAGGAGCAGACCCTGCATTTTTCACCCCAATCTATGATATCTGTACATACAGAATATAACTACAGAGAAAAAGGGCCGTGTATCACACTGTCCACTGTGGATAATACGTATTTCATATTCCCTCTGGAGGCGGGATTTAATCCTACCAAAATTCAGTTTGCCACAGAGTATTTATATTCACTTCATACCTCCGCTGGTGAAGAGAAAAGAATAAAAGAAATGGAATATATGCCTATCGGATAAGAAAAGTTATAAATAAAGTTTCCGTAGAAATTGGAGCTGGCTTTTGCCAGCTCCTTGGTTTTATCACGGTTATCAAAGATCGTTCATTTCCATCCAGCTCATATCACTTTCATCTTCCCATCTGTCGTCGCGCCGATCCATGCGGTCATCTCGCCTGTCATCCCGCCAATCCATACGGTCATCCCGTCTGTCATCGCGCCAGTCCATACGGTCGTCCCGTCTGTCATCGCGCCAGTCCCTGCGGTCACCCCATCTATCGTCGCGCCAGTCCCTGCGGTCGTCCCGCCTGTCATCGCGCCAATCCCTGCGGTCACCCCATCTGTTGTCACGCCAGTCCCTGCGGTCGTCCCGTCTGTCATCGCGCCAGTCCCTGCGATCATCTCGCCTGTCGTGTCTCCAATTCATAGGGTCCCCTCGTCTATCGTCTCGCCAGTCTCTACGGTCATCCCATCTGTCGTCGCGCCAGTCCATACGGTCCCCCCTTCTGTCATTCTGCATGTCTCTTTGGTTGTCCCATCTCTCATTTTGTTTTTCAACATCACATTTATCATTACAGCCGCATTTGGATTCAGATTCATCATCCTGGAAGGCTTCAAGATCATATTCATTTTGCATCTTAAGAAACTCCTTTTTGTTTATGATATGCATCATCAAAAGAACAAGTGAGTTGGATTCTTTTTCCGGGGATCGGATATCTCAATGAATCCGAAAGAAATCACCAAGATTCCCCATGGAAATCAATGGTTTTTAGTCAAATACATGATTCGATAGGATTTGACAGGATTATATTGACAATTAAAATATTCTTTTATAAGATTACTTATTGTGTGGAGAGAAACAGCGCTTAAATGTGGCGAGATCCTTTACATGCACATGAAAATTATAATAAAATAAGGGGAATCATTATGGCAAAGAGTACGACTAAGGATATGGCTTCTGGATCTCCCATGAAGCTGATACTCGGTTTTGCAATTCCGATGCTGCTGGGGCTTTTATTCCAGCAATGTTACAGTATGGTGAACACCATTATCGTGGGAAAGTGGCTTGGAGTGAATTCACTGGCAGCAGTTGGCTCTACAGGATCCATAAATTTTATGATCATAGGATTTTGTACTGGAATCTGTAGTGGATTTGCAATTCCGTCGGCCCAGAAATTCGGGGCGGGAGATTACAAGGCTCTTAGAAAGTTCGTGGCCAACAGCTTCTGGATTGCTGCTATATTTTCGGTTATTATGACCATAGTGTTCTGTTTATTATGTATGGATATCTTAAGATGGATGAAGACGCCGTCGGATATCATAGATGAGGCTTATAGCTACATATTTGTGATCTTTCTGGGGATTCCGGCCACCTACCTGTATAATCTGCTGGCTGGTATTATCCGTTCTCTGGGAGACAGTAAGACACCGGTTTATTTTCTGACCATATCCTCCGTGCTCAATGTGATATTGGATCTGATTTCCATTGGCATCTTAGATATGGGGGTGGCAGGGCCTGCATGGTCCACGGTAATTTCACAGGCGGTATCCGGCATCCTATGCCTGATCTATATTAGAAAGCGTTTTGATATATTGAAGATTCAGGGGGATGAGTGGAAGTTTGATGGCCACTATATTAAGATGCTGTGCATGATGGGAATACCCATGGGTTTACAGTATTCAATCACGGCCATCGGAAGCGTGATTCTGCAGACCTCCGTTAATTCCCTGGGCTCTTTGGCCGTGGCCTCCGTCACTGCCGGGAGCCGGGTGAGCACATTCTTTTGCTGCCCCTTCGATGCGTTGGGCGGAACGATTGCCACCTATGCGGGACAGAATGTGGGAGCCAAGAGGCTGGATCGGATTAATCAGGGATTGAAGGCCGCCATCCTCATCGGCGCGGTTTATTCTGTTGTAGCCTGCCTGATTCTCAGCTTCTTCGGAAAGACCATTTCCCTATTATTTATGGACGCCAAAGAGGTCGAGATTCTTCATCAGGTTCAGCAGTTTTTGTTGTATAACAGTCTGTTCTACATTCCACTTGCCCTTGTGAATATTGTGAGATTCTGCATACAGGGAATGGGATACAGCGCATTTGCCATCCTGGCAGGCGTCTGTGAGATGGGGGCAAGGACTCTGGCAGGGTTCCTGTTAGTACCGCTTTTTGGATATACTGCAGTATGTTTTGCCAGTCCATTGGCATGGGTGTGTGCCGATCTGTTTTTGATTCCTGCCTACCTACATTGTATGAAGAAGTTACGTAAGATGTTTGGAGAATATAAGGGGTCCAAAGGGACTGCTCTGGTATAAATAGAAAAAGCTGATGCACAGATAACGTATATATCTGTGCATCAGCTTTTTATCGGATATGAAAGCCGCCTTCGGACTGTAAAGGCACTTTATTTACCTGAACCTCTTCGATGATGATATGTCTGGAACCATCCACTGCGGATATCATACGCTCGATTTCTTCTTCAGTGCCCTGAACTTCCATCTCCACGGTACCATCCCACAGATTCTGTACCCAGCCGCACAGTCCGAGGGCATCCGCTGCATATTTTGAGCGATACCGGAACCCCACAGACTGTACCCTGCCTGTGAATATAATATGCCACCGCTCTGTTTGTCCCATGTGAATCTCTCCTAATATTCTTTGAAACCTATTTCGCCAGTCTCATCATTTATGCTGTCAATAATCGCCAGTGATGCCACCCGGATTCCCTGGTCACGTAGCAGCTTACCGCCGGACTGCTGCCCTTTTTCTATGGCGATACCCACGCCTTCTACGGTTGCACCAGCACTTTGGATCATCTCAATTAATCCATTTACCGCACAGCCATTGGCAAGGAAATCGTCAATAATCAGGATGCGATCATCTTTGCTGATGTATTTCTTGGAAACAATCACATCATAAGATCTTTTGTGGGTAAATGATTCGATTCTACTGGTGTAAACCTCACCGTCGATATTGATGCTTTGTGTTTTCTTGGCAAAAACCACGGGCACGTTAAAGTGCTGTGCTACAATGCAGGCAATGCCAATTCCTGAAGCCTCAATGGTCAGAATCTTGTTTACGGGACGGTCAGCAAATAATCGTTTAAATTCTTTCCCCATCTCGTTAAACAGTGTGACATCCATCTGATGATTCAGGAAACTATCGACTTTCAATACATTTCCAGATTTTACAATCCCATCTTTGCGAATCCGCTCTTCCAATAATCTCATGTACTTAAACCAGCCTTTTCTTCTATGTTATTTGATAACTATTCAGTGATGCAGCCTCTTGTGCCGTCAGAAACAAAATCTTCGACTAGGTAAGACAGATGAGGATCTATGGGCTGAATAGATATATGATATTGTTATCAATTATAGAAGAAAACAAAATGCTTGTCCACCCATTTTTGGGAAAGGAATTAACTTCCGGTAAAATCAGAAATCTTTTCACCCTCCTGATGGAAGAATCCGGCAACCAAAGTCCCGATTAAAAATGGCACCACGGAAATCAATAATCGGAAGAGGATGATGATGGATGCCGCCTGTTCTCCGGCTATTATCTCCCCAAAGAGGAGAATAAATACAAATTCCAGACTTCCAATCCCTCCCGGTGAGGGGATGACCCCGGATAATACATATACCATGGAGGTCAGAGCCATGTTAGAGAGAAAGGATGCAGGATTC
>DVNN01000042.1 GCA_018714325.1 Candidatus Pelethocola excrementipullorum
GATACCTCTTCCCAAGAGCACGGTTCATAACCTGGTGCTAACTTTAACAAATATGAACTTTTTAGTAAAAAAGGAAAATTATAATGAATATAGTATTGGATTAAAATGTTTTGAAGTGGGAAATACTTATCTGTCATCCAACCCATTTTATTCCATGGCGAAAGATACGACTGCAGAAGTTTCCGACCGTAGCAATGAGACAGCTCATTTTGCTATATTAAATGGAACAGATGTGGTATATTTATGCAAATACGAAAGTAAACAGCCGCTGCGAATCGCCTCACATATTGGGAAACGTATTCCTGCACATGCAACTGCAGTAGGCAAAGCCTTGCTCTGTGGATTTAGCGATGAAGAGATACGCAGATTGTATGAGGGAAAAGAACTTGTGGCTCTTACTCCAAATACAATAACATCTTTAGAAATGTTACTGGATCAGATACGCCAGATACGTGTCACACAACTGGCTTATGAGACTGAGGAGTCGTCCCCCTATATAAAGTGTATTGCTACACCTATCTATAATAAAAAAGGAGCAACGATTGCAGCCATGTCAATTTCCATGCCTGTCTACCGGGTGGAGGAAAACATGGAGCAGCTTGCCAGTATTTTAATCGATGCAAAGCGTCATCTGGAAAGCATTCTGACTACTTTGGATATATAATACAAAGGCCCTGTCTGCATTGCCACAGACAGGGCCTTTGTACCTCTATTCCTCTTAAAGGAGCTACACAATCATCATAGCATCCCCAAACGAAAAAAATCTATATCTTTCCTTAACCGCCTCGGCATAAGCCGACATGATGTGTTCCTTCCCCGCTAAGGCCGAAACCAGCATCATCAATGTGGATTCGGGAAGATGAAAATTAGTGATTAATCCATCTATAATCTGAAATTGGAATCCAGGATAGATGAATATCTCTGTCCACCCACTTCCTGCCTTCAGAACCCCATCTTTCGTAGCCGCCGACTCCAGTGTTCTGCAGCTGGTGGTACCCACAGCAATTACCCGGTGTCCGGCCGCCTTAGTATCATTGATTAACTTTGCCTGATCCTCTTCCACCACGTAGAATTCGGAATGCATATGATGTTCTGCCACATCCTCCACCTTCACAGGCCGGAAGGTTCCAAGCCCTACATGTAAGGTCACATGAGCGATTTTCACTCCCATCTCTTCCACCTGCTTCAGCAGTTCCCTGGTAAAATGCAGGCCGGCCGTAGGTGCCGCTGCGGATCCCTCGTGTTTCGCGTAAACCGTCTGATATCGATTCTTATCCTGGAGTTTATGGGTGATATAAGGCGGAAGGGGCATTTCTCCCAACTGATCCAATATTTCCTCAAAAATCCCTTCATAGTGGAATTGTATCAGACGGTTTCCCTCTTCCACCACATCCAGAACTTCTCCGGTCAAGATCCCCTCACCAAAGGAAATCACGGTTCCTGGTTTACACTTTTTCCCAGGCTTAACAAGAGTCTCCCAGATGTCATGATCTTTCCTCTTAAGAAGTAAGATTTCTATCGCGGCATCGGTACCGACCTTTCGCCCATATAACCGGGCTGGAATCACCTTCGTGTCATTTACCACCAGGCAGTCTCCCGGCCGCAGATACTCCAAAACCTCTCTAAAATGACGATGTTCCACCTCTCCGGTAATCCGGTCCAGATGCATCAGCCTCGAAGCACTTCTATCTTCCAACGGATCCTGTGCAATCAGTTCCTCGGGTAGGTCATAGTTAAAATCCGATGTCTTCATCTGTTAAAATCTCCTTTTCCTCTTTAGCTGCTATAAATATGAAAAGGCCATTGCATGAAAGGCAAAATAGCCTCTGCTTCTGCAACAGCCTTACAAATGCATTTCACTACGAATTGTTTTACCATGCTATTCCTTGTTTGTCAATCTTTATCCTGAATTTTCCTCTTAACTATTTAATTATGTTCTTAAAATTCAGTCTGTACTCTTCTGCTGGTTTTCGTTAATCTTCTGCAGACAACCACACCAATGATCATGAGTACAGGGAATACGATTGCAAACAATAGGCCACTCTTCAGGTTACCACCCAACTGCCCCGAAATCGTACCAACAATGGTGGGACCAAGACTGCATCCCAGATCACCAAAGAGTGCAAACATAGCGAACATGGCAGTGCCACCCTTAGGACAGGCCGCAGAGGCGAGGCTGAAAGTACCAGGCCACATAATTCCCACGGACAGACCACAGAGACCACAGCCTAGCAGCGCCAGTATCGGAATAGGCGAAAAGCAGGCCAGTAGATAACTGACGATACAAAGCACAGCGCTTCCCTTCATAAAGCTCATCAGTTCCACTTTCTCACTGTATTTGGCATAGAATACACGTGAGGTTCCCATCAGGATTGAGAAAAGGCATGGTCCTGCCAGATCTCCCACCGTCTTGGATACCTTGAGGCCGCTTTCCGCAAATGCGGATGCCCACTGGCTCATGGCCTGTTCCGAAGCTCCTGCGCAGACCATCAGCATGGCAAAAACCCAGAACAATTTCATATTGAACAATTGGCGTATTCCCATTCCTTCTCCCTCTTCCATCAAGGTGAGGATTGGCACCTTGGTAAAGACAAAGGCATTGGCCAAGGGAATGATCGCCCAGAGAATGGCCATAACTCTCCAATTCTCTATTCCAACCACCGTAAAATAGATGGTGGAAAGTAGGACAACCGCCACCGATCCCCAGCAATAAAAGGAATGGAGCAGACTCATCACCGCCGATTTCCGCTCCGTAGGGCAGGCTTCCACGATTGGACTGATTAGAACCTCAATCATGCCTCCGCCCACCGCATAACAACAGACCGCCAGAATCAATCCAGACAGCGGATTAGGCATTAAATCCGGCAGAATCCCAAGGCCCACAAGACCGGCCGCACAAAAAAGATGTGCCGCTATCACCGAAATGCGATATCCGATTTTGTCCACAAACTTCGCTGCCAGAATATCAACTACAAGCTGTACCACAAAATTCAATGTAACCAGCAAGGTTATCTGTGTAAGCGGTATGGAATACGACTTTTGAAATGTCAAAAATAGTAATGGAATAAAATTATTGACGATGGCCTGGGTAATATATCCCACATAACAGGCTCGTATGGTGTGATTGTAATTGTCACTGATCCCCATTAACACTTCCTCCCATGTTTTACCCCATCTAAATGCTACTGATCGGCAGAATAAAAGTCCACCCAATCTTCCTTGCCATAATAAACCTTATCCTCTTCCACCAGCAACGACCTGCCATCTAAAACATCTACGATATTGACCGCACAATTCATGGGGACCTTGCCACGCCAAAAATCTTCCTTATTCTCATAGACATTATTCAGCAACGCTCTTGTGGTACACCCGTGGGTGGCAATCAGTATGGACTTATCCTGATATTCTGGATTGCTTATCAGCGTTTCATAGAACTCTTTTGTTCTCTGGCAAAGCTGAGGTATGGTTTCCCCACCTTCACCGGGAACGAATTCCATCGGTTTCAGATAGAAGTCCTCAAAGTGGTCGGAGGGGATCTCATAATTATCTTTATGACATCCCAGCCCTTCCCAGGATCCGAAAGAAAGCTCCTCCAATCGTTTGTCCTGAAGGATAGGAACCTCCTGATCTTCCAGAATGATTTCAGCAGTTTTAAGTGCTCTTGACAGGGGACTTGAGATACCAAGATCAAAGTTGATATCTTTCATCGCCTCGGCAGTGACCTTGGCCAGACGAATCCCGTTCTCATTTAACCCAATATCCGTCTGCCCCTGTAACCTGCCTTGCACATTCCAGTTAGTCTCTCCATGTCTGATAATATATAACCGCATACGACTCCTTCCTATTGTCTCAGTTCGATGCCAAGGCTCTCCAGTCCATTCATGATCTTCTTCATAACTGTTGAGACCTCTGCATCTTCCAGAGTTTTTTCTTTTGAACGGAATATGATGGAATAAGCCATAGACTTATAACCTTCCTTAATCTGATGTCCCTCGTAGATATCGAAGAGCTCACAGCTCTCCAGAATCTTTCCGCCCCTCTGTATAATCATGTGCTCAATCTGTCCTGCCAGCACCGCTTTTGGCACCACCATACTGATATCACGGGTAACCGCCGGGAATTTGGCGATTCCTTCGTATTTATGGTCAAATGTGGCATATTCCAGTACTGCCGGAATATCGATAACTGCCACATAAGCTCTATCACCAATTCCATAATTATCGCAGACTTCCGGGTGTACCTCACCCAGATAACCTACCAGTGAATTCTCGTAATATACTTCTGCCTGACGTCCAGGATGAAGGAAGTTCTTACCTGCCTGGCTGTTATAGTCAGGACGTTTCGTCATCCCGATTCTACCGAAGAACTCTTCCACAACACCCTTCATATCATAGAAATCACCTTCGCCATACATACCCAGGGTGAACATCATCTTCTCTTCAGGCAGTTCGGTCAGAGGAAGGCTCTTGGGCAGATAGATATTACCCAATTCGTATAATCTGACATTCTTATTTCTACGATTATAGTTTGTGGCCAAAGAAGTCAACATACCATTCAGTGAGATGGTTCTCATAATAGAGAAATCCTCACCCAGGGGATTCATGATTGTAACCGCTTTTCTTAAGCTGTCCTCTGAATCCAGCAGCAGTTTATCAAATACCTTGGGGCTTTCGAAGGAATAACTCATTCCCTGAGAGAAGCCACAGTACTCTGCCACATCCTTTGCCTTCTCTTCTATTCTCATCTTAAATGGCAATTTTCCAGTTGTGGCCTGACCGCTTGGAAGTGTGGTAGGAATATTGTCGTAACCGAAGAAACGTGCGACCTCTTCTGCCAAATCCGCGGTACGGAAGATATCATGGCGGAAGGTAGGGGCTATGATTTCATTGGTCTTTTCATCATAAGTCAACTCTATCTTTTCCAGATAACCCAGCATAGTCTGCTTATCCAATTCAGTACCCAGTATATGATTGATGCGATCTGGTTCAAATTTCAATCGCACAGGCTCTTT
>DVNN01000043.1 GCA_018714325.1 Candidatus Pelethocola excrementipullorum
CAGCTAAATAAAAAGAAATTATTTACAATAATATTAAAAAAGTATTGTCATTTGATTGTCAACGGACATAGAAAGAGCCAAGAAAGCCCGTAAAATAGGCATTTCTTGGCTCTAATATATTATTCAAACTCAATCGTAGCCGGCGGCTTCGGTGACATATCGTAGCAGACTCTATTCACGTTGTCCACTTCATTCAATATCCGATTCGTAATAATCTCCAGCACATCCCAGTCCACTCTCTCAATGGTAGCGGTCATGGCATCCACTGTATTGATGGCGCGGATTATCACCATATATTCAAATGAACGGGCATGGTTCCTCATACCCACAGATTTGAAATCCGGCACAACAGTAAAGTATTGCCACACCCTCTGGTCCAATCCTGCTTTCTTGAACTCTTCCTGCAAAATCGCATCTGACTCACGCACTGCTTCCAACCGATCACGGGTAATAGCACCCAGGCATCTTACGCCCAATCCCGGTCCTGGGAATGGCTGACGGTAAACCATGTGAGCAGGCAGTCCCAACTCTACGCCACAGGCACGAACCTCATCCTTAAACAACTGTTTCAGTGGCTCAACCAATTCAAACTGCAGATCTTCCGGCAGTCCTCCAACATTGTGATGTGATTTTACCATCTTCGCTGTCTTGGTTCCACTCTCTATGATATCCGGATAGATTGTTCCCTGTCCCAGGAAATCAATTCCATCCAGTTTTCTGGCCTCTTCTTCAAACACACGGATAAACTCACCACCGATGATTTTCCGCTTCTCTTCTGGCTCGGAAACGCCTTCCAACTTTCCTAAGAATCGCTCTGTGGCATTGACATAGATCAGATTTGCATGAAGCTGCTCACCGAAGATCTCCACAACACTCTCTGACTCATTTTTACGCATCAGGCCATGATTTACATGAACACACACCAGCTGCTGCCCAATTGCCTTCAGCAAAAGTGCTGCAACTACCGATGAATCCACACCACCTGATAAAGCCAGGAGAACCTTACGATCGCCTACCTGACTGCGCAGCAGTTCCACCTGATCCGCCACAAAATTCTTCATATTCCAGTTCGGCTCTGCCTTACACTGGTCAAAGATAAACTCTTTCAGAACATCCTGCTCGGGAAGTGCTTTAAGCTGTTGGCTGCATGTTGCGGTCGGATGGTCAACTGACATTACTGGGTATCCACAATCATAGATATCCGGATTCACATCGACAGCCTGTCCGTCAACAATGCGGTTTTCCCCTCCATTTAATATGATTCCCTTTACATTATTCAACTCCTGCAGTTCTTTTACAGTGATGTCATGTGGATGAATCTCACTGTAAACTCCCATATCCCTAATTTCCCGGGCCAGCACCGTATTCTCCGTGCTTCCCAGATCCAGAATAACTATCATGTCCTGTTTCAAGTTCATTCTCCTTTTCTTTGCGTATTTCACACCGAAATTCCTTAGAATTCCAGTTAACCTCCCTTGATTATATCCTACTTCCACCCTGTTTGTCATGTACTTTATTTCGCCTTACCACTATAATGCCATACAGAAGCATAATTAAACATATTTATGCATAATTATTCACAAAATTGTATAATTTTCATTTTACCTCTTCCCTTTCCCAATATTTCCATTATAATATGTATCAGGAGATTTTGTCATAATGAATCAAACTCCGTTTGATCTTATGAAAACGTACGATATGAATCACATTCATACCGTCGCAGTAAAGACGAGGAGGATTACAAATGTCACAGAGAACAGACATACACAAGGTATTAATCATAGGTTCCGGTCCCATCATCATAGGGCAGGCCTGCGAGTTCGACTATTCCGGAACCCAGGCTTGTAAGGCACTGCGCAATCTAGGCTATGAAATTGTTTTGGTGAATTCCAACCCTGCAACAATCATGACAGACCCGGAGACCGCGGATGTCACCTATATCGAGCCTTTAAACGTGGAGCGCCTGGAGCAGATTATCGCCAAGGAACGTCCGGATGCATTGCTGCCAAACCTGGGCGGACAGTCAGGCCTGAATCTCTGCGCCGAACTTGCAAAGGCAGGGATTCTGGAAAAGTACAATGTCCAGGTCATCGGTGTACAGGTGGATGCCATTGAGCGTGGAGAAGACCGCGTGGAATTTAAAAAAGCCATGGATGAACTGGGCATCGAAATGGCCCAAAGCGAAGTGGCCTACAGCGTGGAAGAAGCCCTGGATATCGCAGACCGCTTGAATTATCCTGTGGTATTGCGTCCAGCCTACACCATGGGTGGCGCCGGCGGCGGACTCGTCTATAATAAGGAAGAATTGAAAACAGTCTGCGCCAGAGGGCTGCAGGCCAGTTTGGTGGGACAGGTTCTGGTAGAGGAATCCATTCTTGGCTGGGAAGAGCTGGAACTGGAAATCGTCAGAGATTCAGAGAATAATATGATTACCGTCTGCTTTATCGAGAACATTGATCCTCTGGGTGTACATACAGGAGATTCCTTCTGCTCTGCCCCCATGCTCACCATTTCCGAGGAATGTCAGAAACGCTTGCAGGAGCAGGCCTATAGGATTGTGGAGTCCGTTCAGGTCATTGGAGGAACTAACGTACAGTTTGCCCATGATCCGGTCAGCGACCGTATCGTTGTTATTGAAATTAATCCGAGAACTTCCCGTTCCTCAGCACTGGCTTCCAAGGCCACTGGTTTTCCAATCGCTCTGGTTTCTGCCATGCTGGCAACCGGACTTACCTTAAAAGATATCCCTTGCGGCAAATATGGTACCTTAGATAAATATGTGCCCGATGGAGATTATGTGGTGGTCAAATTCGCACGCTGGGCATTTGAAAAGTTCAAAGGCGTGGAAGATAAGTTGGGAACCCAGATGCGCGCCGTGGGCGAAGTTATGAGCATCGGTAAGAATTATAAAGAAGCATTTCAAAAGGCAATCCGCAGCCTGGAGACAGGGATGTATGGCCTTGGACATGCAAAAGACTTTGATTCGAAATCTAAAGATGAACTGCTCGTGATGCTAAACACCCCATCCAGCGAACGTCATTTCATCATGTATGAGGCTCTTCGAAAGGGCGCCACCGTAGATGAAATCCATGAAATCACAAGGGTAAAGCACTATTTCATTGAGCAGATGAAAGAACTTGTGGAAGAAGAGGAAGCATTACTTGCCTTCAATGGCAGTCTTCCCTCCGATGAAATGTTAATAACGGCTAAGAAAGATGGGTTTTCTGATAAGTATTTAAGTTTGATTCTGGAAATCCCGGAAGATCAGATTCGGGAACGCCGCATCGCCATCGGTGTAGAAGAAACCTGGGAAGGAGTTCATGTCAGCGGTACCAAGGACAATGCTTACTACTACTCCACCTACAATGCTCCAGACCAGAATCCGGTTAATACCGGAAAGCCTAAGATTATGATTCTGGGGGGAGGTCCTAACCGTATCGGTCAGGGTATTGAGTTTGATTATTGCTGTGTACACGCATCCATTGCTTTGAAAAAGCTGGGCTTTGAGACTATCATTGTCAATTGCAACCCTGAGACTGTTTCCACAGATTATGATACCTCCGACAAACTATATTTTGAGCCATTGACGTTGGAAGATGTGCTCAGCATCTATAAAAAAGAACAGCCCGTGGGCGTTATCGCTCAGTTCGGCGGTCAGACTCCTTTGAATCTGGCGGCAGAATTAGAAAAGAATGGTGTGAAGATTCTGGGAACCTCACCTTCTGTCATCGATCTGGCTGAGGATCGTGACCTCTTCCGCGCGATGATGGAAAAACTGGAAATTCCAATGCCCGAATCCGGAATGGCAATCAACATCGAGGAAGCCCTGTCCATAGCCCGGGGGATTGGTTATCCGGTAATGGTCCGCCCTTCCTATGTATTGGGTGGCCGTGGTATGGAAGTAGTTTACGATGATGAAAGTCTGGAAAGCTACATGAAAGCCGCGGTAGGCGTGACACCTGATCGTCCGATATTGATTGACCGTTTCCTGAATCATGCCATGGAATGTGAGGCGGATGCCATCAGTGATGGAACTCATGCCTTTGTTCCGGCCGTGATGGAGCATATTGAATTAGCCGGGGTGCATTCAGGCGATTCCGCCTGTATTCTGCCATCCGTTCATATTTCTGAGGAAAATGTAAAGACCATCAAGGAATATACGAGAAAAATCGCAGAGGAAATGCATGTCAAGGGGCTGATGAATATGCAGTATGCCATCGAAGACGGCAAGGTATACGTTTTGGAAGCCAACCCACGTGCCTCCCGTACCGTTCCCCTTGTCTCCAAGGTCTGCAATATCCGCATGGTACCTTTGGCCACCGATATCATCACTTCCGAGATTACCGGCCGGCCTTCACCTGTACCTGAGCTGAAGGAACAGACCATTCCTTACTACGGTGTAAAGGAAGCAGTATTCCCCTTCAATATGTTCCAGGAAGTGGATCCGGTTCTGGGGCCGGAAATGCGTTCCACCGGAGAAGTACTTGGGCTTTCCTCCACCTACGGCGAGGCATTCTATAAGGCCCAGGAAGGCACCCAGTCCAAGCTGCCCCTTGAAGGAACCGTGCTGATTTCCGTGAACCGCAAGGATAAGGCCGAGGTTGTGGACGTGGCCAGAAGCTTTGCTGAAGATGGATTTAAAATCATGGCAACTGGAACCACCTATGACTTAATCTGTGAGGCGGGAATCGAAGCCGAGAAAGTAAAGAAATTATATGAAGGACGGCCGAATATCCTGGATCTGATCACCAACGGCCAGATACAATTGATTGTGAACTCACCAGTGGGTAAGGGCAGCGTCCATGACGACAGTTACCTGCGTAAAGCCGCAATAAAAGGAAAAATCCCTTATATGACCACCATCGCTGCGGCCAAGGCCACTGCAAGCGGTATTAAGCATGTGAAGGAACATGGTAACGGGGATGTAAAATCTCTGCAGGAATTACATGCCGAAATCGAAACTAAATAATAATCTTATTTCAAAACGAATGGAGCTGACGCACAAAATTAGTGCCCAGCTCCTTTTCTGTACAAATAGTAGGGGTTTGTACCGTTTTTTCTTTACATATCCAATATAGCTTTGAATTTTTCCATGGTAAGCTTTCCCTCTTTGGCTTTTTTTAAGGCTTTTTTAGCACGTTTTGTCCATTCTTTAAACTCCTTCTCAACGGAAGGTTTATTTGCCAAATTCCTTTGTTTATATACGTTACGCCGCTTATAAACCGCTCTGTAATATTGGGTGAATTCATCTTGCTGCAGTTGTTTCTCATAATAATTATCTCTGCAGGATTTATTGTTTTCCTGTATCCTTGCACAGTAGATTTCATCACTTCGGTTATAGGGCGAGAAAAATTTCCCACAATTCCTACACGGTCTCACATGAATATTCTGACTAATTAGATTAGAGAATGAGAAAATGCATACCGTAAATATATCTTCCATTTTTACCAGATCCAGATTCATGGTCAGTTCCACGCAGCTTTCTTTTGCCATCTCAACCAGTGATTTCCAGTCAATTTTGGCATTATCACTATTTAGTAAATCATAATAATTCACATTAGAAATTATACTTCCCAAAAGAGTCTCATTATCACCTGTGAGGTTGTTTGGTCTCCCTGTATAATTAGTAAATACCTTTCTTCTGGGTTGAATTTTATAGACTGTCTGTATGGGAAGACCACCCATGAAGGTTTTATCAAATAATTTCTGGTATATATAAGCCCTTTCCTTGATATGTAAATCTTTAAATTCTAAAAACTTCGTATCATCCAGGCAAAAACTCACAGCGTTAAGCATGGAAGATACAAAGTCAATGAATTCTTCCAGCATTATAAGCTCCTGCTGAATACCCTTTCTGATCATTTCCCAATAATAAGCCATTCTACTGCTGCGAAATTCTTCCGTAATGTCTCCGCCATCGTAAAAAAGATACTCTCTTCTTAAATAATAACAAAACCACTGGTAGCTGTGAAGAATTTCATTTTCATAAAGCGCGACTTTCCAAAACACATGAATATCCGATAATTCTCTGTAAATAGTCTGCAAATAATCTATGGTTTGTTCCACCATCTTAAGATTTGCAAAGTCTCTCTCCACGTATCGGTATATATCTTTGTAACGTCCAACTACAGAGCGCAGACTATACTTGTTATTCTCTAAAAAATCCAGAAAATGTTGTCCTAATGCAAGTTCAGTACAGGCAACACAGCCAAATTCACCAGAATTTGCATAACTTTCCTTACGATAAACCTCAAATCCCTCTCTCTTCCTGTCAAAGTCAATTTTCAGCCTCCCAAAGTATTCTGTATTTTTATGCATCACACACCCCCTTGTGTAGACAAAACACATTTTTTATAGTCATTGTCAACACTTATTCCCACATTTTTATTGATTATTTGTAATTTTTATCTATAATAAACTAAAGAAATGTATTAAGTGCATATTCAACTATTTTCAACCTATTGTCACATATTATAGCACTTCCAGACATTTCCCAACAAGAAATTTGGCCAAATTTCAATAACTAATTACAGGAGGAAAGAATATGAAGCCATACGTGTTAATTGAATGGAATGATACAAAAACAGATGCAAAGGGATGGTTATGTGTATTTAATTTTGTAAAGGGCTACTCGGGCGGAGGAATAAGAATGCATCCAACGGTGACAAGAGATGAGGTCATTCGTCTGGCTGAGGCTATGGCCTATAAAAGAAGCGCCTGTGAAAACACCTGGCAGGGGGGCGCGAAAGCCGGCATCGTATATGATTATAAGGCTCCTGATGCATATAGCGTATTAAAACGCTTTATCATCGCCATGCGGCCTTACATTGATATCGGACTTTCCATGGGATCTGACCTGGGCACGAAGTACGAAGATGTATATCAGATTTTTGACGAACTTGGCATGGGGAGGCCCCAGTCCAAGTCCATGAAGGCCAATCCCATTATTGCTAAGGGGCAGGAAAATATACGGACCCTCCTGAAAGCCAGACACGACGGCTTTTTGCTTAATGATCTAACCACTGGTTATGGTGTGGCTTTTTCAGCGGACGAGGCCTGGAAGCAGATGGGAGGCAAACCGGAAGATACTGCAGTAGTTATCCAGGGATTTGGATGCGTGGGGCTGAGCTGTACCGCAAAATTACATAATATGGGTTACAAAATTGTCGGGATTGCCGATGCAAACTGCTTTGTATACTGTGAAACGGGACTGGACGTAGACAGCCTGGTGAGCAACGTAAAGCCAAAAGGAGAAATGGACGCTTCCAAATTCGATCCCTCCTGGAAGACCATGCCCAATACCTCCTGGCTTGATGTACCCTGTGACATATTGATCCCCGTAGCTTTGGAAGATGTGATCAATGAGGAAAATGCCGAAACAGTCAAAGCTAAGTTGATCTGTGAAGGCGCCAATATCCCTGTCTCTGATTCCGCCAATCCCATACTACATAAGAATGGCATTCAGGTAGTTCCTGACTTTATCGCCAATCTGGGGGCAGTCCGTTTCTTCTATGCCATCACCTTCGGTGTCATTGAAGCTACAGCCACAAGTGTGATCTCTGATATAGAGGCCATCTGCCGCAGAAATGTAGCAAAGCTTTTCGATCGTTCCAAAGCTACCGGACGTTTTCAGACAGAGTTGGCTTTAGAGCTCTTTGAGCCTACGATTCAGGATGATCCGGAATTCTAATTTTACAGCGGAAAGAAGGGATAAGTATGTTAAAGATCAAAAAAGAAAATTGTAAATCCTGTGGTTACTGTGCGGCTTCCTGTAAGCAGGGTGCTCTTTCCATATCAGATGTATTGAATCAAAAGGGATACAATACCATATCCGTGGATTTAGATAAATGTATCAACTGCGGTATTTGC
>DVNN01000044.1 GCA_018714325.1 Candidatus Pelethocola excrementipullorum
TTGTCGATAACAATCGTATTTTTCGGAAAGGTAAAGGGAAGAACCTTTCCGTTTTGATTTATCATCAGTTCTGTCTCTCCATCAGAAGTAAATCCGATTTTTCCATAATCATCTTCCGCAAAAGATGCAAACTCAATGTGTAATCCAAGAAAGTCCGTTATGAAATGTTCAATATCTATATATGAAACAACCTTGTTTGGATGCTTACCCTTATAGACCTCGATAAGTCCTGCTCCGATTTCATCAATCTCGGCTCTAGTATAAAACGTATTCAAGTTGTATCCACCTCCACTGCTATGTCTGTAATTATTATCCTAACATAGTCATATAATTTTATTTCCGCACTATCATAATGATGATAGCGAATTCCTTCAATTATCATTGTATTTGCCTTTCATCGGTCAGATTTCTTTTATGATGTGACACGCAACACCCTGAATGGTACATTCCTCTGTATAGATGTCACGAAACTTCTTATTCTCCGGGTGAAGAATAATTCTCTTGTTGTCTTCATCTCTGTAAAAGCGTTTTAAAGTATTCTGATTATCTACAAGTGCCACTACAATATCGCCATCATTGGCTCTCTGCTTCTTTCTGATAACCACCAAATCGCCATCATCAATCCCGGCGTCAATCATTGATTCTCCACTGGCTCTCAAAATATAGAAATCACCTTTGCCAAAAATGGCAGTCGGAAGTGATACATAACCTTCTATGTGTTCTTCCTTATACTCTGGAGTACCACAAGGTATAGAACCAACGATTGCAGTTTGAGAAGCGTCCTTATTCACTTTCCTTGTGACTGAGGTCTGAATGTCGCAGCCATCGTATTCAATCATACCTTTGTCATTCATTGCTACAAGGTATCTATATACAGTAGACTTTCCAATATCAAGTGCTTTTGCCACTGTTGCTGTTGTTGGCGAAGAGCCATACACAAGATAATACTTTTCAGCATATTTTAATATCTTATCCATTAGTTCAGGATTTTTACTTCTCATTTTGCACCTCTCCTTCTATATGAAACGATTTGTTTCTGATAAGTATATTATACTTGATAATTGGATAAACGCAATATAAAAATGGGCAGAAAAATAGAGGTGTCGCTATCAGACAACACGTAAGTGCTTCAAAAGATAGCGTCGTGTAATCTCCATGCAGATCCTGTAAAATTAACCTAAAATGTCTTTAGGAGGTTATACAATGGATCAAGATAATAGAGCTTTATGGAAAGAACGGATTCAAGAGCAGGCATCTAGCGGTATATCTATGGCTGCATGGTGCCGGCAGAATCATATAAAAAAATCTACTTTTTACTATTGGAAGAAACAGCTGCATACAGAATCCAGGGAAATACAATCTTGCGCACCGCAGTTTGCCAAACTTGAGCTTCCAATCTCACCAGTACCATTAGAAAACCCAGTCGGGCTCCAGATTACCTGGGGAAAGTTTTCCTTCACCCTTTCGGATGAGAAGGATTGTTCTCTGGCCATTCAATTCATCCGGCAGGTACAACAGTTATGATGGATCTGTTTGTAAAAGATGCAAGACACATCTACCTGGCATGTGGGGCAACAGATTTCCGCAAACAGTCGGCGGGGCTCGCAGCTATTGTTAATATGCAGTTTGAACTGGATCCTTTTATAAATGAATATGTTTTCCTGTTTTGTAACCGGAGAAGAAATGCAATCAAAGTGCTCCGATACGATAGCAATGGTTTTATCTTAGCAAACAAAAAACTCCTGGATGGGATGAAATTCCAGTGGCCAAAAGATCCCTCGGAAGTAAAAGAGATATCCTACCAGCAAGTGCAGTGGCTTTTACAGGGGCTGGAAATCGAACAGAAAAGAGCGCTCCATCCAGTAAAAATGGATGCGAAGTCCACCTGTTTCTGACCATCGAAAAGTGACGGATAAAACCCTGGAAAAACGCGTAAAATCAGCACTTTTTGGCGTTTGAGATGTGCGAAAAAGATGGCATTATATGTTCTGAAATGGTATACTTATAATAAAGAAAACAAAGGACAAGTATACCAATGACAGAACATGAAGAACTGCTGAAACTTCGAGCACTTGCCGAAAAACAACAAAAGGAAATTAAAGCAAAAGATAAGATCATTCAAAAACAGAATATACAGATTGAAAACATGATCCAGGCACTTCTTCATGCAAGAAAGAAGTTGTTTGGTCCCTCCACGGAAGTATCACAAATGGAAGGACAATTATCTTTGTTTACCTCTATGCAGGATCTTGCGGGAGGGCTATTTAAGGAGAAAAAGGAGATTACTGTTCCCAGTTATACAAGGACGGCACGGAAACCTGGGGTAAGGGAGGAAATGCTTGCAGGGCTGCCCCAGGAAGTAGAGGAGTATGTAATTCCAGCAAAGGAGACCTGTTCTAAATGTGGTGGAGAGTTAATCGTTATCGGTAAAAAGGTCGTCCGCACGGAAGTGGAGTTTGAACCGGCAAAGCTGAAAGTAAAACAGATCGTTCAGCAGGTGGCAAAGTGTACGAAGTGTGGAAAAGAAGGAAGTGAAAACCCAAGAGATCACTTTGAGAAAGCGGCAGTTCCTTCGCCGGTACTACCTCATTCAATAGCAACCCCCTCTCTTGTGGCCCAGGTCATGTATCAGAAGTTTGCCCAGGGTTTGCCGTTTGCCCGCCAGGAGAAGGACTGGTATCGGATGGGATTGGTGTTGCCAAGAGGAAACATGGCCAATTGGACCATTCGCTGCAGCGAGGAATGGCTGACCCCCATTTATAACAGGATTCATGAGGTGCTGTTGAACTGCCAGATCCTGCACATGGACGAAACCCGAATCCAGTGTAATAAGGAAATGGGGAAAAAGGCAAGCAGTGAGTCCTATATGTGGGTAATCCGCAGCGGTGCCTGTGAAGACATTCAGGCCGCCTTCTTCCATTACTCTCGCACCAGAAGCGGTGACGTTGCAAAAGACCTATTATGGGGATTTCACGGATATCTGACCACGGATGCATACATAGGGTATGAAAAGGTGGAAGACATCAAAAGAAATCTATGCTGGTCCCATTGTCGGCGTTACTATATAGAAAGCATCCCGTTGGATAATCAGGGAAAGGAAATCCCCGGGTCCAAGGGAGCGGAAGGCAGGGAGTTCATCAATCTTCTCTTTAAGGTTGAGAAAGAGATTAAGGATCTGCCTTATGAAGAAAAAAAACAGAAGCGTCAGGATGCGTCACGTCCCATCCTCGATGCCTTTTGGTCGTGGGTGGAAGAAACAGCGGCTCTTTCTACTACGAATGAAAAACTGACAACTGCGCTAGGATACTCTAAAAACCAGAGAAAATATCTGGAAACATTTTTAGAAGATGGCAGGCTGCCAATCTCGAATAATTTATGCGAGGCAAATATAAAGCCTTTTGCCACCGCAAGACGTGCATGGCTTTTTGCAGACACACCTAAAGGTGCAACGGCCAATGCCGTTCTCTATACATTAGTAGAGACCGCCAGGGCCAATGCTCTGGATGTTTATGAATACCTGAAATACATCCTGGAAAGTATGCCCAATAACGACTATCTGAATCATCCAGAGATACTGGATAAATACCTGCCCTGGTCAAAAGAATTACCAGAAGAATGTAGGTTGATTCATAAGCATAAAAAATGCCTCAAGAAATGATAGGCTTAGTATAGCAGCATTGCGATAGAATTACACGACGCCATCTTTTGAAGCACTTACGGCAGATGGTGAAGAAAAACTGCTATCAAGCAATGATTACACAGCACGCTTGGATGTTCCTTTCCAGTTTTGAAAAGCTTCGTAATAAGCTTCTTTTACTCGATACGGTCAATATGGCACATCTGGGTGCAAGAGCGTTTGAAGAAATCGGCGGTGAAGTTGTTCAAACTACAAGTTTTGTCTTTAGAAAAAGTCATATCAAAGATTGTAAGGGTGTATATTGCCGATTGATTGAGCCGACTACACAAAAAGGCAAAGAAGATA
>DVNN01000045.1 GCA_018714325.1 Candidatus Pelethocola excrementipullorum
ATTTACGGACGCGAAGTCCAAGAAAGGAAGCCGATATACCATTGCTACCTACATTCTAACAGCTTAAGTAACAAGATGGATAATTCCTTACTGGTTGTAAGGGATATTAACCATAAATACATTGTAGTAGAAAGGAGCTGTATACCATGAACCGAAATCAAGGAAGTATCACCGTATATCTCTGTCTGACACTGACTATCTTATTGTCATTATTCGCTGCCATGCTGAAGTCTGTCAGATTGGCGGGTGGACGTGTTATCATCGCATCCGCTATGGATCAGGGACTTTTCTCACTATTTGCACAGTATGACAAAGAGCTGTTGGAGGAATATGATTTGTTCTATATAGATGGAGGCCACGGAAGCGGAACGCTTCAGATGGAACGCTTATATGATACTTTATGCCAGGATGCGGTGTATAGTCTGAATCCATACGGGCATGGAGATAGAAATTTCTTCGGAGCAGACTACAAATCCGGCAGTATTACCGGCTATATTCTGGCGACGGATCAGACGGGAAACTCATTCGGCCGCCAGGTATCGGAGTATATGAAGCAGAGTCTTGGCATATCTGGTATACAGCAGCTTTCAAACATCCTGACCGAACAGACCACACGGATTGAATCCCAGGACTATCAGAAAAGCCAGATAGCCGCAGGAGATCCTTTAGAGGTTTATGAGCAGGAAAAACAATCTGCTGAAAACGCCATTCTGGAATCCGGAGAAGAACTTCCGCCTGCAACCGGCACTCCCCCTATAAAGAACCCTATAGAAGTCATCAACAATATACGTAAGATGGGGATTCTGGGACTCGTGGTGAGTAATTCCTCTGAATTATCAGACTATAGTGTAGATTCTTCTACGATGGCTTCCGGCAGAAACTTGAATCAGGGAATGGGGCTATTACCAATAGACAACTCCAATGGCATAGACAAACTGCTACTGTCAGAATATAGTATAGAGAAATTTTCAAACTATACGAACATTAAGCAAGCCGAAGGTTTATCTTATCAGGTGGAATACATGATTGGAGGGAAGAACTCCGATAGGGATAACTTAAAATCTGTTGTAAATCGTCTGATTGCCATACGAGAATCAGCAAACCTAATTCATCTATACACCTCTCCTTCCAAGAAGGCTCAGGCGGACACCATGGCCGCCACCTTGGCTGCCGCTATGCTGATTCCCATCTCACTTACTATAATATCCGCCGCTCTTCTGGTCTGTTGGGCCTTTGCTGAAAGCATACTTGATATTCGGGAATTGCTGAATGGTGGTAAGATTCCGCTGCTCAAGGATGAGGGAAGTTGGCAATTGTCTCTGGAAAATCTTCCATCGCTGCTGGAAAATCTGGATAACAATCGCAAAAGTGATGGTCAGGGCTTTGACTATAGCTGGTATTTAAGATTTCTACTTTTCACAAAATCACAGACACATCTGGCGAAGTCCGCCATGGATCTGGTGGAATACAATATTAACCTTAAGTATCCCAACAAACTTTTTCGGATTGATAATTGTGTAGAGAGCCTGGAAGCCGAATGCCTTTGGAAGTTGGACAACAACTCCTACACTATTTGTAGAAGCTATAGTTACGCAGGCACTTAGTTTATAGAACCATGGTAATCCCACGTTGCTGGATCCAATTTAGTCCATAAGAAAAGGAGGTGCAGAAGGGTGCCCTTTTACACGGAGAAGAACTATCTATTAGAAAAACAAACAAGTAAAAATTCACCAACAATAACCAGAGACTCTCTTCCAGGTATCCTTTCACAAAATAATGATGAACTTCCCCCGATGGCTCATCATAATTCTTCCACCGATAGAAGGGCAGCCTTCTACATCTCCTTAAAAAAAGCAAGTTTTACTGTGGAATCCGCCTTTATTCTCCCTTTGTTTCTGCTTGCCTGTCTGGCCATATTCAGTATGTTGGATTTTTATCGCATTTATGTTGAGGAAAGCGTTGCCCTGAAAGAAAACGCTAAAAAAGCCGCGATGTACGCATATCTTCCAGGTGAGTCTGGCAGCCCTCAGGGCACTTCTGATGATGGTTATTTGACTCTAAGCAAGATGGTGACCTATCGAATACCATACGCTCCCTTCCCACTCCCTGAGCTACGGATTCCCTGCCATGCCAGGGTACATATATGGTGTGGTTATCTGGGAAATGAAAGCACCTCTGAAAGCACCGGTTCCGAAGAAGGAATGGTCTATGTGACAGATTATGAAAGCGTTTATCATACCTCATCTTCTTGCAGCCATCTGGACCTTCATATTTATACCGAAACAATAGCGGCAGCTAAAAAGTCGAGAAACGTAGATGGAGCACGTTATCATCCCTGTGAAAAGTGTATCGGGAAAGGGGCATCTCATGAATATGTCTACTTATCCCAGCGGGGCACGGCCTATCATAACAGTCTGGAATGCAGTGGCCTGAAGAGACGAATCCGCCTGGTGAGCAAGGATCAGATAAGTAATTTAAATATCTGCAGTAGATGTCAAACACTCTCACCTAAGAAAGGGGCATAGCATGGACTGGAAAATTGCGATCACCCTGTTCTTACTGCTCCTTAACTGTTGGAGCGATATAAAAAGAAGAGAGATCTATCTATTTCTAACGATTCTCTACGGGCTTCTTGGCCTGGTAGTACAGCTCGTTGAAGCAAACTCCCTGTACACAGAGATTTTAATCAGTATGATACCAGGACTTTTTCTGTTGCTGACAGGCAAGGTCAGCCAGGGTAAGGTTGGCTATGGCGATGGTATCTTAGTTCTTGCCCTGGGAATTTGGATCGGCTTTTTCAGATGCCTTATGGCACTGACAGCAGGGCTAATATTGGCCGCAATCTGGTCCGCATTTTCATTGATCTTTAAAAAGTGCAAAAAAGATGATCAAATCCCTTTTATCCCATTTTTATTATTTGGCTATTTAGTGAGGTTGATTTTATGAGAATTTACAACAATCATGGAAAACAAGACGAACCTTTGAACCCCAGTCCGCTTCGCAACGGTGCCATGTCTGTAGAAGCTGTATTCATATTACCGTTGGTACTCTTTTCACTTTTTCTGATTCTCTTTTTTAGTTTCTATATACACCAGCGGGTCTGGTTTACGGAAGCTGCCTATGAATCTGTATTATCCCCAGGAAAAGAGGAGGAAAAGGCCAACCTTCTGCTGGAAGAGGCTCCTCTAACCTTAAGCAATCTTGCCGTTCATGTACGACAGACCAAAGATTATGTTGAAATTACCTATGAGGTGGAATTAATTCCCAATATGAGACTATTAAACCTGAATTTCAAGACAAAAGCTGACGCGCGGATATTAAAACCTGTGGAGCATATCCGTAAGGTACGGCTAATACAGAAACTAACTTAAATCTGTAACTGAAGGAATTGAAACTAGTGATTGAACTTAGATAAAGATTAGCTGACACTATCACTTCTGATGTGGAAAAGAAAAGTTCTTGATATTGAATACAGAAAAGAGAGAACTGTTTATGAATATTGAATATAGAAGAGACCTGAACCACAATTATGTAGTATTGGAAAGTCCAAACGAAATAGATACAAGTACCTATCAGGTAAGAATGATTATATCCAATGATATTAACGGCCTGCTTCCCTGCAGTATCAGGGGTGTTAATGGGAAAAACCTGTTTTGTTTTGAAATCACTTCGCAACAATCACTGAAAACAATCTATGAACACAGGGGGGTAGACAACCTGTTGCTGGTTCAATTATATGAACACATATTTCAGGTTTTAGAGCGGATGGAGCAATTTTTACTGAACATGAACGATATCATATTGATACCGGAATTAATCTTTCTCAATCCTGAAAGCAATGGGGTCAACTTCTGTTTCCTTCCAGGCTATGGAAAAAATATTCGCCTCAGCTTAAGAGAGTTGATGGAATATCTCCTTCCTAAAATCGATCATAAAAATCAGGATGCAGTCATGGCAGGCTACGGCCTTTATCGCAAAATCACAGAAGAAAACTGTGGAATAGAAACCCTGAAAGCCGCTCTTACTTTGCAAAGATCCGCCGACGCCCAATCCAGATCCCATCCTCTTCCTGAAGATATGGATTCCGAAGAGCTGGAACCAGAAGAACTGGAACGCAAAAAATTGTTGGATGATTTCTTCTCATCAACTGAAGAAGAGAGAAAACCATCTTGGAGCAAACATATAGGGATTTGTATTACGCTTCTTTTGGCCGTCTTGCTACTCTTATTGAAATTCTCCTCCATTCCCCTATGGGCTATTCTTTTAATTCTTGTATTATTAGCGGGATGTTGTGGTGGTGTCATATTTTATATGAGTAGGCGGCTGTCGCGGAATTCGGAAAACTCCCCTGGGGAACCTTCTCTGAATACTCATCATCCATCTTTTCCAAACGCTGTGAATAATCCCGACTCAAATTTGAAAGCTCAAGACAATCATCTTCCCCCTCTATATGGAGATACAGAATTGATTGGAAACAGAGCCGCAGAAGTAGAAAAAGCACGACTTCAGCCCCTGGATCCAACCAGCCAAGCCTCTATTCCATTGAATAAAGATCTGATTCTGGTAGGAAAGCTGGTACAGGCAGTGGATGGCGTTCTGAATTCACCCACAGTGAGTCGAATTCATGCCAAGATAAAAAGAGTAGAGGGTGAATACTATATCGGAGATTTAAGTTCCAGAAATGGAACCTTTGTGAATGGATATCCTGTTAACGGAGAACAGGAAGTTCGGCTGAATGACGGAGATGAGATATCGTTCGCCGACCTGACCTACCGCTTTATTAAGAAGTGATCATACCGTTAATTCTGCATACAAGGCTCTGCTGACCTTTACTAAATCCTCTGGGCTCATACATAACGTCGTTCCAATTCTACCTCCGCTTACATAGATTTTGTCATACTGCTGAGCGGATTGGTGTATATACGTAGGGTATTGCTTTTTCATACCAATGGGGCTACAACCGCCTCGGACATATCCAGTCACAGCGGTGATATCCTTTACATGAATCATCTCTATGGATTTTTCCCCAACCGCCTTCGCCGCGGCTTTCAGATTCACCTCATCCGCGATGGGAATTACCAGAACGTAATATTGCTTGCTCTTACCCTGGGACACCAGGGTTTTAAAAGTCTGCTCTACGGGAGCGCCCGTAATTTCTGCGGTGTGCAGGCCATCCACAAATTCATCACATTCATACTGTATCAAATCATAAGATATCTTTTGTTTTTCCAGAATTCTCATTGCATTGGTCTTAACTTCTTTTCCCATGTTACTTCCTTCCATAAACCTGAGCTACTGAGGTAGTGGACTCCCTCGGGCAACCGCACGCACAATATCACTGCGGAAAAATTGCAAAATCAAGGTGTACTATTTTGTGCCCACCATAGTATTATATTCCTCCCTTAAGGCAGGAGAATCAAAGGTTAGTGTTCCCTCTGAACATTTCCAGAAATCATGATTTACCGTCAAAAACTCAAGAACCCGTTCTTTTTGATCCAGCCTTTCCAGCACTTGTTGATTCGCTTCCTCAAACTCCTGTTGGGTATGCATAAAATCTTTCTGCAGGCTGCTCAGATAATATCTACAGAGCATAGCGTGTACTCCACTTACACCGGCATTATGTATTGCCTGATCTATACATTCTTTCGACGTAAGTTCTTTCAGCCTGTTGAAATCTGCCTCAGTCAATTCTCTTCTTTCCTGAATCCATGATTTACTGTTGATGAATTCTGGGCCATCGGTTTGAAGATTTGTTTCCGACAGCATCTCTGAAAACGCCTCATCATTTAGGATGCTGGTAACTTCCCTTAATCTTGTTACATATTCATTCATATAATCTTTTAAGGTCTTCTCGACTTCTGTAAAACTTCCTGTAGTATATATTTTCGTATCCAAAGTATCTTCTGCGACAACCAATTTTCTGATTTTATTCGCCTCGTTCTGTAGCGTACTTACTTGTCTGAAAACTAATACCCCCAAAACAACAAGCAGCACTACGATGCTGATGCCCATGAATATTTTTAACCTTCTGCTGGCTACTCTTCTTTTTTCTCTGCGTCTCTTTGTAAAACGATCTGCCATGAATTCCTCCAAATCTAGTACTTATAATCTGTGATTTCATCCTATATAAATCTAGTGTCTTGTCTCGTACATAACAATTTAATCAAAATTTACAATATATTATTGTAAACTATAAAACAGATTATATAGTGAACCACGTTTTAGTACAAGAGAAAAATGGGATATTTTGTATTATTTTATAAGATACAGATGTTAAAACCCTGCCCTGCGGGAAATTATATGAATATTCTTTATGCATTTAATAAAATTACAGAGTCTTTAGATATTCTGAGCTCCGAAACCGCAAGAATAATCATATAATTCCGTGGGGCAGGGTTTTAACATCTGGTTTTTCTACAGCGTATCCAGATTCCAAGGCCAATAAATAGTATACCCACTATGGCCAGATAGAGTTTATCACTGACTCTGCCGTCTGACATGGAGAACAAATAAAGTTTTCCCAAATATTTATCTTTCGTACCGTAGGATATAAGGTAGTAAAGCAGTGGAATCATATATCCAACCACAACTTGATCCGTTAAGGCATAAAAAACCATACCCGTTCCCCCTATCGCCAGAATCCCCGCCATTGTTCCGAAGAAGTAAGGAATTGTTGGGAAATCGCAATTCCCCATCTTCAAAACAGCGATAAAGATGGAAACCATAATCATCACAAGGACCACTGCCTGTAGAACTCTGATTCCATATACAACGGCCATATTAAAAGCCTTAGTGCTCAGCAGATCCCTGATGTCTTTGTTATGTTCCGGAAGAAAAACCGGTGTTATCATGATGATTCCCACTAACGCCACGTACATCTCCAGAATCTTTGCAGTATCAAACCTATTCAGATTACCAAGTCCCAGTATCAGAGGGGAACATAGTAACAGCAAAACACTTATGATAAAATGTGGTGGAATATTATATTTTAGATTGTATTTTCCGATTTGCATGTATTTTTCCACGTATATCCAACCCTCCTTTTCTTTTTCTTTCATAAATAAGAACTGTTAAGATTACGAACGCAAATGCAAGGAAGGTGTAGAAAATTCGATTAGTAACCAATTGGTTCAGATCCTCCACGTATTTTTGATAGTTAAGTACCGAGTTATTTCTAGGTATAAGATTCCAGCCATAGTTGCCACCATAAATATCTGAAACTCCAGAAAAGAGGGATAAGAACCACCAGAAAACCTGTACAGCGATGGCAAGAGCCGTCTGAGTAAGTTCTGTCAGCATCATTCCCACCGCAGATACAACCAGAATTTCCGGCACCAGTATCCAGAGACTATATTTTAAGAAAGCCAGTACATCGGCGGAGATTCCCGCTCCGTTTGTATACAACAGGCATTGGGTCAGCGGCAGGAAAGACAGGAGGATTACCGGCAATACCATCATGAATACCATGGCAAGATAACGGGATAAGATCAGGGTCGCCGAGGAAACAGACCGTATATAAACAACATCCTGCATGCGGGAACGTCTATCTCTCAGCCCTCTTGTAACCGCCATAAATATGGGGGCAATTCCAAGTACAATTCCCATATAGTCACAAAACAGCCGCGCATATCCCCCAGTAAACCGGTCTTTTTCAACCAGATTCTGATATTGCTCCAGAGCATCTTCATAGGTCATATCTACCGAAGCATTACTGCTTAATCTTTTCTCTGCATAAGAGGAACCTCCGCCTAAAATAGCATCCACCCGTTCCATGTTTTCCACAAACTGCTCATAACCAACACCCGGAGCTGATTCCAGTTCAATCACACCAACCTGGGTATATGCCCCATTATCCAACTGAATGGTATTTTCCTGAACTTGTTTTTCGTAGTTATTTTGTCGCTGCGTTTCATCCATGCCAGTCATATCTTCAAGAATTTGGTTAATTTCAGCCTTTTCCTCATCGCTTAGCTGTACATGTTTTGTAAAACCAACAGGGCTTGTTTGAAAATGATCATGATAGTAGGCCTCCTCCAGCGAACCCAAGGTACAGCTCATGACCTTTAACGGATCATCACTATGTTTTGTACCATAAGATTCCTGCCCCGGAACAGGCTCCTTACGAATGTTAACGGATCCCATATTTGTTAAAAAGAAGATTGCAACAAAGGCGACATAGAAATAAAAAATCAGGCTTTTTACGGTCTGCCTGCACTCATGAATCCACAAACTCATAAATCTCACAACTCCACCTCCTTCTCCTGCATCAGATACATATAGGCATCCTCCACTCCTGGTTCACAGGATGAAGCAGATAAAAAGGGCGTATCCTCACTGATGAATCGTACCGATACATTGTTGCCCATCGACAACATGCTGGTTACTTTGTATTCCTCTTTTAAATCAGAAAGTTCCTTTCTGCTTATGTCTGCCATGTAAACCTTTCCGTCCGCACGTTCCAGAAGCTGGGTTACCGTACCGTTGAATATAATCTGCCCTTCATTTAATACCGCAATATTTTCGCAGGTTGCCTCAATATCGCCAACAATATGGGTGGATAATATCACAATCCGGTCCTCTGCTATTTCACATAGCAGATTTCGAAATCGCACCCTCTCTTCCGGATCCAGGCCTGCGGTGGGCTCATCCACGATTAAGATTTCAGGATCGTGAAGAATTGCCTGGGCGATTCCCAGTCTTCGTTTCATGCCCCCCGATAAAGCCTTTACTCTCTTCATCTTATCGTCTAGCAGATTTACCTGATCCAGCAAAACTGGTATTTTGCTTTTACGCAATTCTGAATCTAATCCTGACAGAACACCCAGATAGTCCATGGCCTCATACACGGTCATATTGGGGTACATAGAAAATTCCTGAGGGAGATATCCAGTGATTCTACGTATTTCAGACGCATTTTCCACAGGGATACCACATATATGGACACTTCCTTGATTTTTCTTAAGTAACGTTGCCAAAGTCTTCATCAGCGTAGTCTTGCCGGCTCCATTCGGCCCCAAAAGACCGAACATTCCTGCTGGGATAGTTAGGTTAACATCTTTCAATGCCTGCTTTTTTCCATAACGTTTGCTAAGGTTCTGGATTACAATCTTTATTTCGGACTTCTTATCTTTCATCTTTTTACCTCACTTTAAGTTTTATGAATTGACCTTAGTGTAGTATGGAAATCTCTATAATTTCTCTGTTTTTCCATAAGAAGTTTTTAAGATTCTATTATTTTAGGTAGAAGGTGCTTATTAAAACAGCAAAACCGGGTAACTTCACCCGGCTTGGATTTTATAACAACTTTAACTTTTTTATTGTAAAGGATTCGGGTGTAAATAAAAGGAAGCACATACCGTAGAGCCTTTTCGAAGGCTTTTGGCAAGGCTTAATACTCCTCCATGCTTTTCACAAAGAATCTGGCAGATATAAAGACCTATTCCATAATGTTTCTCCGGATACTCCTGATGTGACTCATGGTAATATGGCTCTACGGCCTTTTTTAAGGCCTCCTCCGAAAAACCTGGGCCATCATCCTGTACATATAGATAGAGAAACTCATCCGTAAGTTCCATTGAAACCTGTATGTTGGTTTCCGCATAGCGAATCCCATTGGACAACAGGTTTTCCAGCACTTCCAGAATTATGTTTTCATCCACATTTACGAATCTGGAGCGAGCCAACCCGCTTGTATACAGTATGGAAATACCTCCATTTTGATTTAGTGCTCTTAAAATATCCCGGATTTTTTGCTGCAGAACTAAAATATCCATGGAAGTTTTCTCCATAGGAAATTCTTCCATACTCTGAATATTTTTCATCGTATAGGTGTATTTCTCTAATCTTCTAATATGTTCTGACATTAAGTGCAGGGTATCTTTCAATTTTTCTTCACTAATCTTCCCCTCCGGAAGGTAACGCTCCAACAAATCTGAATAGCCTTTTAATACCGTCAACGGAGTCCTGAGATCATGGGCAAATGCCGAATTCACCTGTTTCTGCTTTTCAATCATTTCCCACATGGCCTCTTTCCCTTTAAGCAATTCAGCTCTCATCTCCTCGAAAGAATCACATAGTTGTCCCATCTCATCCCTGCTGTCATAATTTATGTTGAAATATAGGTTCTGCCTTTTCACTTCACCAACTCCATGCTGAAGAATAGCAAAGGGTTCCTTCAGGCGGTTCCTATAGAATATGGCCGATACTCCCCACATGCTGGCCACGGCAAACACAACCGGCGACCATAGCTCTATAATCTTCAACGTCCTATATATACTGGATTCCTCTTTATCCATACCTGCCAGTCCGGCTTGAATAGATTCCTGATTCTCTATCTCAACCTTAAAAGCATTATCCTTTGAACCATACTCCTTGGAGTCCTCTTCTCCGCTCGTACTATCCTTAACAACACCCTCCATGCTTATATAGATAGAGTCAATCCATAATTCACATATTAAGTTTGTAGCTATCGTAAGGCCCACTGTCAAAAGGCTAAATGCCAGAATATAACAGGTCATCGCCTTTTTTAAAGGGAGGTTTTTCACTTTTTCCCTTATTTTCTCTACTCTCACTTCTAACCAATCCATTGATAACCCACCCCCCAAACGGTGTGTATCACGTCCTTTTGGCCGCTTTTCGACAGTTTTAACCGAATTCTACGCACATGCTCCATGACTATGCTACTATCCCCTTCACCCTCATATCCACGGATTCGCTCATATATCTGTTCTTTTGTGAAAATCTGCCTCTTATGCAACGACAACAGTTCCAATATATCAAACTCCGTCTTCGTAAGCTTAATGGGCTGGTTATTCACATAAACCATACGCTCATCGTAGTGGATGGCAATTTCACCACAGATTTGCACGGAACCATTGCCGACCCTTCTCTTTTCTCTACGCAAATGAGCCTTGACCCTGGCCCCCAGTTCTTCAATACTGAAGGGTTTCAGAATATAATCGTCTCCTCCCAGCACCAATCCCTGTATACGGTCCTGCTCTTCAACCTTTGCAGTTAAAAATAAGATTGGGCAGTCTATATGCTCCCGGATTCTGCTACAGACCTCAAACCCATCCAAGTCCGGAAGATTTACATCCAATAGAATCAAATCTGGATTCTCCGCAACCTTTTCAATTGCCGATGTTCCATCTAAGGCGGTTATTATTTCATATCCCTGGAATTCAAAATAATCTTTTAAAAGCAGGACTATGCCTGGTTCATCGTCAACAATCAGCAGTTTCAGCATTACACCCTCCTGTATTAGTTAAAATTATTATATAGAATAGCATAAGTTAATCTTTATATATAGGTTTTTCATATATAAAACCATCAAGATAATAATACCATAAAAATCTCTATAAATATCCTATTCACATAATATTCTTTATCTGTCCGAAAGAACCTTCTTCCATATTAATCGCTTACTATGGACTAAAATAACACGCCGTTTACCCATATTACGGATAATCCGGCGTGTTATCTTAGATCGATATATATCTGGTTTCTCCTGCCTTTAAAAGCAACTGCTCTTCATGGCTCCCCAGTTTTAGAACACATCTTTCAGTCTCATCTGCAGTCAGCCAAACCTGGGATATCCCTTCGCCCCACTGAATGTCCACGGTGATTCCACCTCTGGCCCGCAGTCCTTTCACTTTTCCCTTCTTCCACTGTTTTGGAAGGCAGGGAAGAATTCGGATAACTCCATTGTGGCTTTGAATCAACATCTCCGCAATACAGCTGGTCAGTCCTGTATTCCCGTCCAATTCATATACATTATCGAAGGCTCCGGCCCCTCTGGTAGGGGGATGAATGATAAAACCATTTGGTTCCAGCAAATGCTCCAGCATACGTGTGATATGATACCAGGCCTTATTGGGATTGCGAAGTCTTGCTTCATAAAGCATAAGCATGGAACGTGCCCAGCCTGTATCCTCCCAGTTTTCCTCGGGCGTAAGCTTTTGGGCGATTGTGGTTTCAGCCGCCATTGCCAACCTCTCATCCTCGGGTGTAATCTGAGCAAAGGGGTAAAGCCCCAACAGATGGCTGGTATGTCTGTGCTGACTGTCCGCAACCGGGTAGTCATGATCATATTCCGCAATACTTCCATCCTCTAAGATCCGGTAAGGAAGAAGCTTAGACCGCACTTCTACGGCCTGCTCCAAGAGCTGGTTTTCACAATCCAAAACATCACATGCCTGATGAAAGATATCAAGCAACTCCCGAATCATCAGAATCTCATAGGTGCACCCCGCACTGATTTGGTATGATTTTCCATTGACCAGAAAACTATTCTCCGGTGATATGGATGGTCCACAGGTATAGTGTCCTGTCTTCTCATCCTCATAAACATATGCAAGGAAGAAGCGGACCGCCTCTTCTATCAGAGGCATTGCCTCCTGCCTTAAAAACTCTTTGTCCCCAGTAAACTGGTAATGTTCCCACATATGAGTCAAAATCCAGACTCCCCCTGTGGGACAAGGCGATAAGGGAGAAGCCCAATACGGGGCGGCGTATCCCCATCCATTGGCAACCAGCTCACCCACCCAGCCTGGAAGTCCATAGCTGGTTTGGGCGGTAACTCTTCCTGCCGGAGCCAGGCGGTCTTTGATCCATGAAAAAAGGCTGCCTGTCACTTCGGAGATGTTGGTCACTTCAGCCGGCCAGTAATTCATCTGTGTGTTGATATCCAGATGCATATCACAGGTCCAGCCTATGCGGCAGGCAACATTATCATTCCATATTCCCTGCAGATGGGCTGGAAGCCTGGAGTCACTTCTGGAACTGGAATAAAGCAAATATCGACCCATTTGGTACATCAAGGGGATCAGCTCCACGTACTCCTCATCACCTTCCAGTTCTAAGGTGCTTCTTTGGAATAAGGACCGCATGTCTTCTTCATGTTCCATCCTCAAACATGTGGCTTTCAACGCCTCTTCCAGATGACAAATAGCCTTCTTTCGAATCCTTTGAACCCCTTCCAAATCCTCGGATACTTCTTCATCAAAATCCGTCTCCATAGCCAGGTAGAGCCGCATAAAAGATGCTTCTTTAACCTCAACCCCCTGCCCGGTATGCTTCATACACCCGTCCGTCTGTATGGAAGCCTCACCACAGAGCAATACACCGGTGGTCCCACCGCTATGAAGACTTTCCAGCGCCCGACACACAAAGGAGAGACCTTTCGTATGGTAAGTAACATCCTCCCCCTCCCTGGGTGATTCGAAGCTTATCAACAGATTCAACTCCTTACGATCCATCTCCACACAGTAACAAAGAACGTTCTTACCATGAGAGGCAAATGCGCTGGATTGTATCTTCTTATCCGCCACATTCCAGGAAGCTGAGACAATACCTGTCTCAAGATCCAGTGACCTTTGATAATTAGAAATTTCCTCCTGAGCCCCATCGATGCGCACATAGATGCTTCCCACCGGAAGGTTCGTACCATAGTTATTTCTTCTGCCATAAAATTCCTTTGATTCTAGTAATGCTCCTTCATAATCTCCAACACTAATCAGCTCCCTCATTTGGTAAAATGCGTTCGCTGCCCCAGGCTGATTATCTTCTTCAATACTAGGATTACCACTGAAAAAAGTGTTTTCGGACAAATCAATTCTGTCCGTATCGGTTCCTCCGTATATCATGGCACCCAAATGTCCGTTACCAACCGCAAATGCCTCTCCAAACCGTCCACCAAAAGTTTCCCGAACAATCTTCACTATATACTCCTTTCCCTGCAGTACCAGATGGACTGCCGGAATTCAACAATTCTGACTAATCAAGGTTTTCTCTTCAAAAAAGGTGGATTTTTGCGAGGATTGTTTGCCCTGTCAGCAAGGCATTCCCTTCCAAAAATCCACCTATACACATTCCTTCAATACTGTGTTTTTGTTGTGGGATCTCCACCCACGAAACTACCTGCCCTTTTCCAGGCGCACCTTACTCTTTCACCGCTCCTGAAGTCATGCCGCCAACGATATATCTCTGACCTAACAGATAGACTATGACAACAGGCAGACAAGTTAGCATAATATCAGCAAAAATATAGTTCCAATAACTTTTATTCTTGCCAAAGAACTGGTATACCGCAATTGTCATCGGGAACATTGAGCTTTTATTGGATAAGTACAACGGTGTCAGGAAATCACTCCAGATTCCCATAAACTGCAGAATAAAACAGGTTACCAGCGTAGGTTTAAGCATCGGTACGATAATCTTGAAGAACATCGTAACAGGGCCTGCACCGTCGATTACCGCCGCTTCATCCAGTTCCACAGGAAGCGAGGTGATGAAGTTACGGATGGTAAAGATACAGAAGGGAATCATCGCACTGGTAAAGGCCACAATAATTCCTAGCTTTGTATTGGCCAGTCCGGCAACATTCAATACCTTAACCAAGGTAACATAGTTTACGGGGAAGAAGAGTCCGCACAATACGAAATAATACAGGAAGTTATTCAACTTCGTTCTCTTCCGGCACATGACAAATGCTCCCATTGCACAGCTGACCACACCTACCGTAGTGGCTACCAACGCATAAGTCAAACTGTTGACAAATCCTTGAACCAGCCTTCCCTTTTCGATAACTTCCAGATAGTTGCTAAACAGCCATTCCGTCGGAAGTGACAGGCTCATTCTGGCCGCTTCTGTCTTTGTTTTAAATGAGTTTATGAATACCATATAAAAAGGTGCAATTACCACAATACTCATAGCAATACATATAATCTGCTTTAAGACTGCCTGAATCTTTCTCCTCATTACTGCTGCACCTCCTGCCTGCTCATAACCTTCACAACAACAACTCCGATAACCGCCGTAATGACCAGCAGGATGGAGTTCAATGCCGTGGACATTCCATACTGTCCTGTGGAATAGAACTGGTAAGCATAGGTTGTAATAACCTCTGTTGCATGTCCTGGACCTCCATTGGTCAGAACATAGACGATATCAAATACCTTCAGCCCATAAGTCAGACCAAATACCAGGTTAATCATAATTGCGCCCGACAGCATGGGAAGGGTGATATGACGTACTCTCTGCCAGAAATTGGCTCCATCGATTTCTGCCGCCTCATAATATGATTTGGGAATTGTATTGAGCCCTGCCAGGAATATGGTCATGACATAACCAATACCTCTCCATGCATCCACGCCGAAGATAGACTTCCAGACCATGCCTAAGTCGGATAACCACTTTTGTTTCAGAAATCCCAGATGCAAGGCATCCAGAAATGAATTCAAAAGACCTGTATTATAGTTGAAAATCGATTTAAAGGTCAGACCGATAATCAGGAACGGAAGGATGGAAGGAAGATAAAGAATTGTCCTGTATACATTTTTCCCTTTCAGGCCTTCCTGAAGCATGATAGCGATGAAAAGTGCCGGTATCAGCTTCACGATGTTGGAAACAACCGTGAACTTCAAGGTATTAAAGATTCCTGATGTATAGTTCTTGTTTGATGTAAATATCTCTATATAATTTTGTAAACCTACGAAGTTAGTCTCACCCAGACTCCTGGCATTCCAGTCTGTAAAAGAGTAGAACACACCCAGAATACTTGGAGTCAGGAAAAATAGTATGTACAGCACCAATGGAACAATCAGAAACCACTGGGGATAAATTCTTTTTTTATTCATTTTCCTATTCACCACTTTCTTTGATAGTTAATGCCGGAGAAGGTTCACTCCCCCGGCATTTAATTGTCCAGACTTACCGTTCTGGCCTTATAGTTTCACTCCAGTGTTAGTTCCATGCCGGATCTTGTGCAACCTTTGCTGCCTCTGCTCTGTTTGTATCCATATTCTTCAGAACATCATTGGCTTCCATCTGTCCGGTACAATATGCCACCATATCCTGGCCAAACTGCATCCAGTAATCATTGGTGTATTTTGTTCCATTCTGAAGTACAGGAGTCTTCATCTGCTCGTCCGTTAAGGTTGACATAAACTCCTCTTCTTCCGGCAGCCAGTGTTGTTCCAGCTTATCGTCATTGACATGCAGGTTTGTATAGGCAGGTGAGTTATCCAGGATTTCCTGAAGGCTCTCTGTTGTTGTCACAAATCGGAAGAACTCTTTTACCAATTCTGGGTGAGCGGTTCCTTTATATCCAAACATGGTCGGTCCTGCAGGACTGCTTGGGAAAGAGTTGTTGCCACCCAGTGGCTCCAGGAACAGTCCAAATTCATCTGTTGTTCCTGTCTCATCTTTAATCTGTTTGATTGTAGAAGAGTTTGCCAAAGCCATTGCAACATTTCTGTCACCAAATTCATTGATCATATTCGTGCTGTCAGTTCCAATCCAGTCTTCTCCAAAGTAGCCTTTATCAGACAATTCTTTGTACTGTTCCAGAACCTTAATCATCAACTGATTATCTGCAAATGTAGCTTCATTATTGTTTAATTTCTCATAGAGTCCTGGCTGATCATCTTCATAGGCTCCGCCAATCTGGAAGAAAGCCAGCTGATGCTGCCATCCGTCTGCTCCAGGCACAAACCATGGGGTAACACCCTCATCTGATATTTTCTGACAGACATCCAGCAGTTCCTCATAAGTGGTAGGTACTTTCAGGTTCATCTCTTCAAACATGGTCTTGTTATAGACCATTACGTATTCCGGAGAGTTATGCCAGATCTGAAGGCCATAAAGTTTTCCTTCATATTCACAGGCCGAAAGTCTTGTCTCAGGAATCAAAGACTTCCACTCCTCATCGGAAAAGTCAATACAGTATTTTTCAGGATCCACAATCTGGGAAGCAATTGCAAATGGGTTGGACTGAATCCAGAAGATATCCGCACAAGAATCTGTGGTTAATTTAGATGAAAGCAAGTCACCATACTGGTCTGCAGGTATCGTCTGTAGATCTACGGTCACATCATATGTATCCTCGAAGCGTTTAATGGTTTCGTCATATCGATTATCCATCCAGCCGGCAGACACCATAATACTCAGCTCTTCTCCTGCAAAATCCGTATTTGAATCTGAGCCTGAAGAAGCTGTTCCTTCTTGTGATTCTGATTTACTCGTACTGGTTTCTTTTGCATCTTTTCCACTGTCCCCACAGCCTGCCATCAGGGCGGCTGCCATGGATGCACAAAGTAATGCGCTGATTAACTTTCTTCTCATCTTGATTCCTCCATAGTTTTGTTTTCGCTATTCCCAACAATAGTTGTTTGATACATCTATCATACGTTCTTTTTCCCCTGGAATCTATGCACTATTCACAACAGAATTTGGACTTTTTTGCATTTTGTATAGTTTTATTTCATTTACTATACTTTTTTTGTATATTTCTTAATTTTTATCTGCCCAGACTTTCTACAAAGGTTCCCTTGATATCACTCCAATTCTCTTCTGCATAATCCAAAAGACGGACTGCCTGGTCATGGGACATCTCAGGAAACAGGAAAAACAAACTGTGTGAACCATATTTCTGCACTAATCTGTCACAGTTTTTAAGCCAATCTTCAAAATCTCCAGAGTATACTTTCACCCAGATAGATTTTCCAGCCGCAATCGCCTTATCATAGATCACATCCCAATCCGGCAAGGTTCCATCCGGTCCGGCATCTCCGCTGGTCCACTGCAGAGCATCAATTCCCTCTACCTCCATCAATGCATCCATATGACGGATAGCTCCCGGTCCATCCAGGTGATAAAGTACATGATCTGCTTTCTGAGACTGCTCCTTTAAGGAATCCAAAACAAAATCTCTGAAAAACTGCTCGGAAAACATCGCTGAAATATCACACTGAAGTTTAACCGTACGGCCTGGACCCCAAATCTGGAATACGGTATAGGCATTGCCTCCATCCTGGTCACTGATTACTTCATGGAAGCGGTCATAATATTCATAATAGACCTTTGTTACCTGATTCACCCGTTCCAGAATCATCTCATCGTCTTCAATCATATCAGACAGAAGCTCCTGGCTGCCTCGAAGGGAAGCCAATGTATCCAGATTCTCCATCAGGTCAGGCATATCTATCGGGAAATCATCCCCTACCAGACGCTTACATTCTTTTGCCAATTCAAGGTGCTTTTTAAACCAGGGATTCTCAGGATTAAACTTAATCTCAGGAAAATCCTCCCACTCGCCTTCGATACAGGGATCAAACCATACGGTATCCGGCTTAAAATGAATATCACTGCCCAGATATACGGCCAGAGAACCGGGTCCGAAATCAATCTCCAGATTAGGAAAACTTTCCCCCATAAATTCATGAGTTTCACAGAACTGACGATAGCGGGCTACCATACGTTCTGCATTCATATATTTGTCGTCCATATCTTTCCACTTTAAATCCTCAGGCAGTCCATAATACAGCCCTTGGCAGATGACATCCAGATTTCCACCTTCAATGGGCTCCCCACCTGATAAGCCCTCTATCTCAGGTTTCCTTGCAATTACGCACATCAGCGGTCTTCCGGTGTTCTGCTGTTTCCAATAATTTGTCCATTTTACCTTTGCCGCTTCCCAATTCTGTTTATATTTCATAACTTTTACCTCCTTCGGTCGCCATTCGGCCTGTTTCATTTTATTATACTCTGTACATTTTATCTAGGTCTATAGACTTTTTCGAATACTATTTGTACTTTTTTTCCTTAGATGATATAATTAGTAAAACATGAGCGGAGAACAGTAAATAAAATGAAGAAAAATTCTACTCCAATGCAGACTAAGATATTTTTAGCTTATCTGCTAGTGATAGCAGTAATTTTGGTTGCTTTTAGCCTTTTTTTCTATAATTATGTTTCTAAAAAACTGATTCAATCCGAAACCGAAGCGCTGAGTGAGATGAACTCCACAATCCGTCTTCAAGTGGAATCTGCAATCCAAGGAATGGATACCGTATCTAATAACATCAATTACAGCAGCTTGATTAAAGAAAAACTTAATTCTGACTTCAGTCTGGATATCACCTCAGACTCTCTGAACGCCCTATCTAATCTGTTCTCTACGGTAAACGGCACTGACATCAGGGCCGATCAGATTAATCTTTTTGACCTGGAGGGAAATGAAGTGTCCTATGGACTTCTGACACGAATCTCCAAAGTGGATACAGACAGTCTTCCCTGGTTTGATGAGGTGCTGAACCGATCCGGCAGTAAGCTGCTTGGCACTCCACAATACAGTGAGAGGATGATGAACTTCTACAACTGGTCGATTTCCTTATATCGGACATTTGTCAATCCTTACGGACGCACCATTGGCGCCGTAGAAACTTCCAAGAGCTGTAAAAGCATCTTTCAGGTGATTTTCAAATATCAACGCCAATATGAGCAGCCAGCCGATGTTTATATCTTTAATCAGGATGGAGTTCTGGTCTATCCCTATGATTTGGAATACCCTGAATCCAAGTCATATAGCCGATATTTTGATGCCACCTTAAATCAGAAAAACAATCTCACTCTAAAGGATGAGGGGGCCGGCTATACCGAACTTCTAAACTACTCTTACTCCGGTTATACAGGATGGACTTACATACTGGTACAAAAGGAGAGTGTAATTCTCCAGCCAATACATACCATGTTACGTCTTCTATTGATTGTGGCAGGATTTCTGATGTTTGTGGCAATCTTCCTTTCTTACACCATGTCAAAGAAACTGGTGCGGCCAATCAAACATTTAAAGCACATCATACAAGACATGGAGATTGGAACACTTGGCGAAAAGGAGGATACTTCTTACAAGTTGAACACACTGGAAATAGAAGAACTTTATCAGGCCTTCTACCATATGAGTCAACGTCTGAAGACCTCCATGAATGAATTGGTGGAAACCAGACAGCAAGAAGTAAAATCCAGATCACTGGCACTTCAGTCTCAGATGAATCCACATTTTTACTATAACTCTCTTTCCAGTATTATCGTATTGGCGGAAGGCGAGCAATCGGAAGAGATTATCACCATGTGCCGGAACTTAAGTCAAATCATGCGCTATATCACCGACAGCTCTTCCATGACCATTGAGCTGAGGCAGGAAGTGGACTATGTGAAGCGTTATCTGTACTGCATGAAAGTACGATACCAGTCCAGTCTGAACTATACGGTAGACGTGGATGAATCCCTGTTGGATACGCCAGTTCCCAGGTTGCTTTTGCAACCACTGGTAGAAAATGCTCTGAAATATGGGGTCAATGCTCTTCCTCCCTGGAATATCTCGGTTGTAGGAAGATCCTATGAGGACCGATGGCAGATCGATATCATCGATTCTGGTACCGGCTTCACGGAGGAGGCTATTGAAAAGATTAACAGCAGAATTGCGGCTGCAGTCTCCAAACCCGGTATGCCGGAGATGCATATTGATGGTATGGGGCTGCTCAATATTTATTTGCGGTGGAGACTCTATTGCGGAGAACGGATGCTCTTCACCTACGGAAATACAGAAGACGGACACGGGAAAGTGTCCCTGGGTTGTTATTACCAGCCACCCACTGAAAGGTTACATAAACACCTATAAAAAGAGAGGAAGTATAACTTCATGAGCGAAGCACAGTACACTGTCGTAATAGCGGAGGACGAGGAGTTGCTGTTGACCAATCTCGTTAATAAAATCGAAACTCTGGATGTCGGTTTTACCGTATCAGGTAAGTCACAGACCGGAGTACAGGCCTTGGATTTGATTAAGGTCCTGAAACCCGATTTGTTAATCACCGATATCAGAATGCCCCTGATGGACGGTCTGGAGCTGATTAAAGAAGTAAAAGAGCACTTTCCCCTGACCCAGTTCATCATCACAAGCGGATTCTCTGACTTTGAATACGCGAAGGCGGGAATCACCCTGGGTGTTTCAGATTATCTACTAAAGCCTGTGGATCCTGAAGAACTGAAAAAATCGTTGTTAAAAATCAAGACAAAACTCCATGCTGAGCAGCAGAACTACGAATCTATCTTTAACCCGGCTGCAACCAGGAATTCACCTGCTGCCATAGCCGAGCTGTTAAAAAATTACTTTGTAGAAAACTACCATCAGGACATCAACCTAAACCTGATTGCCCAGAATATGAACTACAGTTCCAGCTATCTGACCAAAATATTTTGCCAGCAATATGACTGCACACCTTCCAAGTATCTAATAAGCCTAAGAATACAAAAAGCCCAGCAGCTCCTCTCCCATCATCCGGAATATTCCATCCGTCAGGTGGGCGAAGCCGTGGGCTACGAAGACCAGGGGTATTTCAGCAGGATATTCAAAAAGCAGACTTGACAAAGTCCCTTTGAATATCGGGAAACCCGGCAGAATCTTACGAATAATGTTACCACTGTCTAACAAAATCAAACTTCAAACAGGTCCGGGCCGTATCACATACAGCCCGGACCTGTTTTCTTCATTTAATGCTCGTCTACAATTTTTATCTGGTAATCAGATTTGGCGTCTCTGCCCGGGTAATCCCCTTTAGGTTCACCCACTGTCAAGGTACGAGAGCTTTCTTCCCACCTCACCTGAGTGACTGTATACGCACCTTTTTCGAAATTATAGTTGTTTCCTTCATCTTCATAAACCTCAAAGGCCGCATCGGCTCCCGGGTAAACCCGATATGTAATTCCATTGGCTGAGTTATCATCCGCATACTGCATCCCCTCTGCTACAGGTAAGATGGAGCCCGCCTTTACAAACAGAGGCATCCGATCTATGGGCGCATCAACGGTGATTTCCTGCCCTCCCTCATAGCATTCATTGGTCCAGTAATCATACCAGCTGCAGCCTGCGGGCAGATAACAAGTCCGTGTTTTCGGGGCATCAATCTTGCGGCTTCCCGCCTCATAATACATCGGCTCCATCACCGGGCAGACCAGAAGTGAAGGACCAAACATAAACTCATCGGCTATATTCCATGTTTTTTCATCGTCCAGAAAATCGAAAAGCAGACTTCTCATCATCGTGCCATGATTTCTCCAAACATCCCCTGCCAAAGAGTAGATATAGGGCATCAACGTATATCTCAGATTGATGAACTTCTCTATAGCATCATAAAACATGGTACCCTTTTCCCCAAAGTTCCAGATTTCACGAGGCGTATCGGTACCGTGGGACCGGAACATGGGCAGAAAACAGCCAAATTGCAGCCAGCGGGTATAAAGTTCGCAATATCCTTTATCATGGACACCCTCATCATAGGTTCCACACCAGAACCACTTAGGTGATGGATCCGTGTTACAGCCGCAGCCCCTATTCTGCCACTTCTCTCCTACGGTGAAGAAGCCACCGATATCCAGGGTCCAGTAGGGATAACCGCTCATTCCCACATTCAGCCCTTCCGCTATCTGCTTTTTCATCACATCCCAGGAAGCATAGATATCACCGGACCACAAAACCGCTCCATACTGGCTTCCGGACACATACCCGGACCGGGTCAAGTTCAGCACTCTCTTTTCTTCCGTGGTCATTCTTTGATTTTCATATATTCCCCTGGCATGCATCAATGCAAAGATATTGGCCTTGTCCGCATCCAGGTACTTTTTATGCTCTTCACCTACCAGAAGATATCGTTCCCAAGGCTCTCTCTTCACCTCGCCATTCCAATCGGGACCCGAGAATGGCTCTGTGGAATCACACCACCAGGAGTCAAATCCTTGATCAAACAGCCCTTCCTTTGCCTGCTTCCAGTACAACGCCCGGGCATCTTCGTCAAGAGCATTGTAGGTAGAATAATCATTCAGCATATGGCCTTTTTCGAAGAACTCCGTATGGTTTTTGCCTCCGGTATTCATGTTGGGCCATACGGATACCATGGAATGTACATGAAGTTCTTTCAGTTTCTCCGCAGATTCCTTCATGTTGCCATAACGCTTTTGATCCAATATCTTCTCTCCCCAGTTGCCTGGTTCCCAGGAATTCCAGTCCTGAACCACACAGTCCAGCGGCACCTGCAACTCGCGGTAATGTTCGGCAACCTCCACCAGTTCATCCGCGCTATAGTACTGTTCTTTGGACTGGATATAGCCATAAGCCCAGCGGGGAAGCATGGTGGAACGTCCGGTCAACTCTCTCATATCACCGATAATCTCATCAAAACTATCTCCGGCCATGAAGTAATAATCTATCTGATCCACGGTATCTAAAAACAGATAAGACCCCCGTTCGTCATCATTAAATGTCATCAATGAACCGCAGTCCACCAGTATTCCATACCGTCTGGTTGAAAGAAGTACCGGCATCGGAATACGCATATTATGCTGATAAAGGTACTGCACATGACCTCTGTAATTGTAGATTCCTTCCTCTCCCTGCCCCAGACCGAAGATGCCTTCATCGTCCTGGAACGAGAAATTCAACTGGCCGCGGTATGCCTTTTTCACCTTTTCAGGCTTCAGATTCTGGATGAAATTACGCTCGCCATCCACGGTTTTTACACGATTGATAACGGGTTCCTCCCCGCCTGTGGTGTATTTGACAACATCCACTTCCACCAGGGTTTTACCCGCTTCCTGAAGATAAACCCGGCCGGTAGCGGCATCTTTCCAACACATAATACCGGTCTCTTTATCCACTTCCAGAAGGATTTTGGCCGTGCTGATTTGGAGGATATTACCCTTCTCCTCAACCCGAAAATCCACCTTCTCACGTTCCCGGCTTTTAATCAAAACCGACTCTTCTTTGATATAGCTGTGTTTGGTATAGACACATCTAAACACACCCTCAGTAATTGGTTTCAGACAGATATTTCCTTCTGTGAATTCCAGTTCAATTAAATGTTCATCGAATCCCCAATTCATCAGTCTCATGATATACACTCCTTTTGCCCCATTGTTTTATTACTATACTACCATCCATACCAGTGATGTGTCTATAAACAAAGCTAAACTTATTTTGCACTTATTTCACCATACGTAAGGGCAGATACCCTCCAGGTCTTCCCTGACTGGCATCTGCCCAAGGCAATCGCTTCTTTATTAACTTACGAATAGAGTGTAGAAACCTACCCTGCATGGCAGGTTTTGACACTCCAATCTAATTTATTTTAATTGATCTTTAATCAATTCCAGATCCCCTACCGGTGATTGACAGGAATGATTCTGGCATAGGTAAAAAGTTTTCTCGCCTTCTTTAATCTGATAGTCTTTTGTAAATGGTGCTATAGAAGTCAGTCTATCCTCCTGCCCTTTCACTTTCATCAATCGGATATGGTTTGGTGAATATAGAGTGCTAATCTCCTTGCATACTTTTTCGGTCTCCGTCTCATTATCTACTACACATACCAGCTCCTTGGTTCCATATACTTCTATTAAGAGGCTGAGCAGCCCGAAAGAATGGCCGGTGGGATATTCTCCCATGGCTCCTCTCATGTAGCTAAGCTGCTGCTCTGCCTCCTCCTCCAGCTTACTATCACCGGTGAGTCTGGCAAGTAGGAACATGACGTAGGCCGCCACCGAATTGCCGGAAGGTATTGCCCCGTCATATACTTCCTTGGGTCTGGCGATAAGCCGCTCAGCATCCTTGCTGTAGAGGTAGAATCCCCCCTCTTTCCCATCATAGAATGGCTCCATCATCTTTTTATGATAGCTCAATGCCATCTCAAGATACTGTATCTGGAAGGTTCCCTGATACATCTCTATCAATGCCCAGATATAAAATGCATAATCGTCGATATGCCCCTCTCCATAGGCAGTCCCTTTTCTAAAACTTAACTTTAGCCTGTTCTCATTTGCCAAATATTTCTCCAAAAAGGCAATTGCTTTCGCTGAAGCATTAAGGTACTTTTCATCCCCCATAGTCTGATAGGCTTTGGCATATGCAATTATCATAAGGGCATTCCAGGAGGTGATGATTTTATCATCCTTATGAAGTCTGGTCCTGCTCAGTCGATATTGGTATAACTTTTCTTTTGCGGACAGGAAACGGTCCTTTTCTTCAAAATGATCGAATACATCGGCATTGTGAATAAGGTTGGGAATACTTTTTCCCTCGAAGTTCCCGGACTCTGTAATATCATAATACTTCTGGAAGGCCTCGCCTTCCTCTTCTCCCAGGACTGACTGGATTTCCTCAGGAGTAAACACATAATATTTTCCTTCTACCCCTTCACTATCCGCATCTTGGGCACAGTAGAAACCGCCTTCCGGATCCGTCAGTTCTCTTTCTATATATAATAGAATCTCATCCACAACGTTCTTATAAAATGATTGCTTTGTCTTTTGATACATCTCAGTATAGATGATGGCCAATAGGGCGTTATCATAGAGCATCTTCTCGAAATGAGGCACCAACCACCGATTATCCGTGGAATACCTGGAGAATCCATATCCAATGTGGTCGTAGATTCCGCCCTGATACATATGCTTAAGGGTTGACTCAACCATCCGGAGGGCTTCATCATCTTCAGCAAGATGTGCATATCTAAGCAAAAACATCAGATTATGGGGCGCAGGGAACTTCGGTTCATTTCCAAAACCGCCGTATTCTTTATCGAAGGTTCTGGTATAGATTAGACGGGCTTTCCCTAAGGTCTCTTCGTCATTCATACCTTGTTTTGTCTCTTGTTGGCTCTGGTTCAGGTAATCCTTAATCTCCTTACCGGATGTTTCCAGCTCTTCTCTGTGATTTTTCCATTTGTCCGTAACCGCCTGAAGAAGATCAGTCAGTCCATGCATTCCATACCGTCTGTGCTTGGGTATATATGTGGCGGCAAAAAAAGGTTCTCCGTTGCTATTCATCATGATGGTGAGGGGCCATCCTCCCTGACCTGTAATAGCCTGGCAGACCTGCATGTACACCGAGTCAATGTCAGGGCGTTCTTCTTTGTCCACTTTAATAGCTATAAAATCATGATTGAGCAGCTGTGCCACCTCATCGTCCTCGAAGGATTCCTCCGCCATCACATGACACCAATGGCATGTACTTCCAATACACAATAGTCAGCTATACCCAATAGAAAGAAAAACAGGCTTATTCTCACTCTTTGCTTTAGCAAAAGCTTCGTCTCCCCATGGAAACCAGTCTACGGGGTTATAGGCATGCTGTAAGAGATATGGACTCTTTTCATGAATCAATCTATTGGGTACATTTGATAAATGTGTCATTGGGCATCACCTCCTATCTAAATCAATATTTATTTCAATATTATTATCTTTTCAAAGTCAAAATATACTTTTATTAATAGAAAAGAGATAATAAACCGACTTCAGCACAATCAATGGCAAAAGTCGGTTTTTTGTTATGTTTTTTAGTGACTGAATTGACTGTTATAGAGGTTTTCATAAAACCCTTTTTGTTTTAATAGTCCTTCGTGAGTACCGTGCTCAATGATGTCACCGTCTTTCATTACTAAGATCAAGTCAGCACTTACAATTGTGGATAAACGATGAGCTATAACGAAACTCGTTCTGCCTTCCTGAATTTTTTTCATTGCCTTTTGAACAGCTAGTTCAGTTCTAGTATCCACAGAACTAGTTGCTTCATCAAGAATAACTACACTAGGATTAACTAGCAGTACTCTTGCAATCGTGATAAGTTGTTGTTGCCCTTGGGAAATTGTATTACCAGCATTTTCTATGACAGTATCGTAACCTTGAGGCAATGTACGAATAAAATAATCAACTTGTGCTGCTTTAGCTGCCTGAATGATTTCTTTACGTGTAGCATTTCTTTTACCATAGGCAATATTATCAGCAATCGTCCCATCAAATAGCCATGCATCTTGTAGAACCATACCGAAAAGCTTTCTCAAATGACTTCTTGATAAATCAGTTATATCAATTCCATCAAACGTTATTCTGCCATCATTTAATTCGTAGAATCTCATTAATAAATTAACAAGTGTTGTTTTACCTGCACCAGTAGGTCCAACGATAGCAACCATTTGATTTCTTTTAGCTTTAAAGTTTACTTTATGCATTAATATTTTGTCATCACTGTAACCAAATTTTACATTTTCAAATGAAATATCCCCTTCTGGCTTGCGAATTACTTTCAAACCAATTTTCTCCCGTACCTCTTCTTCACTATCAATAATTTCAAAATAACGTTCCATTGCCGCTAGTGCACTCTGTATTGCATTAATAACATACGAAGAGGTAGTGATAGGTTCTGAAATTTGACTCACATATTGAAGAAAGGCTTGGATATTACCAATCGATAACGAACCTTGTATAACCAGTACTGCTCCTGCTCCTGCACTCACTATGAAAGATAACTGATTTAATATACGAATTGCAGGATATATAGAAAATTCAACAAAACGTGATTTCTTAAATGCCTTGGTATATTTTCTCTTATAATGTATCATTTTATTAATTGAAGCCTCTTGTTTATTGAAAGCTTTCACAATCATATTTCCTGTATACATTTCTTCAATGACACTATTAAGTTCACCAAGTGATTTCTGACTGACCTCCGCATATGCTTTGTTCTTGTTCGATATCCACCTAGTCACTTTTGAACTAATTATAATCAAAACTAAAACAATGACAGTTAACAACGAATTAATATAGAATAACATTACCAACCCTAAAACAATTTGAACAATTGAAGAAATTAATTGATTCACATTTTGTACTAAGAAATCAGATACCTTTCTTAAATCTGAAGTGCTGCGGCTCATAATATCGCCAACTTGATGGGTATCAAAAAAACGCATAGGTAATTTCATAAACTTTCTGGTAATGCTCGTTCTTAATGTATAGGTCACATCTTCACTGACACGTGCCATTGTATATTCTTGAATAAAAGATGCCAAACCCACTATAATTGTACTGCAAAACATTATCATGATAGGAATTCTAAGAACATTAACTATTTCTGAAAAAGTAATGTTATTTATCCCATTTTGATTGATTAGAAATAGCAAATTATCAATCGCAATTCCCATGACAAACGGAGTAGATGTGAGGGCAATGTTATTGATAATCCCAGTAATAATCACAGTAATAAACCCTCTATTTTCGCTTTTCAATGATGCTAAAAAGCGCTTATATGTTTGCTTATTTTTCGGTGTCATAATTTCTTTGACTTTATTTATCTTTAACATCTAGTTTCTCTCCTCTTTAATCAGTTGCTGCGATATTGCAAATGAACGATAAATTTCATTGCTTTCTAAAAGCTCTTGATGTTTCCCCAATCCAACCACTCGCCCTTCATGCAGTATAACAATTTGGTCAGCTTCCATAACTGTACTTAATCGTTGGGCAACAATAATCATTGCCACATTTTTCATTTCTTTCTTTAGCGCACTCCGAATTAAGGAATCCGTCTTATAATCTAATGCAGAAAAACTATCATCAAATACATAAACATCTGCCTTCTTCACAAGTGCTCTGGCAATCGAAAGACGTTGTCGTTGTCCGCCTGAAAAGTTAAAACCTCCTTGTGCCACAAAGGAATCAAACTTATCCGGTAAACTCTGTATGAAATCATACACTTGTGCAACCTTTGTGGCTCTTTCAATCTCTTGATATATAGCCCTCTCGTTTCCATAAATTAAATTTTCTTTAATGTTCCCATTGAATAAAAATGCCTTTTGCGGAACAAAACTAATAGCATCACGCAATTGATTCTGGCTAACTTCTCGAACATCCTGTCCGTTAATTTTAATGCTGCCTGCACTTACATCATTAAAGCGAAGCAGGAGTTTCGCTATCGTACTTTTTCCCGAACCGGTACTACCAACAATCGCAATCGTTTCCCCTCGTTTCACCTTAAATGAAATATTATTCAACACAGGTGCTTCTGCATCCGGGTATGTGAATGTAACATTGTTGAAAGAAACTAGTTCATCTCCGGTAGTCGTTCTTGCGACTTTTGATAAATTCTTACGCTCTTTAATCTCTGGTGAATAGTCTAATACTTCGGATATACGATGAATAGAAGCTATTGCATTCGGCAAAGCAATCAAAACCATAGCAGCTGTCATTAAATACATTAATGTCAAAACCACATACTCAACAATTGCAGTAACACTGCCAACTTGAATATTTCCTTCTCCTACTTCCATTACACCAAACCACAGAATAGCAGTCAAAGCTGCTCCCATCAGAATTTCAACAGCAGGAGTCATCAAAGAAAAACATTTATTTAAAGAAATCATATTGTCCGCATAATCTCTAAATGTATGATCCGTTTTATTCTTTTCAATCTTTTCATTATCAAATGCACGAATAACACGTATGCCTGTATAAAATTCCCTTATTGACCGCATGATATGATCCATTTTTTTCTGAATAATCCGAGAATATTTATTTCCGTGATGCATGATTTCAATTACGACTATTATAAATAAAAAAATCACTAATAGCGGAATCCAAATTAATCGTTTTGAAACGGTATAAGTCATAATAATTGAAACGATACTAATCATTGGTGCCGGAATAATCATTTGAATAAAAAGAACTCCGGAAATTGAAACATTCTCCACGTCACTGGTTGTTCTTGTCAGCAGCGATGCAACCCCGAACTTGTTAACATCACTGATTGAGATATCTTGTACTTTCTTA
>DVNN01000046.1 GCA_018714325.1 Candidatus Pelethocola excrementipullorum
TATATTAGGTTTTGTCATGGGTTTGACCTCAGGACTTTCCATCATCACAGCTCAGCGCTTTGGCGCTCAGGATCCGGCGGGTGTGCGGAAGAGTTTTGCCACCAGCATCGTCTTAAGCCTTGGGGCTTCCATACTGTTGACCGCCATAGCCACTCCCCTGTCCAGAACTTTTCTGGAATTTTTACAGACCCCACCGGAAATCATCGATGATGCCGTCTCATACATAGAGGTCATATTTCTGGGAATCGGAGCCTCCGTCTTGTTCAACCTCTTGTCTAACTCCATGAGAGCTTTAGGGGACAGCCGTGTACCACTTTATTTCCTGATTATCGCATGTTGTATCAATATTGTGCTGGATTATGCATTCATTTTGATTTTTAATATGGGCGTGGCAGGTGCCGGTTATGCTACCGTACTCTCCCAGCTGATCTCAGGCATCTGCTGTATCGTGTATATCAAAAAGAAGATCCCGCTGCTTTGTATCACAAGAGACGATTTCAGAATCCATCCGGAAGATATCCGTACACATCTGAAGGTAGCTCTTCCCATGGCATTCCAGATGTCCATCATAGCCATCGGCTCACTGATCCTGCAATTTGCCCTGAACGGCCTCGGTGCTGTCTCCGTAGCTGCCTATACAGCCGCTCAAAAGATTGATACCATAGCCACACAGCCCATGAACTCCTTTGGAGCAACCATGGCAACCTACACAGCCCAGAATTACGGAGCCAATAAGCTGGATCGAATCCGGAAGGGTGTATTTCAGTGTATCTTGATTTCCGTCAGCTTCAGCATTGTTATGGGGCTGGTTAACATCTTTGCGGGACATCAGCTCACCAGTTTGTTTGTGGGTTCAGGCGAGAGGGAAGTTCTCTCACTTTCCCAGACTTATCTGCAAATCAACGGCTCCCTCTATTTTGTGCTGGCCCTTTTATTCATCTACCGTTTTACCCTTCAGGGGCTGGGAAAGGGTCTGGTTCCTACAATCGCAGGAATCATGGAACTGGTAATGCGTGCCTTTGGTGCATTGATTCTGGCTGCTGAACTGGGGTTTGCAGGGGCATGTGCCTCCAATCCCCTGGCCTGGATTGGGGCTTGTATCCCACTTGCGATTGCCTACTATCATACGATAGGGAAAATCAATCCTAGAAAGGCAAGACGATCCCCAGAAACCATCTGCGAAGAGTCTCGGTAATCCTTCTAGAATTTATCCAATGAAAAAGTGCCAAGGAAACCCTTGGCACTTTTTTCATCTATTCTGTCTCTTCTTCTGTAATCTTTATATCTAAACTCAGCTCTTCCAACTGCGTCTCGGAAACCACATCCGGAGCCGCTGTCATCAGGCAGGAAGCATCCTTCACCTTCGGGAATGCGATCACATCACGAATACTATCCATCTGTGCCATAAGCATGACCAGTCGATCCAAGCCGTAGGCCAAACCTGCATGAGGAGGCACGCCGTATTTGAAGGCGCTCAGCAGGAACCCAAACTGATCCCAGGCCTGCTCTTTGGTAAATCCAAGAACCTCGAACATCTTCTCCTGAATATTATCCTGATGGATACGGACAGATCCGCCTCCGATTTCCGTACCATTCAGCACGATATCGTATGCTTTTGCACGAACAGAACCTGGATCTGAATCAATCTTATCCCAATCCTCTTCCATAGGCATGGTAAATGGATGATGCATGGCCATGTAGCGATTCTCCTCATCGGACCACTCCAACAGAGGGAATTCCGTGATCCATACGAATCGATACTCATTCTTATCCAGAAGTTCCATCTGTCCAGCTATTTCCAGACGAAGGGCTCCGAGGACATTCCATACAATTTTATTTCTATCTGCGGCAAATAACAGTAAATCTCCAGCCTGTCCATCCATGGCTTTTACCAGTGCGGCCATCTGCTCATCTGTCATGAATTTTGCAAAGGATGACTTCATGCTGCCATCCTCCTGGATTGCAATATAAGCCAGCCCCTTTGCTCCATAGCCTTTGGCAAACTCCACCAGCTTATCAATTTTCTTTCTAGGCATTCCCCCCTGTCCCTTGGCATTGATACCGCGGACAGATCCACCATTCTCAAGGGCTCCTTTGAACACGACGAACTCACAGTCCGATACAACCTCTGATACATCGGTAAGTTCCATGCCGAAGCGAAGATCCGGCTTATCGGAACCAAAGCGGTCCATGGCCTCCTGCCAGCTCATACGCTGAATCGGAAGCTGTACATCCACATTTAGCACCTCTTTAAACAGGTAAGACAGCAATCTTTCATTGACATCGATAACATCATCCACGTCCACAAAAGACAGCTCCATATCGATCTGAGTGAATTCCGGCTGACGGTCGGCACGCAGATCCTCATCACGGAAGCATCTGGCAATCTGGATATAACGGTCATATCCGGAACACATCAGCAGCTGTTTGAACAACTGCGGAGACTGTGGCAACGCATAGAATTTTCCGGGATGTACACGGCTGGGCACCAGATAATCTCTGGCCCCTTCCGGAGTGGATTTAGTCAGCATCGGGGTCTCAATCTCCAGAAAGCCTTCGTCGGCCATAAACTGACGGGTCAGCATGGCAACCTGGGAACGCATCATCAGATTCCGCTGGATATCCGGTCGGCGTAGATCCAGATAGCGATGTCTCAACCGAAGTTCATCCTTGGTCTTGGAATTTTCCTCGATTGGGAACGGCGGTGTCTCAGACTCGGAGAGGATTCGTAAGTAATCCACACGAATCTCGATTTTTCCGGTTTTCAGATTCTCGTTCACAGCACCAGACCGTGCTTCCACGGTGCCAGTTACAGCGATTACAAACTCACTTCTCAGCTTTGCTGCTTTTTCAAAGCCTTCCTCATCTATACTGCCATTCTCAAAAATCAACTGCATGATACCGGAGCGGTCGCGTAAATCCACAAATATGATGCCACCCTTATTCCGGTTCTTTTGTACCCATCCCATCAGGGTTACTTTCTGGCCGATTTCAACTTCTGTAACCTCCGCACAGCGATGGCTTCTTTTCATGCCCTTCATCGATTCTGCCATTCTATATTCCTCCAATATTTTATTTCTTACCTATGCCGCTTAACAATTTACATTCTATCCGTAAAGAACTCAACAATCTCCTCATATCCTTCGGATTGCAGCTGTTCTTTCTGGAACTTTTTATTCTTCTTCATGACCGAAATCTGAATCTGAACGCCGTCTTTTCGCTCCTCACATGCCTTGGCGATGATATCGCTCATCTTATCGGCAGGCATGCTCTTTTCCACCAAATAAGCCTTCTTTAGTGACGCGCCCGGAATCTTATAATCCCGTTCCATCAAGAGCATGACGATACGCTCAAAGCCAATGGAGAATCCGCAGGCGGGAACTGGGGTGCCTGTGAACTTACCGATCATTTCATCATAGCGTCCGCCGCCTCCCACGGAGCCTCCAAATTCATCCATGGAAACTTCGAAGATTGGACCTGTATAATAAGACATGCCACGTACCAAAGTCGGGTCAAATGCGATTTTAAAATCTGCACTCTTTAC
>DVNN01000047.1 GCA_018714325.1 Candidatus Pelethocola excrementipullorum
AATCCTTCCTTAAGATACATCAAAATATATCTTTCGATTTCTTCAGTTGCATGTCTACTATTTGAACGCATAAAAAATCCCCCTAAAGTAGATTTACTTTTTTAAGTGTCTACTTTAGGGGGAGCATATCATATCACAAACAACGCTATTTATTACCTAACGCCTGATTCATGCCCTGAATCATCAACTCAATCTGTGCTGCCATCTCTGCACCAGCAAAGCTTGCCAGAGATTTTAGGGGCATTCCATGCATCATTGCCTTCATCATTTCTGCACCCGTACCAAGGGTATCCTCAACATTTTCTGTTGGATCTGACTGCATGTCTCCCATCGCTCCCTGCATATTCTGCATCAAATCTCCGATGATCGGCGCGGTCACAGGATGCGCCATAAGCTCTCCGATCGTTGTCGCTCCACTGACGTACAGCGGAAGCTGCTTTTCGGTCTTGAAGGAAAGTTCCCCTCTCAAAGCAATCTCGTCACTTGCATGTCCTATCAACACCTCGTAAGTTCCTGAAGGTGCATACCAATCGCCAAGCCCTTCATGGTAGAAAGATAAATCCCTTGCAGTAAGTGCAAATTCTACAGTCTTTGTCTCACCCGGCTGCAACTCTACCTTAGCAAAGCCCTTTAGTTCCTTCACAGGACGCCCTGCTGTGCCGTTTTTATCGCTGACATAAAGCTGTACTACTTCCTTACCGACCATACTTCCTGTGTTTTTAACATCTACAGTTACTTTTACGCAACCCTTATCATCCAGACTTTCTGCAGGCATATTCAGATTACTATACTCATATTCCGTATAAGAAAGTCCATGTCCGAATGCCCAGCGCACTGGCATTTTTCTGGCATCATAATAACGGTAGCCTACATAGATTCCCTCCGCATAATCCACATTTACTCCGTCACCGGGGAAATTCAGGTAACTTGGATTATCCTCCAGACGGAGTGGGAATGTCTCTGCCAGACGTCCCGAAGGATTTACTTCTCCATAAAGAAGTTTATCTGTTGCTTCTCCCACGCCCTGACCGCCAAGATACATTTCCAGAATAGCTGCTGTCTTATCTGCCCAAGGTACTTCAACCGGACTTCCATTGTGCAGCACAACAACCGTGTTAGGCTGTACTTTGATAACTTCCTCAATCAGTTTATTCTGGCATGCAGGAAGTTTCATATCCTTTCTGTCATAGCCTTCCGATTCAATCAGATCAGGCAGTCCTGCGAAAATAACTGCCACTTCAGCATCCTTTGCCGCCTGCACAGCCGCCGCCAGTTCTCCCGCGTTTTCTTCATCCTTATCAAAAGGGAATCCTTTCACATAAGATACTGGTCTGCCTTTTTCCTTTGCACTCTCCAATGCGGAAGTTACTTTACTGGAATTAATATGACTGGAACCGCCACCTTGATAACGGGGTTTTTCAGCATATTCGCCAATGTATACTACTTTTCTTCCTTCCTTCAACGGAAGTATTCCATTATTCTCCAAAAGAACTGCACACTCTGTCTCTATTTTTACCGCTTTTTCATGATCTGCATCCCTGTCAAACACAGCTTCCGGATGGCGGTTATCCGCATAAGAAAACAATACCTTTAAAATACGCTCTACTGCCTTATCAAGCAGCGCCTCATCCAGACTTCCATCTTTTACTGCCGCAATGATCTTGGCATCATTTACCCCATGGCTGCCCGGCATCTCCAGATCAAGTCCTGCAACAATCCCTGTCACACGGTCTGCCACCGCGCCCCAGTCTGTCATAACATAGCCTTCAAATCCCCACTCGTCCCGTAAAATCTCTGTCAAAAGATGTTTGTTTTCAGAGGCGTATTCTCCGTTAATCTTATTGTAACTGCACATAATCGTCTTAGGCTGCGCTTCCTTTACCGCTATCTCAAATGCAGGTAAATAGATTTCCCGGAAAGTACGTTCCGACAAATTAGAAGAACAACTCATACGGTTATACTCTTGATTATTTGCGGCATAGTGTTTCATGCTCGTTCCCACGTCCCAGCTCTGTACACCTCTGATATAGGAAGCAGCCATTTTTCCTGCAAGATATGGATCCTCGGATAAATATTCAAAATTCCGTCCACAGAGAGGGTTTCTCTTAATGTTTACAGCCGGTCCCAACAATACACTTAAATTTTCTGCCTGACATTCTTCCCCAAGGGTCTTTCCCATTTCGTTCATCAATTCCGTATCAAAGCTGGAAGCCGTGGCACAGGCTGCCGGAAAACAAACCGCCACAATACTCTCGCCAATCCCAAGATGATCTGCCTCGCCGGGCTGCTTTCTTAATCCGTGAGGTCCATCTGATACCATAACCTCCGGGATACCAAGTCTCTCCACTTTCTTCAAACGCCAGAAATCCTCGCCGGAACACATCCCGGCTTTCTCCTCCAATGTCATTTCAGAAATAATTTTCTTAAGATCTCTTTCCATAATCTCCATCCCATCCTCTCTTTCATTATATCGATATTGCTATTCCATCTTTACTTTTATGAAAATTTTACCCTCATTTATCCTTCCTGTATTGTCTGATTTTAATATACTTTATCTGATTTTAATCTTCCAAAAAATTTTTATCCACATGCTTTAAGCACATATCAATAATATTCCGTGTACCATCCACATTGACAGCATAAACTTTGGGATTCGGATTGGGATTCATTGTTACTATACTGGCACAATGTATTACAATAACCTCACTGCCCTCTGGAACAGTAAATAATTCTTCCATGGAATTAATGTCAAGCAAATCCCCATAAATAATCTGCACCTGATCCGGCACATATGCCACAGCCGGATCATCTTTCAATACTAAAGCACGCACTACTTCTTTAGCATCCACTAGCTGACGGGCAATATTACAGCCCAACAATCCGGCACATCGTATTTTTTACATTTCCTGCGTGAGAACCTATCAACTTATCTAAGATTCCGCCTGCCATCCGAAGACCGCTCCTTATCTTTTATCAAAACCACAGTTCTGCCTATGTATGAATTCTCCTCAAGCTTTCGATTGGGCAATCGCTTTTTTCTCAGCAATACGCTTCTGAACTTCTACCATTTCCTCTTTACTCAACGAGCTGAAACGCATAGCAATCAACGTAATAATCCAGCCAATAATAGGGAAACCATACATCAATGCCATTGTCATCCAGAAAATACCTGCTGTCAATTCATCTGTAGGCTGCGGCATTGTTTCTTTATATCCGATCAAAAAAATCGCCCCAGTTGCAATAAGCGCACTGACAGAAGATACCAGCTTATCAATCAAACTATATACACCCGTTATAACTGCCGGTATATATTTGCCGCCACGATCCAACTCATAATCAATGATGTCTGCCATAAGTGCACTATTTCCGGTTGTAATACCCATCTTCGTTCCATTCATCAGCAACATCAGAAGAACATATGCAATCATCAATGGTTTTGCGGTTACAATGCTATGTGTATCTCCAAAAACATAAATTGCAGTAAAGAAAGCAAATGAGATAAACGTTACTATAAGAGAGTACCATGTCCAGTCCACTACCGTCTTCTTGTTGCCGTGTTTTCTGGCATACCCCGCAGCGACAAAAGCAAATAATATGGAAGGAATAATTCCTAAAGTAGACAGCTGAGCAGAAATCGCCATATCACCGATAATAATACCTGCAGCCATCGTATTAATAATAGACTGACTGGCAATCTGTTGTGCAATCTTATCGGAAGCGGCAGATGCAATGTAGCTCTGCAGCGGACGGTTGC
>DVNN01000048.1 GCA_018714325.1 Candidatus Pelethocola excrementipullorum
GTCTGATTGAGCAGGTATTGACAGAACAAGAGTATAAGGTGCTTTGCATGAGATATGGGCTTTATGGAACGGAAGGGCTGACCCAGAGAGCGATTGCCGGAAAGATGGGAATCAGCAGATCCTATGTCTCCAGGATTGAAAAAAACGCGGTCCTAAAGCTGAGGAGCTATTTTAAATAGTGTGACGAGCTGTCAAATTCGGTTTTTCTGAATCAGGTACAGCAAGAAGCGCCTTAATTTTTAAGGACAGGAGCGGATGTGTGTTTTTCAATCTGCTCCTGAGAATGTTTTTTCAGTTTCTGCCGAATTGGCTTAGGTCCGGAAGAGAGGGAATAAGTGGTTGACTTGCTTTTGAGGCAGGGGGTATAATTGATTATATAGAACAAATCATATAGAATCTGTCTCTGGATTAGGGGCAGGTACACATCGTATTTTATTCGTATTATATTCATAGTAGTTTCTTTTGATTTCCCATGATTTTACAACTGAAAATGGAGGTTTTATGTTTTGTAGTGTATTATCAGCTGCCATATATGGAGTTGATTCTGTGAAAATACAGGTAGAGGCGGATGTCAGTGACGGGATGCCTCAATTTGTGATGGTTGGATCTGTCTCCACACAGGTGAAAGAGGGACAAGACAGGGTGAAGACTGCTCTGCGGAATGTGGGTGTGGTGTTACCTCCGAAGAGGGTGACCATAAGCCTGGTTCCGGCTGATATCAGGAAAGATGGTTCCAGATTCGATTTGCCTGTGGCGGTGGCATTTTTAAGGTCTATTGGCAGGATTCCACCGAGAGCTTTAGAAGATGCCATGGTGATTGGAGAAGTTCGGCTGAATGGTGGAATTCAAGGCGTGACAGGGGTACTGTCCACGGTGCTTCTCGCAAGGGAATTGGGATGCAGAAGGTGTGTGATTCCCAGAGATAATATAATAGAAGGAAAAATTGTGGATGGGATCCAGGTAATCGGGATGGAATCCCTGGATCAGCTGATTCAATACTGCTGTGATGAAGGGAGCTTTAGAGAAAATCCTGAAGTAAAAGTGGAGCCTGAAGAGGATTACGATGTGGACTTTCAGGATATTCTGGGGCAGGAATATGTGAAAAGAGCGGCCCTGATCGCTGCCTGTGGATTTCATAACCTATTGCTCCGGGGAGGGCCGGGAAGCGGAAAATCCATGGTGGCCAAGAGAATCCCATCGATTATGCCGGAGCTGACCAAGGAGGAGAGTCTGGAGCTATCTAAAATATATAGTGTTGCCGGACTTTTACCGGAAGGAACGCCGATTTTGAGACGAAGACCCTTTCGGCAGCCTCACCACACTATATCCCCTCAGGCGTTGGCGGGAGGAGGAAGGATACCGGTGCCGGGAGAGATCACATTGGCCCATCATGGTGTGCTGTTTCTGGATGAGATGGCCGAGGCTTCGAGGCAGACCATAGAGATCTTACGTCAACCTTTGGAAGAGCGTCAGATTGTGATTTCAAGAACCGGGGGCAGATTTCTTTTTCCGGCGAACTTCATGTTGGTGGGAGCTATTAATTCCTGTCCCTGCGGCTACTATCCGGATTTGAACCGCTGTACCTGTACGATACAGGAGATGATCAGGTATTTGAACAAAATCAGTCTCCCCTTATTGGACCGAATGGATCTGTGTGTGGAGGTTCCGGCCTTAAGTTATGAGGAGTTGACTGGAGATGGTAGACAGGGAGAGTCGTCCAGAGATCTGAGGAAGATCGTGAGCAGGGTTCATCAGTTTCAAAGAGAGAGGTATGGGGAGGGAATTCAAGGGAAAAAGGGGATTGTCAGGTACAACAGCGAATTGTCCACCCGTGAAATCGAGGAATTTTGTCCTATTACCCGGGATGGACAGAAGCTTTTGAAACAGGCCTTCCAGACGTATGGGATGACTGCCCGGGGCTATCATAGAATCATAAAAGTGGCGAGAACCATTGCGGATATGGGGGAGAGCGATACAATCCACACGGAACATATCAGCGAAGCAATCTGTTATAGAAGCTTGGATAAAAATATCTGGAAAAGGATTTAAAGGGGGATTTTGAATGTATGATAGAAGGTCAAGTTGAATATTATGGAATGGAAGACAGGGAATATCCAGAACGGCTGAAATCCCTGGCCAGAATGCCTGTTGGTGTATATGTGAAAGGGCGGCTGCCGCTGGAGGACCGGCCTACGGTAGCCATTGCAGGAGCCAGAATGTGCTCTGCCTATGGGCGGCAGCAGGCCTTTACATATGCCAAAACTTTGGCGGAGTACGGGGTACAGATTATCAGTGGTCTCGCCTATGGGATTGATGCCAGCGCTCATGAAGGCGCGCTGGCCGGAGGTGGAAAAACATATGCGGTGTTGGGATGCGGTGTGGATATCTGCTACCCAAAGGAAAATTATCCGCTGTACAGAAACATGCTTATCAAAGGTGGGGGTGTGGTCTCGGAGTTTCCGCTGGGATCGGCGCCGGAGTCCTGGCATTTCCCGGTGAGAAATCGTATCATCAGTGGCTTATCGGATGTTGTGCTGATTGTGGAAGCCAAAGAGCGTAGTGGCTCTTTGATTACGGCTGATTACGCATTGGAACAGGGAAAAGCGGTATTTGCCTTACCCGGAAGGGTTGGTGATGAGCTGAGCAGGGGGTGTAATTACCTGCTCTATCAAGGAGCAGGAGTGGCCTATCAACCGGAGTGCATTTTACATGAATTGGGAATATCCACCAGTCCTCCACATACAGTAAAATTAGAAAAAGATAAAAATAATTTCTCAAAGGAAATGAAGCAGGTGTATCAGTGCCTCGAAATCCTGCCTAAAAGCTTGGGAGAATTGAGGGAGGAAACCGGGCTGATTATGCCCATTCTATCGAAAATATTGCTGAATCTTCAGGCTGAAGGTTATGTGGAAGAATCATACAGGAATTATTGGAGAAAATTTGTATAATATTACAAAAAGAGGTCATAATTTTAAGGTTTTAAAGGTCGAGTACGGAAAAAAGAACTTGCAAGAAAAAAATATTTGGTGTATAGTGGTCTCAATTTAGTGTTAGAATCAGGAGGCATTAGGGTGGCAAAGTATCTTGTTATCGTGGAATCACCTGCGAAGGTAAAAACAGTTAAGAAATTCCTCGGGGCGAATTATGAAGTAGCAGCATCAAATGGACATGTTCGTGATCTTCCCAAAAGTCAGTTGGGCATCGATGTGGAGCATGACTTTGAACCAAAATATATTACAATACGTGGTAAGGGAGAACTTCTGGCAGGACTTCGTAAGTCAGCAAAGAAGGCGGATAAAGTTTATCTTGCCACTGACCCCGACCGTGAGGGAGAGGCAATTTCATGGCATTTATCAAAGGCCTTGAAACTTGATGAAAAAAAGATGCGTCGCATCACTTTTAACGAAATAACAAAAACAGCAGTAAAAGCTTCTATTAAAGATGCTCGTGAAATCGATATGGATTTAGTGGATGAGCAGCAGGCGCGTCGTTGTCTGGATCGTATGGTGGGCTATGAGATCAGCCCATTGCTCTGGAAGAAGATTAAGCGCGGGCTGAGTGCCGGACGAGTTCAGTCGGTGGCACTTCGTATCATCGGCGATAGAGAAGAGGAGATCAATGCGTTTATTCCTCAGGAATACTGGACATTGGATGTGCAGTTTCAGATTCCGGGTGAGAAAAAACCGCTAGTAGCGCATTTTTATGGTAAAGAGAAGCAGAAGATGAATCTGAACTCCCAGGAGGAGATAAACCAGGTTCTGGCTGATCTTGAGGGCGCACAGTATGAGGTGGCCGAGGTGAAGAAAGGGGAACGCACCAAGAAAGCCCCCCTTCCCTTTACAACCAGTACATTACAGCAGGAGGCGGCAAAGGTTCTAAACTTTTCCACCTCCAAAACCATGCGTCTGGCACAGCAGCTATATGAAGGTGTGGATATCAAAGGGAACGGTACGGTAGGTTTGATTACCTACCTGCGTACGGACTCCACCCGTATCTCTGTGGAAGCCAATGAAGCTGCCAGGGATTATATCACTGCTGAGTATGGAGAGAAGTATACTGCAAAGACAGATATTACAGAAAATAAAAACAAAAAAGCTCAGGATGCTCACGAGGCAGTCCGTCCTACGGATATTACGAGGACACCATTTGCCATGAAAGAGTCTCTGTCCAGAGATCAGTTCCGTCTGTATCAGCTAATCTGGAAACGCTTTACTGCCAGCAGGATGCAGCCTGCGGTTTATGAGACAACATCCGTGAAAATCAAGGGAAATGACTATTTATTCACCGTCGCAGCATCCAGGGTGAAGTTTGATGGATTTATGTCTGTCTATACCCAGGAAGATGACGAGAAGAAGGAAAACAATACACTGGTCCGCTCCATCGATCAGAATACGGAGCTGAAACTGGAAGAATTCCAGCCTGAGCAGCATTTTACCCAACCGCCTGCTCATTATACAGAGGCATCACTGGTAAAGACCATGGAGGAACAGGGAATCGGACGCCCGAGTACCTATGCACCCACCATCACCACGATTCTGGCTCGTCGTTATGTGGCTAAGGAGAATAAGAACCTGTATATGACCGAGCTTGGTGAAGTCGTCAATAAGATGATGAAACAGGCATTCCCCACCATCGTGGATGTGAATTTCACAGTTAATATGGAAGCACTTCTGGATAAGGTGGGAGATGGAAGCGTACAGTGGAAGACAGTGGTACGTAATTTCTGGCCGGATCTGAAGGAATCTGTGGATCGTGCGGAAGAGGAACTGGAACAAGTGGAAATCGCCGATGAGGTCACAGAGGAGATCTGTGAAGTCTGCGGACGCAACATGGTGATTAAATATGGTCCTCATGGAAGATTTCTGGCATGCCCCGGATTTCCCGACTGTAAGAATACAAAACCATACTTGGAGAAGATCGGAGTCAGCTGTCCAAAATGCGACGGCGAGATCATTCTGAAAAAGACCAAAAAAGGTAGAAGATATTATGGGTGTGAGCATAACCCGGAATGTGATTTTATGACCTGGCAGAAGCCATCCAATGAAAAATGCCCAAAATGCGGCGGCTATATGTTAGAAAAAGGTAACAAGCTGGTATGTGCAGATAATCAATGCGGATATGTTACCCAAAGGCCGAAAGAAAAGGAAGAGTCATAAAGAGTGAACATTCAGAATTGAAGAGGAATTCCACTTTTCAGACAGTAGTGTATATACTTGTCTGGGTGGAATTCTTTTTATTATATAAATTTGATAAATTGTCTGAAAATATATTGCGTCTAAATGTATTTTATGCTAAACTGAGTGTAATATGATAAGAGCAATTAAATATACAATTTAAAATTCAAGATATCATAGATGCAATTTGCTATTTAGATTCCGGTACCATTTTCAGAAAGGGGTATGTTCGAGATGAGTGTACAATTATTGGATAAGACCAGAAAAATTAATAAATTACTGCACAATAACAATTCGACAAAAGTTGTGTTTAATGACATCTGTAAGGTGTTGAGCGAAACCTTGGATTCCAATATTCTGGTGATCAGTAAGAAAGGAAAAGTACTGGGAGTTGGTTTATGTCCCGGTGTCCAGGAGCTTACAGAGTTAATTGATGACAAGGTGGGCGGTTATGTGGATGCGCTGCTGAATGATAGATTCTTAAGCGTGCTCTCCACAAAAGAGAATGTGAATTTAGAAACCCTGGGATTTGAGGGGGATTATTTCAAACAGTATACCGCCATTATTTCACCCATTGATATTGCGGGCGAACGTCTGGGAACCGTTTTTATGTACCGTTGTGTTTCGAATTATGACATTGACGATATTATTGTCAGTGAATATGGTACCACGGTTGTAGGCCTGGAGATGATGCGTTCTGTCAATGAAGAAAATGTGGAAGAGAATCGTAAGGTTCAAGTGGTAAAATCAGCATTCAGCACTCTTTCATTCTCCGAACTGGAAGCCATCATCCATATCTTCAATGAACTGGAAGGGGATGAAGGAATTCTTGTAGCAAGTAAAATCGCTGACCGCGTGGGCATCACAAGATCGGTTATCGTCAATGCTCTCCGCAAGTTTGAGAGTGCAGGCGTGATAGAATCCAGATCCAGCGGTATGAAGGGAACTTACATCAAGGTATTAAACGACTATATCTTCGATGAGCTGGAAGAGATTAAGGCCAAGAAAAACTTTAAAGGTCATGAAAAGAAAAAAGAAGACTAAAGATAGAGACAGACGCCCGGTGGTCAATTCAGGCGTCTGTCTCAATTTATTGAATTTAAACCAAATCATTTCTAATCAAGTTTCAAGTCATTACAGATGGAGTTCTCCCTCAGGTTCCCTTTATCTCTTGAAATATATGTTGATTGCACATTTGATATAATTTCTCTGTGTTAAAATACATATTCAAAAAATAAAAGAATCATAAGCGCAATCTCTGCATATCCTTAAGCTGATGGAAAAAAGTATAAACAGAGTATAAAATATCAAAAAAATACAAAAGTGAGATATAAAGAGTAAAAAAGAGTATAAAAGAGCATAAAAGAGAATAAACTTTGAAATATGGAAATAATTGTAGTTGCGATTTCTGGTGAGAATCACTAATATAAGAATCACCGAGTAGCACTCGAAGAGAATGAGTGCTAATAAGCAGTAAAACTTAAGGAGGTAATATAGAATGAAATTAGTACCATTGGGCGACAGAGTAGTATTAAAGCAGTTAAAAGCAGAGGAAACCACAAAATCTGGTATTGTTCTTCCTGGTCAGGCTCAGGAAAAACCACAGCAGGCGGAAGTAGTTGCAGTGGGACCTGGAACAGAAAAAGTTAAGATGGAAGTAAAATTAGGAAATAAAGTTATCTATTCCAAATATGCCGGAACAGAAGTGAAATTGGAAGACGAAGAATACATCATTGTAAAGCAGGAAGATATCCTCGCAATTGTAGAGTAATTCATTCTAAGATTCAAAAGAAGAAAAGCTTTGAACAGAAATTGAAAATATTTATAAGATAGATTGTGACTGAGTGATCACAGTCAATAATAATCAGGAGGCAGATAACATGGCAAAAGAAATTAAATATGGAGCAGAGGCAAGAGCTGCTCTTGAAGCAGGCGTTGATAAATTAGCGGATACCGTAAGCGTAACCCTTGGACCGAAAGGAAGAAACGTTGTACTTGACAAGCAGTATGGCGCTCCCCTTATTACAAACGACGGTGTTACCATTGCAAAAGAAATCGAGTTGGAAGACGGCTTTGAAAATATGGGTGCTCAGCTGATTAAAGAAGTTGCATCCAAGACCAATGATGTGGCAGGTGATGGTACTACAACAGCTACCGTACTGGCACAGGCTATGGTGAACGAAGGTATGAAGAACCTGGCAGCAGGCGCTAATCCAATCGGTCTGAGAAAAGGTATGAAGATGGCAACGGATAAAGCGGTTGAACTTTTTGCTGAAATGAGCAAGGGCGTTGCAGATAAAGAGCAGATGGCCAGAGTAGCAGCAGTATCATCAGGAGATGATGAAGTTGGCCAGATGGTAGCAGATGCTATGGAGAAAGTATCCAAAGATGGAGTTATCACAATTGAAGAATCCAAGACCATGATGACAGAACTGGATCTGGTAGAAGGTATGCAGTTTGACCGTGGTTATATATCAGCATATATGTCCACCGATATGGAGAAGATGGAGGCATCCTTATCCGATCCTTATATCCTGATTACAGATAAGAAAATCAGCAATATCCAGGAAATCCTTCCTCTGTTAGAGCAGATTGTACAATCTGGAGCAAGCCTGCTGATCATCGCTGAAGATGTTGAAGGTGAGGCATTGTCCACCCTGATCGTTAATAAATTACGTGGAACCTTTAAAGTTGTTGCAGTCAAGGCACCAGGCTATGGCGACAGAAGAAAAGAGATGCTTCAGGATATCGCAATTCTGACAGGCGGAACCGTAATCTCCGAAGAACTTGGATTTGAACTGAAAGATACCACAATAGAGCAACTTGGACGTGCAAAATCCGTAAAGGTTCAAAAAGAGAACACTGTAATCGTAGACGGTTACGGAGAGAAAGCTTCAATCGATGCAAGAGTTGGACAAATCCGTGGACAGATCGAGGAAACAACTTCCGAATTCGATAGAGAGAAATTACAGGAAAGACTTGCAAAACTGGCAGGCGGCGTTGCTGTTATCCGTGTAGGTGCTGCAACTGAGACTGAGATGAAAGAAGCAAAACTCCGCATGGAAGATGCTTTAAATGCTACAAGAGCTGCTGTTGAAGAAGGAATTATCGCAGGCGGCGGATCTGCATACATCCATGCTTCAAAAGAACTGGATAAATTAGTTGAAGAACTGGATGGAGATGAGAAGACAGGAGCAAGAATCATCCTGAAAGCTCTGGAATCCCCATTATACCACATCGCAGCAAATGCAGGACTGGAAGGCTCCGTAATCATCAATAAAGTAAAAGAGTCCAAAATAGGCGTAGGATTTGATGCACTTAAAGAAGAATATGTAGATATGGTGAAAGCAGGAATCCTGGATCCAGTTAAGGTAACAAGAAGCGCACTTCAAAACGCTACCAGCGTTGCATCTACCTTACTGACAACAGAATCCATAGTAGCCACAATCAAAGAAGATCTCCCCGCAATGCCAGCCGGCGGCCAAGGCATGGGAATGATGTAACCT
>DVNN01000049.1 GCA_018714325.1 Candidatus Pelethocola excrementipullorum
AATTTTGGAAATGTAATGTAGATTTAAGATTAACATGCTATACTCAGGTTACGCCTAACTTGGTTATAGTAATCGATATGGCATAAATAACAATCACAGCAGTCATATGCATCACTATCAGGAAACACACACAGCTCCTTTTCTGCAACTTCTTGATCTGATTCTCTAATGAATTCTACAATTTCTTCAATAATCATACATCTCACACTTTCGATAAGGAAGATAATGCTTCCCCTACACAATTCCCAATGCGATAATATTGCCGTCCTTTTCCATGAAGCACATAATAAACTATCGTAATAATACAATTGCCACGCCACTCATTGCCACGGCGGGTAAATCAGCAATAAAATAGCTGTCAACATAGATATATGCTGGCAGCCATTTTAATAATAGAAATATTTGAAAATAAGGATGATACTCATAATAATCATAAAGATAATCCTTACTATCCACTTAGTCTTATTGCTTTTTTTTCTACAAAAAAACAGTGCGAGTGCAAAGCCAGCTATTGTTAGCATGGACAATGTAAAATAAAGATCCGGCATATGACATTACCCTCCTATTCAACGAATATATAATAACTTAATTGTCTTGTTCTATATATTTTATTATAGCACTCTCAACTAACAGTTGACACATTTTGTTCATCGAATTTCAAGGTATAGGAATCGTTACTCACACCCGTTATAACTGTTTAGCTAAACATGTGATATCATTTCATGTTGCATAGCGCTGGAACATATCAATACGCACAAACCCAGTGTTTATGCGGGTAAAATGAAAAAACCCGCATACTATGCGGATTTTAATGAGCTGCGCGAGACGGGACTTGAACCCGTACGATTTCAATAATCACTAGATCCTTAGTCTAGCTCGTCTGCCAATTCCGACACTCGCGCATGTTATTTAATTAGTCATCTGAACCAGACGACATGTGATATTATATCATTTGATTTTAAATTCGTCAACACTTTTATGGAAACTTTTCAGAATATTTTCAAATTGTTTTAAGAGGGGATTATTACGTGCGGCAAGGTGAGTTCGGCAGGCAATTAAGATTGAATTGAGAAAGATGAATAGGTTGTATTTTGGCCTTATATTTGCTATAATAATTCAAAATGGCCGTGACTATTCAATCGTAGATTTATCATCTGCTGACCATGGATATGAGTCAGCTGAGCTTGATATAGAAGCTGTATTTTTATCAGGGCTGAATAGTTAACACATTGATGACAATGATTCAGGAAAGAGAGTGAGGATAGGTATATGAGTATTGAATTTGATAAGACTCTTGAAACAGGAAATGATTTAATCGACACACAGCATAAGGAATTAATTGCCAGAGTGAACAAACTGACAACGGATGGTGTTGTTGGCAAAGAGAAGAACGTGGCTGTACAGACACTGGATTTCCTTATGGACTATACGGATTTTCATTTTACAGCAGAAGAAAAACTGCAGGCGGAGCATGCTTTTCCGTTAATAGATGCCCATAAAGCACAACATGCTATATTTGTCAAGGCAGTGGATGACCTGAAGGAGATGCTGGAAGAGGAAGAAGGCCCGTCAGAAGCATTTGTGGAAGCTGTTAAGAAAAATGTTGTGGAATGGCTGCTGAGACATATTCAGATCTGGGATAAACAGGTGGCTGAATACGTAAAGGAGTATTAAGATATCAAACCTTATAACTAAAATCAGGGAGAGACTTGTGATTGTTCGCAGGTCTCTTCCTGATTTTATGCTTTGAAACATTAAGTTAATTCTGCGATTCTGGTAATGGCAACATAAAGATCCTGTATTCTATACCAGGTCGGATAATCTATGATTCCCGTGGGAGGCAACTCAAAGAGGGTTTGGAAAGCCCTAACGGAGTTCTGGGTGGCTTCGGTGAATTCGCCGTTTTCTGGGGTGATGGGGATGACACTATAGACTTCGGCGATGGCGTTTAACTGCTCTTGAATCTGGGATACCTTCTGTCCGGATGCCCCGATGTTCAGGTTATAGCCGGGCCAGGACGCCGGGACGCCGGCCACTTCTTCGGCGGAGTTGATATACATGTCCTGACCATAATAGTTACGCAGTATCTGTATCGCGGTATAGCCCTGATCTCCCAGTGACTTAGATCCCCATTGGCTTAGCCAGTCAGGACAGGTGACTCTTTGGCCGTCACAATACTGGGTGAGTATGGGCTGGCGTACATTTGGCCGGGAGAGGTAGTAGGAGAAGAGTTCATCCACCACTAAGGAGATATTGTCAAAGAAGTTCCTGCCATGAATCCATTTGTGGTCGAAGGCAGTGGATGAAGTGATGGTAAAATTATAACCCTTGTTTCGATACCATTCCGTATACACCCTGTTCAGCGTAAAGGACATAATGGCCAGAATATTGGCCCTGATGGTGGATCCCGGCCAGGTCGCATAGATTTCACTGCTGGCCACGTTTTTGACATAGTCCCGGTAACGGATATAGTAGTTAGTTGCGGTGGTATCGTCAGGTGTACCGTCGTGAACAACCACATATTCCGGAATAACCACCCGGCTTAAGACGATTTCTCCGGTTTCGGTAGTGGGTTTAATCTCATCTTCGGGAATTTTCGGCGGGTATTCGTAAAAGAGTGTATGTGCAGCGATTACAATATCTTCAAATGGTTCCGCAGGAGTCTGAGGTGTCATCTGAACTGGCTGAATGGAAAATTCACCCGAGAGCAATTCACTTCCTGAGATTTCGATGGGTTCATATCCCTCCGCTGAAACCTTTATCGTATATTCTGAATAGGGTTGATTCTCATTTGGTGCCATACTATATTCCAGAGGCGGTGTTGGCAGTTCCAGTATGGGTGAACGGCCACTGCTATCTGTTGTTACTTCCTCAATAACCTCAGTAGGATTTCCAGTATAGGAGATTGAGATTTTAGCCTGGCTGATAGGGCGGCTTTGGATAATGGTGTTTACCTGAACCTGAAGCCTTCCGGTATCCACAAAGTTTGCGTCCATTTTTTTCATTATGATCTGACCTATAGTTTGTTATCAATCCAATGTATGCTTAAAGGACAGTAAAGTATACTAGAATTTAATGATCATGACGACTGGAATTTAGTATGGCAAATAAATTTTGTCACTTTTTAAAAATAAAAAAAGGAAATCTGTCACTTATGGGGTATATTTAATAATAGGAGAGCTTGTCAACCCGTGGAGGTATGAGATGAATATACGCGAAAGTTTTGAGGAAAGGGAATTTCAGGAATTGAGTCCCTTTGCGGCTCACAGTCGTAATTCCAGAGGACGGGATGTGTATGAGACGGAATGTGATATCCGAACGGTCTATCAGAGGGATCGGGACAGGATCCTACATTCCAAGGCATTTCGGAGACTGAAAGATAAAACTCAGGTGTTTTTAGCACCTCAGGGGGATCACTATAGAACCAGGCTGACCCATACGCTGGAAGTCTCCCAGACGGCCAGAACCATAGCCAAGGCTCTAAATCTAAATGAGGATTTGGTGGAGGCCATAGCATTGGGCCATGATCTTGGGCACACGCCTTTTGGCCACGCGGGAGAGTATGCGTTGGATGAGGTATGTTCTGAGGGGTTTGCTCACTACAAACAGAGTATCCGTGTGGTGGAACTGCTGGAAAAGGATGGAAGAGGACTGAATCTGACCTGGGAAGTACGGGATGGGATTTTGAATCACAGGACATCCGGGGAGCCACATACACTGGAGGGACAGATTGTCCGGCTCTGTGACAAGATATCCTATATTCATCATGATATGGACGATGCACAGCGGGCGGGAATCATCAGTGAAGACGATATTCCCATCACCATTCGTGTGGTACTTGGGGGCACGACACGAGAACGGCTGAACACCTTGATTCATGACATTATCCTGAACAGTATGGGGAAGGATGATATTGTGCAGTCGGAGGGGATTGCAGAGGCCATGCGAACGCTCAGACAGCTGATGTTTGACAATGTCTATAAGAATCCTGTCGCTAAGAAGGAAGAACAAAAGGCAAAGCGGATGCTGATGGAGCTTTATGAGTATTATAGTAAACATATGGATAAACTGCCGGATGAGTACCAAAGGCTGATTGCCAGAGGAGAGAAAAGGGAGCGGGTTGTCTGCGACTATATCTCGGGCATGACGGATCAATATTCGATGCATCATTTTGAAGAGTTATTTGTGCCGAAGGCCTGGGCGGTTTATTAATTTTTAGAATGTTTGACGAGTTACTGCTAATAGAATGTATAGACAGAAAAGAGGGAAGGCATGCGTTATTCGGATGACTTGATAGAGGAAATCCGTCTAAAAAATGATATCGTGGATGTTATCGGCGGATACGTGAAGCTTCAGAGGAAAGGAAGTTCTCATTTCGGGCTTTGTCCTTTTCACAATGAAAAGTCGCCTTCCTTTTCCGTAAGTCCACAAAAGCAGATGTATTATTGCTTTGGATGCGGTGCCGGGGGCAATGTATTCACATTCATAATGGAATATGAGAATTTCACATTTCTGGAGGCGTTGAAGATGCTGGCTGAACGGGCCGGTGTGGAGCTTCCTGAGCTGGAGTATTCCAAAGAGGCAAGGGCCCAGGCAGATAAAAAGGCTCAGCTGCTGCAGATTAACAAAGAGGCTGCCAAATATTATTATATTCAGCTCAGGGGGAAGCAGGCGCAGCAGGCCATGAATTATCTCACGGGCCGAGGGCTGAGTCAGGAGACGATTCAAAAGTTTGGATTGGGATATTCGGATAAATTCGGAAGCGGTCTGTACCGTTATCTGAAGGAACAGGGATACTCTGACGGTCTCCTTCATGAATCGGGACTATTTAATGCGGATGAAAGACACGGGATGTATGATAAATTTTGGAACCGTGTCATATTTCCAATCATGGATGTTAACAATAAAGTCATAGGCTTCGGTGGCCGTGTGATGGGGGATGGAAAGCCCAAATACCTGAATTCACCGGAGACAAAAATTTTTGATAAAAGCAGAAACTTATATGGATTGAATATGGCAAGGGTGTCCAGGAAGAGGAATCTCATTGTCTGCGAAGGTTATATGGATGTGATTTCCATGCACCAGGCAGGTTTTAACAATGCTGTGGCTTCCCTTGGAACAGCGCTTACCTCTTTGCAGGCCAGTTTGTTGAAGCGGTATACCGATGAGGTATTGATCATCTATGACAGCGATGAAGCGGGGACAAAGGCAGCTCTCAGAGCGATTCCACTGCTGAAAGGTGTGGGCCTTGCCACGAAGGTGGTGAATCTGAACCCTTATAAGGACCCCGATGAATTCGTGCAGAATGAGGGAAATGAGGCATTTGAAAGACGGCTGGAAGAAGCTGAGAACAGTTTTCTGTATGAAATCCGTATTTCAGAGCGGGATTATGATATGCATGATCCTCAGGGAAAGACCGATTTTCTTCACAATGCGGCAACAAAACTGTTGGGCTTCGAGGATGAGATCGAGCGGAACAATTATATTGAGTCCGTGGCCAGAACCTATCATATTGAAAGCGGTACCTTGACCAATCTGGTCAATAAGCTGGCGCTGAAAGGGGCGGGCATCACAGAGGTGAGACGGCCAAAATCAGGGATTCAGTCCAACAGAGAAAAGGAAAGCGGTATTGAGAAGGCTCAGAAATTGATGCTGACCTGGATTACTTCTTATCCTGGAATCATGGAACAGATCACAAGTTACATAGGACCGGAGGATTTTACCACCGGGCTTTATCACAAAGTAGCGGAGATGATTTATGAACAGTATGATCAGGGCCAGATCAATCCGGCGAAACTGCTCAACCACTTTGTGGATAGTGAAGAGCAGAAAGAAGTGACAGCTCTTTTCAATGCGACGATACCCCTGGAAACAGATGAAGAAAGAAAGCGGGCTTTGACTGATGTAATCTGTAATATGAAAGAGCATAGCATAGCATATCGATCTTCTCATCTGGACCCCACGGATATGAAAGGCCTGCAGGATTTAATGCGTGATAAGAAAGCATTGGAAAACTGGAAGGAAAGCGGTATTATTTTGCATATTTCCTTTGACTAAGGATAAAATATAAACAAGATATGGAAGGATGGAACATCTATGGAATTCGATAAAGAGAAATTCTTGGAAAAATTGAGAGGTCTGGAAGATTTAGCGAAAAAGAAAAAAAATGTTCTGGAATACAAGGAAATAAATGATTTTTTCAAGGACATGCCTTTGGATGCAGAGCAGATGGATAGCGTATTTGAATATCTGGATGCAAAGAATATCGATGTGTTGAGAATTTCTGAAAATGAAACTGATAGTGATGACGAAACCCTTCTTCTATTACCAGATGATGAAGCGCCTATGGAAGAAGAAGAAGAAGTGGATATGGAGACAATTGACCTCTCAGTGCCGGAAGGTATCAGCATTGAAGATCCCGTACGTATGTATCTGAAGGAGATCGGCAAGGTTCCACTTTTGACTGCTGATGAAGAGATTGATCTTGCTCAGAGGATGGAGAAAGGGGACGAGGAGGCGAAGAAGAGGCTGGCTGAGGCGAATCTGCGTCTTGTGGTTTCCATAGCGAAGCGGTATGTGGGAAGAGGTATGTTGTTCCTGGATCTGATTCAGGAAGGAAACTTAGGCTTGATAAAAGCGGTGGAAAAGTTTGACTACCGAAAGGGTTATAAATTCTCCACCTATGCAACCTGGTGGATTCGCCAGGCGATCACACGTGCCATCGCCGACCAGGCCCGTACCATCCGAATTCCGGTTCATATGGTAGAGACCATCAACAAACTAATCAGAGTTTCCAGACAGCTGCTTCAGGAGTTAGGGCGTGAACCTACCCCGGAAGAAATTGCAAAAGAGATGAGTATGTCAGTGGAGCGTGTTCGTGAGATACTTAAAATCTCTCAGGAACCGGTTTCCCTGGAAACGCCAATCGGTGAAGAGGAAGATAGCCATCTGGGAGACTTTATTCAGGACGACAATGTTCCGGTTCCTGCCGATGCTGCAGCATTTACTATGTTGAAAGAACAGCTGGAGGATGTACTGGGAACCTTGACGGAGAGAGAGCAGAAGGTTTTGCGTCTTCGTTTTGGTTTGGACGATGGCCGCGCCAGAACATTGGAAGAAGTAGGTAAGGAGTTCAATGTCACAAGAGAGCGAATCCGTCAGATCGAGGCTAAAGCACTCCGTAAACTGAGACATCCAAGCCGCAGCAGAAAACTGAAGGATTATCTGGATTGATAGGGAATAGGACGATGCAGTTATCAGAACGATTAGCAGTGATAGCCAATATGGTTACGAAAGGAAACCGGGTGGTGGATGTGGGTTGTGACCACGGCTATATTCCCATCTGGTTGGTGGAGCAGGGTGTGATTCCCGGAGCCATCGCCATGGATATCAACAAAGGCCCACTTCTCAGGGCTCAATCTAATATAGAACAGCATGGCCTTTCCCCCTACATAGAAACCCGTCTGTCAGATGGTGTGGCAGCTCTCCGTGAGGGGGAGGGAGATACCCTTGTGATTGCAGGCATGGGCGGACCTTTGATGGAACGCATACTGGAAGATGGGGCGGCTGTGCTAATGGGCATCCAGGAGTTTATTCTGGAGCCACAGTCAGAGGTCGGGCATATGCGCCTTTATCTTCAGGAGCACGGGTATGAGATAACGGATGAAGATATGGTGTTTGAGGACGGGAAGTTCTACCCCGTGATAAAGGCTGTTCATGGTTCCATGAGGCCTTTGACGGATGAAGAGTTAGAATATGGCCCCTGTATTCTGAAGAAGCAGCATCCCATCTTATATCGATATATGAAGTATGAATTAGATGGAGCACAACGGCTGTCCCAGGAACTTATGAAGGTAGAAAGCACAGGGGCTGCCAGGCGTATGGAGGAAATCAGAGCGAAGAAAGAATTGATAGATAATGCTTTGAACTATTTTGGGTGTCCCTAATTCTATTTGGGATGCCCAAAACTTTACATTCATTTGAGGGGGCGGATTACGTATACTATAAAGAAGATAAGAAGGGGGTATCAGAGATGGAACAGAAGATGTACCAGGTAATAATTGGCGATAGTAAGAAATCTTATCCAGAGGGAACGTCTTATGGTGAGATTCTGAAAGAATATGATGCGAAGCAGGAATTGCCCACGATTCTGGTGTTTGCCAATGGACGGCTTCGTGAACTTCATAAGACCTTGAAAGAAGACTGCCGCCTGGAACCGGTGAGCCTCACGGACAGTATCGGGAATAAGGCGTATAAACGCAGTATGACCTTATTGCTTTTAAAGGCTGTCTACCACGTGGCAGGCCATGAGAACGTTGAGAAAGTTGTTCTGCATTATACCATCGGTTCTGGATATTACTATACAATCAAGGGCAATGTAACACTGGATGAAGCGTTTCTTTCCGAGGTGAAGGCCTATATGAAGGAACTGGTGGAACAGAAAATACCGATTATGAAGAGAAGTGTCAGTACCAATGAGGCACGGGAATTGTTTGCCAGACATGGGATGGAGGATAAGGAAAGGCTGTTTCGGTATCGTCGGAGCTCCAGGGTGAATATATACAGTCTTGCGGATTTTGAAGATTATTACTATGGATTCATGGTGTGGCACACCGGATATTTGAAGTATTTTGACCTTTATCCCTATGATGAAGGACTTGTATTGCAGATGCCAAAAAGAGATAATCCAACCGTGCTTCCTCCTTTGGAACCTTCTCCGAAGATTTTTAAGGTTCAGCAGGAGTCAGAACGCTGGAGCCAGCGTCTTGGTGTGGATACGGTAGGCGATTTGAATGAATGCATCAGTAAAGGTGGCATGAAGAAAGTGATGCTGATTTCGGAAGCGCTGCAGGAGGAAAGAATTTCTAAGATTGCAGATCAAATCGTGGAGCGGGGACACGTGAAATTCGTTATGATCGCCGGTCCTTCTTCTTCGGGCAAGACCACATTTTCCCACCGCCTTTCCATTCAACTGGCCGTTCACGGGCTGAAACCTCATCCTATTGCCATGGATAACTTTTATGTGAATCGGGTGGATACGCCAAAGGATGAGAATGGAGAGTTCGATTTTGAGTGTGTGGAAGCCATAGATATTGCGCTGTTCAGCCAAAAGATGACCGCATTACTCAATGGAGAGCAGGTGGAGATGCCACGATATAATTTCGTCACAGGAAAACGGGAGTATAAGGGAGAATTTCTCAAGCTGGGAGAGGATGATATTCTGGTCCTGGAAGGCATACATGGATTAAATGATAAAGTCAGCCATATGCTGCCAAAGGAGAGCAAGTTCAAGATTTATATCAGTGCCCTGACGCAGTTGAATGTGGATGAACACAATCGGATTCCGACCACGGATGGCAGGCTGATCCGCCGCATGGTAAGGGATAACCGGACCCGCGGCACCAGTGCACAGGCCACAATCGCCATGTGGAATTCGGTGCGGAGGGGAGAAAATCGAAATATTTTCCCATTCCAGGAAGAGGCGGATGTGATGTTTAATTCTGCGTTGATTTATGAACTGGCTGTCCTGAAGCTATATGCGGAGCCCATACTATTTCAGATTCCCGAAGATGCTCCGGAATATATGGAAGCCAAACGACTTTTGAAGTTTTTGGATTATTTCGTTGGGGTTCCCAGTGAGGATATTCCCCAAAACTCTATTCTGCGGGAATTTGTGGGCAATAGTTGCTTTGATGTCTAGACAAAATAGAAAATTCATGTTAATATAATAAATTATTGGAATACAAGTAGAGTATGTAATCGCGGCTGACATATGCCGAAAGGCGTCAGGTGAGGAAAGTCCGGGCTTCGCAGGGCAGGATGCCGGATAACGTCCGGTGGAGGTGACTCCAAGGATAGTGCAACAGAGATATACCGCCTGTTGGTTCGCCGGCAGGTAAGGGTGGAAAGGCAGTGTAAGAGACTACCGTCCTTCTGGTAACAGAAGGAGCCATGTAAACCCCATCCGAAGCAAGACCGAATAAAAGCTATGTGGCTGCCCGTCACGCTTTTAGGTGGGTCGCTCGAAGCTGTTGGCGACGACAGCTCTGGATAGATGATTACACACGACATAACCCGGCTTATCGCTCTGCTTGTATTATCAATCAAAATTCCATCATTTTCCCATCGAAATATTCTGTCGGTCTGGATGTTTCCATATTTCAATGGGAAAGGGATGGAATTTTGTCGTTACTATGGCGGGAATAGTTGGATACACGATTTCTGAGAGGAAGATGAATATGATAGAGATTATTTTAGCATCGGCATCACCGAGACGGAAGAATCTGTTGGAGCAGGTGGGGATATCCTGCAGGGTGGTGCCCAGCTTGGTTGAGGAGAGAATTACCACTACAATTCCCCAGGAAGTGGTGCAGGAGTTGTCCAGGCAGAAGTGTGAAGATGTGGCAGGAAGGCTGGATGAGGACTGTGTCGTACTGGGAGCGGACACAATTGTGGCTGTTCATGGAAAGATATTAGGAAAACCTGTGGACGAATCCCAGGCGGTGGAGATGCTAAAGGAGTTGCAGGGGAATACCCATCAAGTCTATACCGGGGTTACCTTGATCTGGAAATCCAAAGAAGAGATTCTGAGGGAAGAGACTTTTTATGAGAAGACGGATGTGACATTTTATGGGATGTCAGTGGAGGAGATCCAGGATTATGTAGGCAGCAAAGAACCCATGGATAAGGCGGGCGCTTACGGAATACAGGGGTTGTCGGCCAAATTCGTTGAGCGGATCTGCGGAGACTATAACAATGTGGTGGGGCTTCCGGTAGCCGCTATATATCAGAAGCTGAAAGCGGCCAAGAAGGGGACTTACATGAATGGTGGTAAATATCGGATTCGACCGGTGGCCGAGTCTGATTTAAAGGTCGTTGCGGAGATTGAAGCGGCCTGTTTTCCCGCAGCAGAGGCGGCATCTTATTCGGAATTTGTGGAGCGATATCAAACCTGCAGGAACAGTTTCTTTGTGGCCGAGTCCGAAGATGGCCAGTTGATTGGATTTTGCAATGGATGTGTTGCTGACAGCGATGATTTAAGTGATGATTTATACCATGACAGCAGCAAGCATGATGAAAATGGAGCGTATCAGATGATCTTTGGTCTGAATACACTGCCTTCCCACAGGGGGATGGGAGTGGGGCAGGCCTTGATGTGCCATATGATTAAAAGTGCCAAAGAGCGTGGAAAAAAGGCGGTCATATTAACCTGTAAAGAGCATATGATTCCCTTCTATGAGCGAATTGGCTATGAGTTTTTGCATAAGGCAGACTCCAATCATGGAGGAGCGGTCTGGTATAAGATGATTTATAAGCTTTGAAGATATGGAGATGGTATATTTCACCATTTGAATGGAAACACTCTTAAATGTATGGTGGGGTGTTGATTTTGAAAAGGAGTGATTTATATGTTTACTATACATGTAGTAATACCGCGTAAAGAGGACGTGGAAGACTTTGTGATGAAGATATCGGATTATCCATATGATATTAATCTGTCT